>NZ_LT859959.1:1800000-2100000 GCF_900176205.1 Bradyrhizobium sp. ORS 285
TGACGCCGAAACGATCGACGAGCACGCCGGCCGGAATCTGCATCAGCGTGTAGCCCCAGAAGTAGCTCGAGGCGAGCATCGCGACGCCGGAGGCATCGGTGCCGAAGTCGCGCATGAAGCTGAGGCCGATGGTCTGCGGCGACATCCGCTGCAGAAAGGCGATCGCATAGGCGAACGCGACGGTTCCCCACGCGACATAGGCGCGATCGGCAATCCTCAGCGGAGACGAGGAGATGACGGCGTGTTGTCCAACCGCGGCCATCACACCCTCGCATAGCCAACGGAGAACAGGGCGTCGGCCGAGTTCGGGATGACCCGCGACATCGCCGTTTCGACCAGCGAGGCCGTCCCGTGATAGTCCTGCCGGATGTGCTCGATGTGTCCGTAGGCGCCGCGCATGATCATGCCGGGCACCTCGAGCGGCTTGCCCGGATAGAGTGTCGCGCACATCTCGACGCACGCTGCCTGCAACTCGGGATCGGCCGCATCATCGAGCAGCGAGGGCGCGACCTTCTCACAGATCTTGGCGTTGGCCGCCCAGACGATCGGGTTGCGCGTGCGCCATCCGTAGAGAATTTCGTTGCTGCGCGCAGCACAACCGGGGTGCTTGAGAATCTGCGACGTGAAGAACCCATACAGACCACGGCCCTGGTGCGCGGGCAGCACTTCGGTCCCACTGCGGTAGATGGCCAGGCGCTGTGCGATGGTCATCACGCGGTAGACGGAGAAGGCCACCAGTCCGATGTGATCGTAGACCAGAACGAGGCTGTATTTGCTGTCGAATGGCGATGCGGCCGCAGTCCAGTGAGGTTCGATTGCTTTCCAGTTAATGGCAATGATCGAATTCATCGCATCCATGATCGGTCGCCGATCGGACTCGGCAATCTCGGACGCGTCGGGAAAGCTGTAGACGGTGTAGTCGTCCCAGGGCGAAGCGACGGTCGGATAGTGGCCGTCCAGGTTGTGCGACATCGCGTGAACTCCAACACTGCACGTTGAGCTATACAGGCCGCGCTCCGATGGCTTAAAGGACAATATGCCCTCGAATTCTGCCAACTCCGTCCGACGTGCCGCAGTGCGGCGAGACAGTGCCGAGCGACGGCTGGCGATCTTCGCTTTCCCCGGGGTGACGCTGCTCGACGTCTCCGGGCCGGCCCAGGTGTTCGCTGAGCTCAGTGAGATCGAGCTGCCGGGTCCCGGCTATGCGTTGACCTACGTCTCCAGGGAGGGCGGGCTGGTGCCGACCGATGTCGGCCTGATGATCGACACTGCGCCGCTGTCAGCGATGAGCCCGCAGGAGATCGATACGCTGCTGATCCCGGGCGGTCCGGGCATCTGGAAGCTGCGGCAGGACGAGACCGCGATGCGGTGGATCGGCGAGGTGCTCCCCGGCGCCCGGCGCATCGCCTCGGTCTGCCTCGGTGCGTTTGCCCTGGCGTGGGTCGGGGCCCTCGAAGGCAAGCGGGCCGCGACGCATTGGCGCTACTGCCCTCGGTTGCAGGACAGCTTCCCGAACGTGAAAGTCGAGCCAGACGCGATCTTCGTGCAGGACGGACGCGTGTGGTCATCCGCAGGCGTCAGCGCCGGCATCGATCTGGCGCTGGCGATGATCGAGGAGGATTTCGGCCACACCATCGCGCTCGACGTGGCGCGGCGGCTCGTCGTGTTCCTGAAGCGGCCGGGCGGACAGAGTCAGTTCTCGACCGTGCTGGCGGCGCAGGCCTCCGACGTCGAGGGCCGCTTCAGCGCGCTGCATGCCTGGATCATCGAGAACATCGCCAGCGATCTTCGCGTGGAGGCGCTGGCGGCGAAAGCGGGCATGACGCCGCGAACCTTTGCGCGCACCTATGCCAGCCGGACCGGCATGACGCCGGCTCAGGGCGTGGAAGCGCTGAGGGTGGAGACGGCGCGTCTGCTGCTCGAAAGCCGGCAGGTTGATAGTGTGGTCGAGGTGGCCAAGCGGGCGGGGTTCGGCGATGACGAGCGTATGCGGCGCGCGTTCCTCCGGCATCTCGGTGTGTCGCCCTCGGAGTATCGCCGCCGCTTCTCGGGGTAATGCCGGATGCGCTCCGCGGTAATCGGTGGTCGCCGGGGCGCTTCGCTTTGCTTTCAGGTTAATCCGGCTGCGCGCGTTGGGGCCGCGGCGGCCACGCCGTCTACGATCGATCTAAGGCTTCAGTAGAATGCCGCGTGTATAAAAGCGGAAATTGAATCCGATCGGTTCGCCGCAGCAGCGGGGACAGTCCAATGACCAACATCGTTCCGTTTCGCCCGCGCGCCGTCTCGCTTCGTGCCAGCCTCACGACGGCTGACGAGGAGGCCGTTGTTGTTGCTGCCACAGGAGCTGGCCGGCTCGAGGCGCCGCGCCGCGGCGTTACGGGATCGCGAGACGATCTCAGGAGGACGGTGCTGCTGCTGGATCTTGCTCTGCAGCACGCGCGCGAACTCGCGGAGCTCGTGACCGACGAACGGATGCGCGGCCTGTTCGATCGGCACCTCGCCTCCATCGAGTATTCGCTGCAGATCGCGCGCGAGCGCATGGCGGCCTCCACCTAGCAACCGCCATGCGGTGTCCGTCGCGTGCATTTGCACGGCGACGGCGCGGGCCGGATGTGGTAGTTGGGTCTGTCGTGGAGGACGCAATAATGACCCAAACCAAACTGGAAGTGCCCGCCGAACTGCGCGACCTCGCGGAAAAGACCATCTCACAGGCGGAAAGAGCCTTCGAGATGTTCTTCGACGCGGCCGGCAAATCGATCTCGACGGTTCCTGGGCCCGCCGCTGATATGTCCAAGCAGGCGCTCACCCTCACCGAACAGAACATCAAGACCGCCTTCGAGCATGCGCGAAAGCTCGTTCATGCGACCGAGCTGGAGGAGGCGATGCGGATTCAGTCCGAATTCCTGCGCAGCCAGTTCACCAACGCGGGCGAACATATGAAGACGATCACGAGCAGCATCATGTCTGCCGCGAGCAAGGCGACTGAGCCCAAGTCCTGAGTGACACCTGAGCCGTTGCGGTGCGACGGCAGTAGGAGACGGGATCGGCGGCCGTGGGGCCGCCGTCACGCACAGGCGGGCTTGGCGGCTTACTTGCGCAGCGAGCCGATATAGGCGGCGATATCGGCCGCTTCCAGGCGGTTGAGCGGGAAGCTCGGCATCTTCGGATGCGGGTCGAGCAGGAAGAAGGCGACCTTCTCAGGCGTGAAGTCCGCCTTCTGCGCGATCTCCGCGAAGGACGGAACGTCGGCGCTGGCCTGCTTCTGCGTCCCTTCGATGAGGTGGCATGAGGCGCACCAGCGCCGGGCGAGGTCGGCGCCATGATCCGCATCCGCGGCCCACACCGATGTCGAGGCCGCAGTTGCTGTCACAAGCGTCAAAACTCTGATCATCGAGGTGCGCATCCAAGAACTCCCGAGCGTGTCTGTGTTGGGGAGCGCGCCAAGCGTCCGCCGCTGAGCGGACGACGGTGGCTCCCGAGGTGATTTGTCGCAACGAAGATGCTGATCTCGTAGCGCATCGGTGAAGGTGTGGGGCCGCGCTGCCGAGATCCGCGGCGTCAGTTACAGCACGACCTGGGAAAATGGGACAGGTCGATTCGGCTGACGATCGACTTCAACAGGCTGCCGAGCCGGCGCAGCCAAGTCGGATGGGGCGAGGGGACAGCCGTCAGTTCGTCTGCAACGTAGGACATCTCGCGCCCTCCCTGTCGCTCAGCAATTTCCCGGTGCACGTATTGACGAGGTGCAGGCGCCCGCATGCTGGACATGCGACCGCCTCGTACGAATCAGCATCGGCCGCGAGCGACGTCGCGGCCAATCCGATCTGCACGTTCGATCCCGTCTGGGAGCAGCGAAAAACGAGAGTTTCCATGACCTGACCATGACGGATCACGGCGCAAAAGCCTTGATCTGTCTCAACAGGCTGGAAACGGCTCTCTCGGCCGATGGCGTGCTTAAGAGGACGCGAGCGTCAGGTCAGACCGTGGGAGGTCGCCTTCGCCAGCTCCATGCGCTCGGCCACGCTTGCCGCGGGAACCGAGCCCGTCTGGCTGGCGCGCAGCGCGGCATCGATCTTTGACTTCACGCGCCGGGCGGCCAGCGCCGCGAGCCTGGTCTGGGTGCGTCCGGTTTTGACCTGGTCGCCGAACTCGTACCGCCATTCCCAAATGTCCGGCTCAGCAGTCGCGACGACCGTATATTGGACACCTCGGTGGATCACGGAACCCCCCTTTAACACTTCCACTGCAAGTCAACGTCTAACCAACCTACAATCAATCCGGGCAACTACGGGACTGGAACAATTGCCACCAGAGCGACGGTAATCTGGTTAACACCACCATGCCGACAATGTTCCCGACCTTCGCAGTTCCCGTGCATTTCTGCGGTTCGCGCGGTGCGAAAAACGCGTGGCGCGCCTCGGTTGACTGAGCAAAGGTGTTGGACGCTGAAATGGGACGAGATCTGGCGGCGGGACGTTCGGTTCCCATCATGGTCGGCGATCAAAGGCGAGGCTCAACGTGATGGCGGTTGATCGTGCCTCGGCGCTCCCAGATGGTGGCGTCGTCCCACACCGCAACGGCCGTCGCGACCTCCGGCTCGATGCGTGCCGCGGCTTGGCGCTGTGGTTCATCTTCGTCGATCATGTGCCGGACAATTCGCTGGCGTGGCTGACGTTGCGCAATTACGGCTTCAGCGACACGTCGGAAGTGTTCGTCTTCATCTCCGGCTACACCTGCATGCTGGCCTATGGCGGCGCGGTGGGGAAGCAGGGGTGGGCGACGACGGTGGTGCGCGCGTTGCGGCGGGCCTGGGAGATCTATGCGGCATTTCTGGTGCTGCTGCTCGCTTATGCGGCACTGGTATGGGTGGTCGGCGGCGGCACCCGCTTCGTCGACGAGACCAACACCGGGTTCTTCTTTCGCGAGCCCGGTCCCACGCTGGTGCACGTCGCACTGCTGCAGTTCGCGCCCGTCAACACCGACATCCTGCTGACTTTTGCCATCCTGCACATCTGCTTTCCCTTGGTGTTGTGGCTCATGATGACCAGCGCGACGCTGACTCTGGTCCTCTCGTTCCTGCTGTATCTGATGGTTCAGCTGTTCAGCTGGCAGGTGCCGGCATGGCCGAGCGGCGAACTCTATTTCAATCCGTTCGCGTGGCAGTTCCTGTTCGTGATCGGCGCTTGGTACGCCTATGTCGGCACCTCATATCTGCGGCCGATCCTGAACTCGCGGACGCTGTTGCTGATCGCGCTCGTCTATCTCGGATTCAGCTTGTTCATTGCGCTGAGCTGGGAATTCAAGAGTCTCGAAAGCCTGATCCCGCAGGCGATCACGAGCCTGATCTATCCGATCTACAAGAGCCATCTGGCTCCCGTCCGGCTGCTGCACTTCCTGTCGCTGGCCTTCGTGGTCTCGCGGCTGGCGCCGTTGGAGTGGAAGGGACCGGTGCGCCCGCTGATGGCTGCGATGATCAGGTGCGGTGAGAACTCGCTGTCGATGTATTGCCTCGGCGTGCTCCTGGCCTTCCTGGGCCAGGTCGTGCTGACGGACGTCTCGAGTGGATTTGCCATGCAGCTCGCGATCAGCTTCGCAGGCATCGCGATCATGGTCGTCGCTGCGACGCTGCTGACGTGGGAGTCGCAACTCGACCGACGCGGGCCGCGGTTGTTCTGATCGCCGTCAGCGCCGCCGTGCGACGACGACGCCGCACAGGAAGGCGACGAACAGGCTGGCGAGCGGTGCCTCGCGCGTGATCGCGCTCAACGTGGACAGGGCTGTCCCGGGACGCCGCGCCTCGTCAGCCGCACGGCTCAGCCTGTCAACGGCCGCACCCAGGGTGCCCATCATCTCGCCCAGGGAGCGAGACATGTCGGTCGCCGCGTCGAGCGCGCGTTCGGCGACGCCCGGCTGCGGAGGTGGTTCGAACGGTTCGCTGCTCACTTTCGTTGCCTTCTCGACGCCCATCGGCCGGATTGAAATGTCACCCTCGGTGAGATTCGACCTCGGGCGCTGACGTTCCAGAAAATGCCGGCTGGCGCGATTGGTTCCGTGTTGGACCGGCAGGTCTCGAATCCGGTGGATCGTCGAACGAGGGGCGGGTCGTTGCAGCGCCGGACCCGTTATGGTCGGGTGCGCGTGTGAAAGGATCTAGCCGTGGCTTCATCGGAGACAGCATTGCCGCACCGCATCGCCGTGCTCGGCGCGCCCATCGATCTCGGCGCCTCCGTGCGCGGCACGCTGATGGGCCCGGCCGCGCTCCGAACGGCGGGCCTCATCACGGTGCTCGAGAGCCTCGGACTCGAGGTGACCGACTATGGCGATCTCGGCATTTCGGATGTGCGCGATCTCGCCGACGAGCTGCCGGCCAATGCCAAGCATTATCGTCAGATCCAGCGCTGGACGCGGGTGCTGGCGCGGCGCAGCCATGAATTAGCGCAGACCGGGGCCATTCCCGTCTTCATCGGCGGCGACCATTCGCTGTCGATGGGATCGGTCAACGGCATCGCGCGGCACTGCCGCGAGACCGGACGTGAGCTGTTCGTGCTCTGGCTTGATGCGCATGCGGACTACAACACGCCGCAGACGACCATCACCGCCAACATGCACGGCATGTCGGCTGCCTTCCTGTGCGGCGAGCCAGGTCTCGACCGCCTGCTCGGCGACGAGCCGCGCGTCGGCATTCCATCGGCGCAGCTCGAACTGTTCGGCATCCGCTCGATCGATAAGGCGGAGAAGGAGCTTTTGCGGCTGCGCCAGGTCAGCATCGCTGACATGCGCGCGATCGATGAGTTCGGCGTTGGGGTCTTGATGCGCCGGGTGATCGACAAGGTGCGCGCACGAAACGGCGTGCTGCATGTCAGCTTCGACGTCGACTTCCTCGATCCCGACGTGGCGCCGGGTGTCGGCACCACCGTTCCGGGCGGCGCGACCTATCGCGAGGCGCATCTGATCATGGAGATGCTGCACGATTCAGGGCTCGTCCGCTCGGTCGATATCGTCGAGCTCAATCCGTTCCTCGACGACCGCGGCAAGACGGCGCGCGTCGCGGTCGAACTGATCGGCAGCCTGTTCGGCCAGCAGATCACGGATCGGCCGACGCCGACCAACGCGATCGTGCCGGAGGCATAATGCGGGATCTGCCGTGCAGATCCTTTCGAGAGAGCGCGGATGCCTCCAAGCTGGAGGCATCCGCTTGCCGGGATCAGTAGCGCGCGTCGTACATCTTCGACTCGACGAAGCCGAGCAGATCATTTGGCGCCGGCCCGGTGGCCAGCCCGTTTTGATAGGCGACGCCGGCGACCGCGGCACCGATATGGGCTGAGACCTCGCGGATGCGTGGCAGGGCCGGATACAAGCTGCCCTGTTCGAGATCCGCGCCGGTCACGCAGTTCGCAAGCGTGTGGGCGGCGGCCATGAACATCTCGTCCGTGACGAGTCGTGCGCCACTGGCAATGGCCCCGAGGCCGACGCCCGGGAAGATGTAGGAGTTGTTGCCCTGGCGCGGCACGAAGGTCTTGCCGTCGAGCTTGACAGGATCATACGGGCTGCCGCAGGCGAACAGCGCACGCCCCTGCGTGTAGCGATAGGCCGCCTCTGCCGAGCATTCCGCCTTCGAGGTCGGGTTCGAGAGCGCGAAGATGATCGGCCGTTCGTTGAGCTCCGCCATCGTCTGCAGCACCTCCGGCGTGAACGCACCGCCGACTGCGGCGACGCCAATGATCGCCGTCGGCTTGAGCGTCTTGATCGCGGAGAGGAAGTCGGCGATCGGCGCCTGGTCGTGCGCATAACGCAGCTTGTGGCCGTGCAGGTTCTCGCGACCCTTGATGACGAGACCGCGCGAATCCGTGAGCCAGTTGCGCCGCAGCGCCTCGGCTTCGGAGAGGCCCTCCGCCATCATCGCTGACACCACGAGATCGGCGATGCCGGTTGCGGCTTCGCCGGCGCCCAGGAACAGCACGGTCTGGTCGCGCAGCTTGCCGCCGGTGATGCGCAGGGCCGAGAACAGGCCGGCGAGCGCCACGGCCGCGGTGCCCTGGATGTCGTCGTTGAACACGCAGGCGTCGTCGCGATATTTGTGCAGCAGCTTGAACGCGGCGTGGTTGGCAAAATCCTCGAACTGGATCAGCACGCCGGGGAAGGCGGCGCGGGCCGCGGTCATGAACTCGTCGACGAACGAATCGTAAGCGGCGCCGGTGAGGCGCTTCTGCCGCAGGCCGATATAGTAGGGATCGGCGAGCAGCTCCTCATTGTTGGTGCCGACGTCGAGCATGACCGGCAGGCATTCCTCGGGATGGATGCCGGCGCAGGCCGAGTACAGCGACAGCTTGCCGACCGGGATGCCCATGCCGTTGGCGCCGAGATCGCCGAGACCGAGGATGCGCTCGCCGTCGGTGACGACGATCAGCCTGGCGCGGTACGGCCAGTTGGCGAGGATCTCCGCGATGCGACCGCGATCATTGGCCGAGATGAACAGGCCGCGCGGCCGCTGAAAGATCAGGCCATATTTCTGGCAGGCGAGGCCGACGGTCGGCGTGTAGATCAGCGGCTGGATCTCGTCGATGTTGTCGCAGACCACGCGGAAGAACAGCGCCTCGTTGCGGTCGTGCAGCGCGTTCAGCGCGACGTACTTCTCGAGGTCATTCGACAGGCTGCGCAGGTTGACGAGGATGCGCTCGGCTTGGGCCTGCATCGACATGACGCCCGCAGGCAGGAAGCCGCGCAGGCCGAACGCGTCGCGCTCCTGGTCGGTGAAGCCGGTGCCCTTGTTGAGCAGCGGGTCGCGCAGCAGCGTCAGCCCGCGCGGGGAATAGGTCGGTAGCGTCGGTGCGCTCATACGTTGCGGTTGGGTCAAGGCAATCTCCGAGGTGCTTGTTCGAGCCTCGCCATTCCGGAGCGCGCCAGCGTTGATCGGCATCAACGGCGGCGGGATGGCGGGAACGGACTGTTAACACAGTTTACGTTCCGCGTTGCACCAATGACGTTGTGCAACTGCGTTGTGGAGGACGCAGACGGAGATGGTGGAATTGCTCTAGGCCCGGCCTGTGACGAAGGACCACAGCAGCGCCAATACGGCGACCGCCATGATCGCGGTGCCGACCCAGCCGAGGCCGATCAGCCAGGATCGGGCGCGGAAGCGGCCCATCACCCCGGCGTTGGAAACGATAACCATCATCATCGCCATGATCGGCACGGCAGCGATGCCGTTGAGCACGGCGCTCCACACCAGCATGTGGATGGAATCGATGCCGGTGAAGCCGAGGCCGAAACCGATCAGCGTCGCCGCGGCGATGATGCTGTAGAACCCGGCAGCCTCGTCCGGCTTCGCCTCCAGGGTCGCGTGCCAGCCGAAGATCTCGGCGACGCCATAGGCCGCCGATCCGGCGAGCACCGGAATCGCCAGCATGCCGGTGCCGATGATACCGAGCGCGAACAGCAGGAAGGTGAAGTCGCCGGCGAGCGGGCGCAGCGCCTCCGCCGCCTGCGTCGCCGAGTCGATCTTGGTGATGCCGTGGCCGTGCAGGACCGTGGCCGTCGTGAGGATGATAAAGAAGGCTATGGCATTCGACAGGATCATGCCGATCGTGGTGTCGATGCGCATGCGCCGGAGCTCGGGATGATCCTTCTTGGAGAGCTCGCGCAAGGGGCGGTCGACCTTGCCCTGGTTCATCTCCTCGACTTCCTGCGAGGCCTGCCAGAAGAACAGATACGGGCTGATGGTGGTGCCGAGCACGGCGACGACGGTCAGCAGATAGTCGGCATCCGTGGATGGGCTCGGCCAGACCGCGGCGAGCAGGGCAGTGCTCCAGGGCACCTTGACCATCAATGCGGTGGCGACATAGGCGAACAGGCTCAGCGTGAGCACCTTGATGAAGGGTGCGTAGCGCCGGTACGGCAGGAACACCTGCAGCAAGGTCGATGCGGCTGCGAAGATCAGCGCATGCTCGTGGTTGAGGCCGCCGATCACCAGTGACAGCGCCTCGGCCATGGCGGCGATGTCGGCTGCGATGTTGAAGGTGTTGGCGCCGACGAGCAGGGCCACGAGCCCGAAGACGATCCAGCGTGGCGCGAGCGCACTGATGTTGGCGGCGAGCCCCTTGCCGGTGACGCGACCGATGCGCGCGCTCACCAATTGGATGGCGATCATGAACGGCGTCGTGAGAAACACCGTCCACAGCAGCCCGTAGCCGAACTGCGCGCCGGCCTGGGAGTAGGTGGCGATGCCTGAGGGGTCATCGTCGGCCGCGCCGGTGACGAGACCGGGACCTAGCAGCCGGAAAACGCTTGAGGCCGATTTCTTCGGCTTGTTCGGCTCGGATGCAACGATCAGCGTCACGGCGGCGTCCCCGAGTAAGCTTATGTTACTCGAAGTCGCGACGGGCCGTTTTTGTTCCCGTCGTTGGAACCTCAAGAGAATACCGGCGTTTGTCATCACGGCGGGATTTGCGATTGGGGGGACGTTTGCCGGACCAGCGGCAACCAGTGCGTGACGAGGGTCTCGGCAGCGCCGAGCGCGAACGGCTTTTCTCCGGCGGCAGCGAGCTGGCCGGGCTGATGCTGCAGTTCGATTGGGCGAGCACGTCGATCGGAGCTCCCGAGCACTGGCCCCAGAGCCTGAAGACCGCCGTCAGGATCATGCTCACCTCGCAGCAGCCGATCTGGATCGGTTGGGGGCGGGAGCTGATCTATCTGTACAACGATGCCTACAAGGCCATCATCGGCGGCAAGCATCCCTGGGCGCTCGGACTTCCGACCTCGGTGGTCTGGCACGAGATCTGGGAGGACATCGGCCCGTTGCTCGCCAAGGCGAGCGGCGGTGACCAGGGGACCTATGTCGAGGCCCAGCTCCTGATCATGGAGCGCAACGGCTTTCCCGAGGAGACATACTACACGTTCTCCTATAGTCCCATTCCCGATGATGACGGGTCGCCCGGCGGCATCTTCTGCGCCAATACGGACGACACTCAGCGCGTGATCAGCGAACGCCAGCTGTCGCTGCTGCGTGCGCTGGCCAATGCCGGCGCCGAGGCGCGCAGCATCGACCAGGCTTGTGCGAGCTGTGCGCGCGCGCTGGCAGAGGGGCCGCGCGACCTCCCCTTTGTGTTGATCTACATGACCGAGCCGGATGGCGAGGCGGCGCGGCTCGAGGCCGTGACCGGGATCGACCGCGATCATCCGGCCGTGCGGCCAAAGTTGCTGCTCCGGCCGGGCGAGATGTGGCCGCTGGCCGAGGCGTTGCGTCAGCAGGCTGCCGTCCGGGTCGGCGATCTCACGCAACTGGTCGGCGTCCCGTTCCCGAGCGGTGGCTGGCGCCAGCCGCCGCGGCAGGCGGTGGTGATTCCGCTTGCTCCATCCGGCGAGGCCGGGCAGGGCGGCTTCGTCATTGCCGGCCTCAATCCGTTCCGTCTCTATGACGAGAGCTACGCACGCTTTCTGAATCTGGTGGCCGGGCAGATCGCGGCCGCCGTCAGCAATGGCGGGGCTTACGAGGCCGAACGCCGCCGCGCCGAGGCGCTGGCCGAGGTCGATCGCGCCAAGACCGCATTCTTCTCCAATATCAGCCACGAGTTTCGCACGCCGCTGACGTTGATGCTCAGTCCGCTGGAGGACATGCTCGCGCGCGATGGGTCCGAGATCGGCGCGGCGGAGCGCTCGGTGCTCGACCTCGTTCACCGCAACGGAATACGCCTTCTCAAGCTGGTCAACACGCTGCTGGACTTCTCGCGGATCGAGGCCGGGCGGATGACGGCGAGCTTCGAGCCGGTGGATCTCGCGGCCCTCACTGCCGAGCTCGTCTCGAACTTCCGCGCGGCGACCGATCGTGCCGGGCTACGTCTGGTGATCGACGCCGAGGCTCTGCCGGAGCCTATCCATGTCGATCGCGACATGTGGGAGAAGATCGTCCTCAACCTCGTCTCCAATGCGTTCAAGTTCACGTTCGAGGGCGAGATCGCGGTGTCAATCGGTCTCTCGACCGACCGGCGCCATGCCGAGCTCAGGGTTCGCGACACCGGCACCGGCATTCCCAGAGAGGAGCTGCCGCATCTGTTCGAGCGGTTCCGTCGCATCGAGGGCGCGCGCGGTCGCTCCTTCGAAGGCAGCGGCATCGGCCTGGCTCTGGTCCAGGAGCTGGTGAAGCTCCATGGCGGTGAGATCACCGCCGAGAGCGAGCTTGGCCGTGGCTCCATGTTCTGCGTGCGCATTCCGCTGGGGACGCCACATCTGCCCGCCGGCCAGCTCAGCACCGCGCACCGGCAGGCCGTCGCGACCCAGCGTGCTCAGGCCTATATCGACGAAGCGCTGGGCTGGCTGAACGGCGACAGGCCGGTTGAGTTGCCGCATCCCTCCGCGTCCGACGATCTCGGGGTTCGCGCCATAGCAACCTCGAGCCGGGATCGCGTGGTGCTTGCGGACGACAATCCCGACATGCGGGATTACGTGCGCCGGCTGCTCGACGACGACTACGAGGTCGAAGCCGTCTCAGACGGCAAGGCCGCGCTCCAGGCCGTTCGCCGGCGCCGTCCTGATCTCGTGCTGACCGATGTCATGATGCCGCAGCTCGACGGCTTCGGACTGCTGCAGGCATTGCGCGGCGACGCGCAGCTGCGCGACATTCCCGTCGTCATCCTGTCCGCGCGGGCCGGCGAGGAGGCGAAGGTCGAGGGGCTCGATGCCGGCGCCAGCGACTATCTCAGCAAGCCGTTCAGCGCGCGCGAGCTGCTGGCGCGCGTCCGCGCCAATATCGATCTGGCGCGCGTCCGGCGCGAGGCCGAGACTACGCTGCGCGAGCTGAACGAGCGGCTCGAGGCGCAGGTGCTCGAACGGACCGCGGAGCTGCAGGCCAAAGAGGCGCGGCTCCGCACCATCTTCGAGGCGAGCTACACGTTCCAGGCGCTGCTGTCCTCGGACGGCACGCTGTTGGACGCCAACGCGACCTTGCTTGAGGCCATCGCTGCGCCGCTGAACGAGGTCGTGGGTCAGCCGTTCTGGCAGACGCCCTGGTTTGCGGGCACCCCCGGCATGTCGGACGTGATCCGATCACTGGTCGATGCCGTGGCCCGCGGCGACGAGGCGCGCCGGGAGCTCCAGCTCGATCTGCCGGTCGGCGGCTGGCGATGGTTCGATTTCCAGATGCGGCCGGTGCGCGACGAGACCGGGCAGGTCGTGGCCATCGTGCCCGAGGCGGTCGAGCTGACGGAGCGCCGCAAGGCGGAGGAGGCATTCCGCCAGGCGCAGAAGATGGAGGCGATCGGCCAGCTCACCGGCGGCGTCGCGCACGACTTCAACAATCTCCTGACCGTGATCAGATCGTCGGCTGATCTGCTGCGCCGGCGGCAACTGTCGCCCGAGCGGATGCGCCGCTATGTCGACGCGATCTCCGATACGGCCGATCGCGCCGCCAAGCTGACAGGGCAGTTGCTCGCCTTCGCGCGCCGCACGCCGATGGAGCGCCGCGTGTTCGACGCGGCCGGGCATATCGAGCAGATCGAGGACATGCTGCAGACCGTGCTCGGGGCGCCCGCCGTGATCGAGCTCGATCTGCGGGCACGGCCGTTGCCGGTCGATGTCGATGTCAATCAGTTCGAGACCGCTCTCGTCAATCTCGTCGCCAATGCGCGCGATGCGATGAACGGGCGCGGCGTGCTGACCATCCGCGGTGAACTCGTGTCGCACGAGGGCGCGGCCGGGCAAGCGCAATGCGTCGCGATTGCCGTCAGCGACACCGGCTGCGGCATCGCGCCCGATCAGATCGACCGCATCTTCGAGCCGTTCTTCACGACCAAAGGCGTCGGCCGCGGCACCGGGCTGGGCTTATCCCAGGTCTACGGCTTCGTTCATCAGTCCGGCGGCCGGGTGCTGGCGGACAGCGAGCTCGGCAAGGGGACGACGCTGACCTTGCTGCTCCCGCTTACCCACAAGCCGCTTGGACCGCGTGAACGGACCGAGCATCATGCCGAGGTGCTCGCCGCGCGCTGGAACGTGCTGGTGGTCGAGGACAACCCGGAGATCGGCGAGTTCTCGACGCAGCTGCTCGAGGACCTCGGTTATCGCACCGTCCTGGCGCGCAGCGGTCTCGACGCGCTCCGGATGATCGAGGACAATCCCGACGGCTTCGACCTCGTGCTCAGTGACGTCGTGATGCCGGGAATGGACGGCGTGACGCTCGGCCAGGAGATCCGGCGGCGGCTGCCGATGATTCCGATCGTGCTCAACAGCGGCTACAGCGACGTGCTGGCCGACGGCGATCGGCACGGCTTCAGCCTGATCCACAAGCCCTATTCGGTCGACGAGCTGTCGCGGGTGCTTCGCCAGGTGATGGCTGCGCGCGGGGCCGGTCCGGCGCCGTCGCCGTCCGAGTAGACCTGGGGAACGACGATCCTCGGATCTTCCTGTGCGCATCGCGATCGACGCTTGAAGATGCGCGCCGGACCGGCGTATTTTTCTGCCGCTGGGGGACGTCAGAATGGCGGATAAGGAATGGTTGCTGGGCGAAGGCCGGCCCTTGCGGTGGCTCTCCGTCCTCTCGATCGGTGTCGCACTGCTGATCAGTGGCAGCGCCGTCGCAAAGGACGAGAGGGACGATGACGACAAGGACGCGTCGTCATCCGGCATCGCCAACGTCTATCTCGATTTCCGCACGAACTATGCCTATGTGCCCGGCGGCGCGCTGTCGACCGGTCTCGGCGACACGTCCTTATTTGGGACGCTGTCGCAGCTCGCGACCTTGCGGAAGCTGCTAGATCGTCCGTCCCTGCCTGGACGACCGCAGCTCTCGGCGCCGACCAATCAGGGCGTCGGCGTCGATGTCCCGTTGACGCTGGATCTCGACGAGGCGCTGTCGCTCTATGCCGGCTTCACCGGCAGCGCGTCCTACAATGGCCTGTCCGGCTGGTCGGACGTCGCGGTCACGAGCTGGTTCCTCGGCTTCCAGGCCGATGTCTACCAGCAGAACGGCGGCGCATTCCCGACCATGACGCTGCAGTCCACAGTGACGCGCTCGGTGCCGGACGCACCGTTAGCGACCACCTCGTTCAACACGGTGGTGGAGGCGAAATACGCGCTCGACACCGAGGAGATGCGAGGCTGGCTCGCGGGCGTTCAGTATACCCATGTCGAGGTCGATTCCGTGCTGGCGCGTGTGGGCGACACCACGGCCGGCTATGTTGGCGGCTTCTATCAGTGGGACAACAATTGGAAGGTCTCTGCGCGTGTCGGCCTGCAGTCGTTCGGCGGCGCGCAGCTGCTCGCCGTGACGCCGATCGCGTCCTACACGCAGCCGCTGGTCAGGCTCGACCTCGATCGCATGGACGACGACGACAACCGCCTGTTCGGCATCACGGCGCAGATCGCATGGGCCCCGAAGCCGGTCTATCAACTCACCGTGCGAACGCCGCTTTACGCGATCAAGAACTGATCAGCGCATGCTGACGAACTTGCCCCAGAGGCCCGCGAGCACCGCACTCGTCATTACGTAGTGCGGCTTGTCGCAGAACAGGCTGCCGACTTGGCAGACATCGGCACCCACAGATCCGAGCTGGTGGTCGCCGGCCGCGTAGAACAATGCGGACAAGGCGCCAAGAACAACTGCGACGACGTACATCGTGAAACCTCCTTCTCCAGCATGGCCGACGGGCGCTCGTGTCGCGCCGTCGATCACGGCGTGTGATCGCGCTTGACACGTCGGGCAAATCAGGCGCATTTTGCCATCGTCAAAAAATCATAGAGCCCGCGCCGAGGATCAGGCAGCGGGCTTTTTATTTGGCCAAGCGAGGAATTCGCGCGGCGGTTATCGAAATCGGAAAACCCGATCGCCGCATTTCGATCAAATTTGACACGTCGGGCAAATCACTGGCATATTGCCAGCATCGAAATTTCCGAAATCACTGTCCACGCAGCCCGCGACGCAACAGCCATGGGCTGTTCTTTGCCGTGCGTGACTGCTCCGGGATCGTCTCGTTGCGCCCGCCGGCAACGGTTAGACTCCTCATCATCTGAATATTGGCCGCCCCGCGCGAACGGGACGGTCGCGGGCATGGTGCTGGTCGCCATGCGCGCAGCGGTCCCTCGCGCGAGGGATAGGGTTCGCGCCCGAAGCGATCGCGTTGTCCGCGATCCACCGCGCCTTTCTCTTAACAACGATCAGGAGAGAACGATGACCGCCTATTTGATTTCGCTTGCGGTGGTGGGGCTCGTCGCGATGGCCGCCGCCGACGCTCTGTCGTGATTACGCTCCACATCAACTCGAGACTCCGGAAGCGACCATGTCGAAGACGATCACCGAGCTCCGAGCAGACTTCCAGCACCTGCGGCGCTGGCGCAAGAGCGTGGAGCAAGCACAGAGCTATACTTTCAAGGCGGTCATCACGGTCATTGCGACCGGTATCGTCGGCGCGATCTGGCTCGGCATCAAGGTCGTGCTCGGGAAGTGAAGCCGTGGCGAAGCAAGCCCTGCGGCGTCTGCGCCGCTTCCGCATCCGTGAAGTCGACGCCTGCGAGCCAGACGTCGTCGATACGTTGAAGGACCTTCACGCGCGCATCTTCCTGGATCGGGCGCCTCTGCCCGATTTCGACGTCGGCCATTGGTGGATGGCCTCCGAGTTGGGACGACCCACGGCCTTTGCCGGCCTTGTTCCGTCTGTCTTGGGCGGCGGAATCGGCTATCTCTCCAGGGTAGGAGTTCTTCGCGAGTGCTGCGGACACGGTCTGCAGCGCCGCATGATGCGTGCGATCGAACAGCGCGCGCGACGCTCCGACCTCTGTTGCATCGTATCGGACACGACGAGCAATATCATCTCCGCGAACAACTTCATTCGCTGCGGATATGTGCTGTTCGAGCCGGCTCAGCCTTGGGCGTGGGGGAACTCACTCTACTGGCGCAAGATGATCCGCGCGTGAGTTGCCTATCAGCCTCGTTCTGCGTTGCAGCAGAGGTCGGTTGGGCAACGGAATTGCCGCGCAGGCCAGTTTTGTGCTTGGTTGCTCTGTGCGCTGATCCGCGCATGCAACGATCGCTTCAGACGATCGAGGTGAGGGAAGGACTCGAATGCCGGCTGAGGTCATCTTGTCAGATCGCAAGCCGCGGCCGAGCGATGCGCCGGCCGCCTTGGCCGGATTGCTCGTGATCGATTTCACCCGTGTCGTCGCCGGGCCTGCCTGCACGCAGACCTTGGCTGATTTCGGAGCCGAGGTCATCAAGATCGAGCAGCCGATCAAGGGGGACGATACCCGTGCCTATGAACATGCTGAACTCGGCGGCGAGAGCGCAGCCTTCCTCAGCCTCAATCGCAACAAGCAGGGGATGGTGCTGGATCTCGTGATCGCGCAGGCCCGAGATATTGCCCGCGCGCTCATCGCCAAAGCCGACATCGTGGTCGAGAATTTCTCGTCGTCGGTGATGGAGAAGTATGGCCTCGACTATCCCACGGTGTCGCAGACCAATCCGGGACTGATCTACTGCTCGATCTCGGCCTACGGCCGCACGGGTCCGTTTGCGTGGCGTTCGGGATTCGATCCGATTGCTCAGGCCGAAAGCGGCTTCATGTCGCTCAACGGATTTGCCGATGGGCCGCCGATTCGAACCGGAGCGCCGGTCGTCGACTTCGCGACTGGCATGTCGGCCTGTAATGCCATCCTGCTCGCACTCGCAGCAAGGCAGCGACTCGGCAGGGGACAGCACGTCGAAGTCGCATTGTTCGACATTGCCTTGGCGATGACGGGCTTCTCCGGAATGGCCTATCTCATGAACGGTGTGAACCCGTCGCGGACAGGCAATTCGCCGAACGATTCGCCGACGGTCGGCGTGTTCGACGCGTCGGATGGTCCGCTCTACATCGCATGCGGGAACGACCGGCTCTGCCACCGCCTCATGACGCAGGTTCTTGGCCGCGCGGATCTTCTCACCGATCCTCGCTTTGCCACCCGGAAGGCGAGATGGACGAACCGCACCCAACTCCGCGGCATCCTCGCCGACATCATCGCCGCCGACCGGATGGAGGTCTGGATCTCGCGGATGAATCAGGCCGGGGTTCCCGTCGGCCGGGTGCGGACGGTAGAACAAGCCTTCAATGCGCCCGAGGTTCGCGCGCGGGATCGCGTGTGTCGCATCCCGCATCCGACGGCGGTCTCGATCCCGAATGTCGAGCCTGCGATCACCATGCAGATGACGCCGGCGGTCGAGCCCCGGGCCGCGCCGCGTCTTGGCGAGCATACGACGGCTATTTTGCGCGCCCGGCTGGGGCACAGCGAACAGGAGATCGAAGCCTTCCGCCAGCAGGGCGCGTTTGGGCCGATCCAGACGGTCGCCTGAGCCTAGCGCAATTTCGCTGGTCGCAGGCGAGACTGGTGATGAAGATGGCCGCGCCGTGGTTGATCCTCAGCTGGCCTTTGCCATATCCTCGTCTTCCGGCGAGTTGAGGTACATGCCGGACATGGTATCGACCCAGCACAAATGGTCGTGCACCTTCTTCACACCCGTGACGTTTTCGGTGGCGACGATGGCCGCCTGCCGCGAGCGTTCTTCGGTGATGACGCCGCTCAAATGAACGATGCCGTCCTTGGCGATGACGGACAGTCCGAAGGGGCACCAGTCGTTCTTCTCAAGGGCGTCGATGACACGATTGCGAATGTGATCGTCATCAGCCGTGGGGT
Source organism: Bradyrhizobium sp. ORS 285 (assembly GCF_900176205.1). Taxonomy (NCBI): domain Bacteria; kingdom Pseudomonadati; phylum Pseudomonadota; class Alphaproteobacteria; order Hyphomicrobiales; family Nitrobacteraceae; genus Bradyrhizobium; species Bradyrhizobium sp. ORS 285. The sequence goes on from NZ_LT859959.1 coordinate 1,818,649, forward strand.
CCGGAACCTGCCGGCCGAGGGTGGCGACTGCCTGCAGCAGATTCGCCCGGGACACGATGCCGACGACCTGGTCACCCTTGACCACCGGCAGCCGCTTCACGTGGTTCTTCTCCATCAGCTCCACGATCTCCGCGAGGGCGGCGTCTTCCGTGATCGTCAGGGGAGACCTGGTCATGACCTCAGACACCTTGCGTCCATGCTCGTGGACGAAGTCGGCGGCTGATTTTCCCGGCCCGAGAATAAAACGGAGCCAGCGGCCACGCTTGCGTCCCGTGCCGATCTCCGTACGGCGGATGAAATCACCTTCCGAGACGACGCCGACCAGCTTGCCGCTGGCATCGACCACCGGCAGGCCGCTGACGTGGCGTTGGAGCATGATGTTGGCCGCGTCCACAATCGACGTATCCGGCGAGACGGTGATGACGGGACGGGTCATGATCTGATGGGCGCGCATGGCGAACTCCGATGTCAAAAGCTGCAGAACCGTAATCCCGCGGTCAAGCCGTGAATTGACCCAGGTCAAAGAGGAGGTTGCTCGGTTATTGATGCAGCTCAAGGTTTTGGGCGTGACGTGGGTTAAAGGTGAATTGATTAGCAAGAGGAGAGGTGCCCATGTCTGAGCTCTCCGGGGCAAATGTCGTGGCCGAGGAAACGGCCAAACTGTCCGAACGTGTTGCTCTGTCCAATAAGCATGCGCTTGAGTTGCTCGTCGGCTCGCAGCAGATCATTCTGGAAGAGATTCTCTTCGCCAGCAATGAGGCGCTGGACCGCACGCGCACGGAAACGCATCTGTTGGCCGAGTTCGTATCGAAGCTGGCCGGGGTGCATTCCGTCAAGGGAATCCAAACGATGGTCCAGGAATGCGGGCAGCATCAGCTCGACTTCGTCAGGCGTGATTGCGACCGGCTCTTCAAGCATGGGCAGCGGCTCATTGATGCCAGTGTGAATCTCGTGGGGCAACGGTGGCGAAACTGAAGAGTGGGGGGGCATCGCGTCCGGATCGTCGCGAAGCAAAGAGCCTCCAGGTCCGAGGCGGGGCGCAGGACGTTGGCGGTGCCGCTCCGGTGTTGGCGGAATCGAGCCAGCTGGCCCGCCTCGACGCGCAGCCGCTCCCTCAGGATGCCGAGACGATTGCCAGGGAGTTCAGCCGCGAGGATCATGAGCTGGACAAAGCCTTCAGCGCGGTCCTGGCGCGCGTAACCGGCGGAATCTCGCCGGCTGCGCTATCGATGGCCTATCTGGATTGGGCTTGCCATCTCGCGGCGGCGCCTCAACGCCAGATTGAAATCGCCCGGAATGCCTGGCATGGTGCTCGGCAGCTCGCCGAGCGGTCGTTGCATCTTGCGGACCCGGACCGGGCTCCCTGGGATCTGATAAGGCCGCAGGCCAACGATCATCGCTTTTCCAAGCCGCAATGGGCGATGCAGCCGTTCAACCTGATGGCTCAAGCTTTCCTGCTCGGCGAAGATTGGTGGCACAAGGCAACGACGGGCGTCCGCGGAGTCAACCCGGCCAATGAAGCCGTCGTGGATTTCTCGCTTCGTCAGCTGCTCGATATGTTCGCGCCATCGAACTTCGCAGCGACCAATCCCGAAGTGCTGGAAAAAGCAGTTCGAAGCGGTGGCGAGAACTTCGTTTTCGGCTGGCAGAATTGGCTCGCCGATCTCATGCAGGTTCTGCAGCCCGGAAAGACATCAGGTCGCTCCGAGTTCGTGGTCGGCCGGACGGTCGCGACTGCGGCTGGCAAGGTGGTGTACCGAAATCGTCTGATCGAGCTGATCCAATATGCGCCGACAACCGAAAAGGTGCGGCCGGAACCGGTGCTGATCGTGCCCGCATGGATCATGAAGTTCTACATCCTCGATCTATCGCCGCACAATTCCCTGGTCAGGTATCTGACCGACCAGGGCTTCACGGTGTTTATGATCTCCTGGCGAAATCCGGGAGCGAAGGACCGGGATCTTGCCTTCGACGACTACCGCTCGCTGGGCGTGATGGCCGCGTTGGGCGAGATCGGGAAGATCGTCCCGGACACGCCGGTCCATGCCGTCGGTTATTGCCTCGGAGGAACGCTGCTATCGATCACCGCGGCGGCCATGGCGCGGGATGGAGACGCGCGTCTCAAAACGATCACCCTGTTTGCGGCTCAGACCGATTTTACGGAAGCCGGAGAGCTGACGCTTTTCATCAATGAGAGCCAGGTCGCATTTCTCGAAGACATGATGTGGGAGCGCGGCTATCTCGATACGACGCAGATGGCAGGCGCCTTTCAATTGTTGCGATCCAACGATTTGATCTGGTCGCGGGTCTCGCGTGACTATCTTCTCGGCGAGCGGGCCAATCCGAGCGACCTGATGGCGTGGAATGCGGACGCCACGCGCCTGCCGTATCGGATGCACTCCGAATATCTGCGCAAGCTGTTTTTGAACAACGATCTTGCCGAAGGACGGTACAGGGTCGAGGGAAAGCCGGTGTCCCTCTCGGACATTCATACGCCGATGTTCGTTGTCGGCACGCTGCGCGACCACGTCGCCCCGTGGAAGTCCACTTACAAGATCCATTACGAGGTCGACGCCGACGTCACCTTTGTCTTGGCGAGCGGCGGACACAATGCCGGCATCGTGGCGCCGCCAGATGAGCCCGGACATTCGCATCAGGTGCGCACCAAGGCGGCTGACGCGCCGTATCTTGGTCCAGACGAGTGGCAGAGCACGTCGCCGCGGATCGAGGGCTCGTGGTGGCCGACCTGGACCGCTTGGCTGGCGCAGCAGTCTGGAGTGCCGGGCGCAGCGCCGCAACTGGTGACGGACCACTCGAACGAACTTGGGAGCGCGCCGGGCGACTACGTCCACACGTAGGCTCGGCATTCGTCTTGGGCCGTTGCCCGACCGTGCGGCGCCGTCCTCAGCGGTTGATCCGAAGTTGCGATATGCTTCGGTCCAGCGTCGTTTCCGGCGTTCCCGACGCATCCACCTGAAACCAATCCAGAGCGCCGATGTCATAGCGTTCCTGCTCTTGAGCGACCGCCTCCGTGGCGTCGGACGCATCGTTGACCCGGTGCTGAATCCTCTCCTGGCGGACGCGCAGGTCTGCAACGAGGAAGAGGCCAGCAAAGGGCACTTGCAGTCGATTTGCCAATTGCTGGACTGCCTGACGTTCGGCCTCGCGTGCAAACACGGCGTCGACAATGACGGTGAAGCCCTGGGCCAGCACCTGCGCGGCCTGGTTCATCAGTTCGTGATACACTCTGGCGCCCGATTCAGGCGTGTAGGCGGTCGCCGGCAGTTGCTCGCTCTGGGACACGCCACACAGCTGCTTTCGCAGCACGTCGCTGCGCAGCACGATCGCTCCCGGTATCGGCGCCAACTCAGGGGCGAGCGCGCGCGCCAAAGCAGACTTGCCAGTTCCTGACAGGCCGCCGACGGCGATCATCATTGGAGCGGCCGGCTGAATGAGCCGGCGCGCCAGCTGAAAGTAGCTTTTGGCGATCTCGAATGTCGTTGAGAGAGGGGAATCGCTATGTTCGGCCGCCCCGCGATTGAGTTTCGCAAGGAAGACCTGTGCTCGAATGGCTGCTCTCATGGCCAGGAACAGGGGCAGAGCAGCAAGGCCGTCCGTCTGTTCGGGCTCCGCAACAAGGCGATACGTGTTCAGGAGATGATTGGCCGCGACGGGCAGGTTGAAGTGCAGCAAGTCCATCAGCGGAAATGCAAGGTCGTAGAGGATGTCGATCGTGGCGATGCGGTCGTCGAATTCGATGGCGTCGAACAGCACCGGCTTGGCGTCGATCATGACGATGTTGGCCAGATGGAGGTCGCCGTGGCAGCGCCGGACATCGCCTTTGGCAGCGCGCTGCTCGAGCAATGGCTTGACGCGCAAGAAGGCCGAGCGACAGAGCGCATGAAGCTCTGCGATCTCTCCTTCCGGAAACCGCCGGCTAGCCTCAAAGCTGGCAATGGATGCGTCGATCCAGCGCGGGACGGAATCGATCCACGCGCTGTCCGTGACTTTTGCGGCAACCTGATGTGACGCTGCGATGGTCTCCGCCAGATGGTCGGCCAGATCAGAGTTCACCTCCGCATGTTCCGCGAGATGATCCAACGTCTGGCTCTCATCGAAGCGACGCATCTCGACCGCATATTCGATCGGATCACCTGGCCCGTCGATGGAGAATTTCCCGTTCGGTGCCTTCGTGATGGCAACGACACGGAGATAGATGTCGGGAGCAAACGGGTGATTGATCTCCAACTCTTTCGTGCATGCGGCTTTGCGTAGTGCGAGCGTCGAATAGTCCAGGAATGGAAGCCGGATTGCACGCTTGATCTTCAGCGCGCGGTCGCCAAACAGGAAGACGGATGCCGCGTGTGTATCGATGCGGCGAACGTCTGGATGCCTGTTGCCGTCGCCCAAGAACGCGAAGACGAGATCCTGATCGGACGGTGACGTCATGAGCGCGGCTTCCCGTGTTGGCATTCAGGCGTCTGGCACAAGAACGGCTGCACCAAGAATTTCGCCGCGCCTCAATCGGGCAAGAATGGCATTTGCGTCCGACAGAGGATAAGCGGTCGTATGTGTTTCGATGTGGGAGTCCCGAGCCACGCGCAGAAAGTCGAGGCCGTCTTGTCGCGTCAGGTTGGCGACGGACATGACCTGACGCTCTCCCCAGAGGAGCGAGTAGGGGAAGGTTGGAATGTCGCTCATGTGAATGCCCGCACAAACGACCCGGCCGCCTTTTCGAACCGCCCGCAGAGCGGCTGGAACGAGCTCGCCGGCGGGCGCGTAGATGATGGCCGCATCCAGAGCAACATCGGGACGCCGGTCCGATGCTCCAGCCCAGGTTGCGCCGAGATGGCGAGCGAGATCCTGCGCCGTTCGATCATCTTCGCGGGTGAATGCGTAGATCTCGCGGCCTTGCCAGCGGGCGACCTGGGCGACGATGTGTCCTGCTGCTCCGAAACCGTAAATCCCGAGCCTTTCTGCGTCCCCGGCCATGACGAGCGAACGCCAGCCGATCAGGCCGGCGCACAACAGCGGCGCGACCGCGACGTCATCACCGAGACCGTCGAGAGGAAATGCGTAATTTGAGTCGACGAGCGCGTGGCTCGCATAGCCGCCGTCACGCGTGTAGCCGGTGAAGCGAGGCTCATCACACAGATTTTCCATTCCTTGCGAGCAGAACGCACAGTGGCCGCAGGTGTGCCCTAGCCAGGGAACGCCCACTCGCGCGCCGAGCTGATGCGTCGTGACGCCCGCACCGATCCGGTCGACATGGCCGACGATCTCGTGACCAGGAATGATCGGATAGCGAATGTCCGGCAGTTCTCCGTCAACGAGATGCAGGTCGGTGCGACAAACACCACATGCGCTGACCCGGATACGAATCTCGCCGGGTCCAGGCTCGGGATCTGGGAGCGTCTCGGACTGGAGAACTCCTCCCGGTCGTTGCAACACCATCGCGTGCATCGAGGACTCCTGGGCAGCGTCGCGCCGGTGACATAAGTCATGCCAGGACGCAGGGGTTTGATGTCCGTCAAGGTCGCATGCGCGCTGGAGAGCCTATCAAATGTCGGCTGGTGGAGCGAGGGCGGGCGTCCGAGAACGGAGCAGCGTCACATCTCTCCCGTACTGGGATGATAAGCCGCGCTGGACCTGTCGCGGATTGAAACTAAGATGCTTGTGCGGGACGCGGCCGCCGTTCGCAGGCTCTTGCTGGATATCGAAATGTCGACCTATCGATTGCGGAACCTGTTGTTGCCTCGCTCCATCGCTCTGGTCGGGGGAAGTCCGCGGCCCAGCTCGGTCGGAAGGGCCATTCTCGACAACGTCGTCAAGGCGCAGTTCGAGGGCAAGCTCGGCCTCGTCAACTCGCGATATTCGGACATATCCGGCATCGCCTCTGTGGCGAGTCTCGTCGAATTGCCCTTCGTGCCCGAATTGGTCGTGATCACGACGCCGCCGCCTTCCATTCCCGATCTGATCGATCGCGCGGGTGCCTTGGGGACTGCCGGTGCCCTGATCATTACCTCGGGGCTTGGACACGGAGCAGGATCGCTGGCGGATCAGGCGGAGAAAGCCGCACAGAAGTACGGCATGCGTTTGATCGGTCCCAATTGCCTGGGCATCATGATGCCGACCATCAAGCTCAATGCGAGCTTTTCGGCACATATGCCGGTCGCGGGGAGCTTGGCGCTGATCTCGCAGTCCGGTGCCATCGCTGCCGGCATGGTGGATTGGGCCGCACAGCGCGGCGTGGGGTTCTCCGGCATCGTCTCGATCGGTGATCAGCAGGATGTCGATCTTGCCGACCTGCTGGACCATTTCGCGCTGGACGGTGGAACCCGCGCGATCTTGCTCTACATCGAAGCCATCAAGGACGCCCGAAAGTTCATGTCGGCGGCGCGAGCTGCAGCCAGAGTCAAGCCGGTCGTCGTGGTCAAGTCGGGCCGCGGCGCGTTCGGCGCGAAGGCCGCCGCAACCCATACCGGCGCATTGGCCGGGGCAGATGCCGTCTACGAAGCGGCGTTTCGCCGCGCGGGCGTTCTGCGGGTCTCGGATCTCCGAGAGCTGTTCGACTGTGCCGAGACGCTGGGCCGGGTCGAATCTCCGACAGGCAAGCGGCTCGCGATTTTAACAAATGGCGGCGGGATTGGTGTGCTCGCCGTCGACCGCCTGGTCGAGCTCGGAGGAGTTCCGGCGGCCTTGTCGCCTCCCGTCCATGACAAGCTCGACGCCGTGCTGCCCCCGACCTGGTCCGGGTCGAACCCGGTCGATATCGTCGGCGATGCAGATGCTGCCCGCTACACGGCTTCACTCGAGGCCCTCTTGGCCGACCAGGCCAATGACGCAATTCTCGTCATGAACGTTCAGACTGCGATTGCATCGGCCAGCGACATCGCGACCGCAGTCACCCAGTTCGTCAGCGCCTATCGCAAACAGCACCGGCGTTGGGCGAAGCCGGTGCTGGCGGCATGGGTTGGCGCAGAGCAGCCGGTCATCGAGACCTTGAGCGGCGCGGGGATCCCGAATTATCCGACCGAGGATGATGCCGTCCGGGGCTTCATGCATCTCGTTCGCCACCGTGAGGTGGTCGAGTCGCTCGCGGCCGTCCCGCCGGCAATGCCGAGCTCATTTGCGCCGGACGTCGAGGCGGCCCGCAAGATCGTCAACACGGCGCTCGCCGACGGGCGAACCTGGCTCGATCCCGTCGAAATCAGCCGGCTGCTGGAGGCTTACGATATCGCAATGGTGCCGACCTTCGCGGCGTCCACTGTGGACGAGGCGGTCGCCTATGCAAGTCAGCTCTTTGCCCAGGGTGCCACGGTCGTATTGAAGATCCTGTCGCGCGATATCGTTCACAAGTCGGACGTCGGCGGTGTCGTCCTCAATCTCACCACGGTCGAAGCCGTGCGCAACGCGGCGAACGAAATCATGGCCCGCGCCAAGGCTGTTCGGCCCGACGCCAGGATTTCCGGGGTGATCGTGCAGGCCATGGTGGTTCGTGCCAAGGCGCGGGAGCTCATCATGGGACTCGCCGATGATCCAACGTTCGGCACCGTGATCGTGTTTGGTCGTGGCGGCACAGCTGTCGAGATCATCAATGACAAGGCGCTTGCTCTGCCGCCGCTCGATCTCCAGCTGGCGCGCAACCTCATCGAGCGAACGCGGGTCTCACGATTGCTGCGGGCCTATCGCGACGTACCTGCGGTCAAACCGGATGCGGTCGCGCTGGTCCTGGTGAAGCTTGCACAGCTTGCAGCGGACGTTCCTGAAATCCGTGAGCTGGACATCAACCCGGTGCTCGCAGACGAGAGCGGCGTCTTGGCTGTGGACGCGCGGATCGCGGTGGGTGAGGTCCCGCCCAAGTTCAAGGGCTCCGGGCCTGCGAATTTCGCCGTTCGGCCCTATCCAAGCCAGTGGGAGCGTCATCTTCAAGTCAAGGATGGCTGGCGCATATTTGCGCGACCGATCCGGCCTGAGGACGAACCGATCATTCATGAGCTCCTCAAGCACGTGACGGCTGAGGATCTGCGCCTGCGCTTCTTTGCACCGATGAAGGAGTTCACGCACGAGTTCATCGCGCGCCTGACGCAGCTCGACTATGCGCGCGCGATGGCCTTCGTCGCCCTCGACGAAGCGACCAATGAACTGGTCGGCGTCGTGAGGATTCACTCCGATTCGGTCTATGAAAGCGGAGAGTACGCCATCCTGTTGCGGTCGGACCTGAAGGGCAGGGGCCTCGGTTGGGCGTTGATGCAGCTGATCATCGAATATGCAAAGGCGGAAGGTCTGAAGATGATCTCTGGCGATGTACTTCAGGAGAACGTCGTGATGTTGGAGATGTGCCGGAATCTTGGATTTGAGGTCAAAACCGATCCGACCGAGCGTGACCTCTGTAACGTGAAGTTGAGGCTTTAGATTGTCGGCGCAAGCTGCGGCGGAAAGCGCGTTCAGGCCGTTGGAGCGCCATCAGGCGGCGGATTCGCTGTCTCGTTCTCAGATCCGGCATGCGCGCGCAGCGCCCTGATGACCATCGTCGCGAGGGGAACGACAAGAAGCGGAATCAGCTTGTTGAGCGGATGATTGACGATGTTCGAGATGTCAGCTTGCAGGGACCGCGCTTCGAGCTGAAGCGCATCCATCGATGAGGAATGAATCTCGTTGGCCAGCTCGATCTCGCGACCTGACGGCGCACGGGACGCGAGGATCAGCAGGACCGCCGCGATGACGAAATTGCAGCCGCCGAGCGCTGCGGCAGCCAGCACTGCGGAGGTGACCTGGACCAGCGCAAGATAGGCCGCCAGTTCGAGCATCAGCAGACCGAAGACGGCAATTAGCGCGGCGAAGGCGCGCAAGCCAAGGCCGACGAGCAGATGTCGAAGCCTGATGTCGGCGATGACACGGTCGGTACGCCAGAGAAGGCGTAAATGTTTAGCGACATTCTCCGTATCCACTTAAGTTCTCCGCAAGAGGAGGCCGATGGCCATGCCGATCGTAAAGGCTGTAGCCGTCGCCATGATCGGACGAGCCCGGATCAGCTGTTCCAACTGAAGATCGCCATCGCTCAGACCTGACCGCAGTGCGCTGATCGCTGCCTCGATCGGCTCTGTCGTCGCCTGCGCATTGGCGCCGGTTTGATGTGTGGCAGCGTGCCGCAACAGGTGCCCGAGCTCGTGCGTCAGAGCATCCAGTTCGTTCCTGAGTGTTGCAGCGTCGATCGCCATGTTTTGTCCTGTGTCAATCCATTGTAGAAGCAGCAACAGCGGGAAGCTTGATTTCGCTCAATCGTGTGCCATGTGCCGTTTGATGCATGTCAAGCGGGGCGGGCCGGTGGGATCTAGGAACGTGCTGTGTCCAGCGACACGCAGAGCGAGGGAGACATTCGATTGCGTTCTCATCCGGGATTGATCGCCGAGGCGACGGAAGAGGTGCTCGAACTCCGTCCGAGTGGCCCCTGGGTCTCTCTCAACGTCGCTGAGCTCGAGAGCTTGACCGGCTCGGCCAGCGCCAAGCTGGGCGCCGCAAAAGCTGTGAAGCTCGACCTCGGCGAGGTCACCGAGATCGACACCGTCGGAGCCTGGCTGCTCGAGAAGCTTGGTCGCCAAGCTTCCGCTAACGGTCGCCATGTCGAAATGACTGGCGTTGCCGAGAACTACCTCGGACTGGTCGAGGAGGTTCGACAGGTCAATCGGCGCGAGATCGCGCCGGTGCCGCATCAGAACCCGATCGTCGCCAAGCTCACGGATCTCGGCCGTTCGACGCTGTCTGCCGCCCAGGACATCACCGTGTTTCTGGACATGCTTGCGGCGCTGTCGTTCGCCTTGGTGCGAACGCTGCGACGGCCGCAATCGCTGCGCATCACGTCGCTCATCTATCAGATGTACCGGATCGGCTGGCAGGCCATCCCGATCGTGGTGTTGATCACGTTCCTGATCGGCGCCATCATCGCCCAGCAGGGCATCTTCCACTTTCGGCGTTTTGGCGCTGAGTCTTATGTCGTCGACATGGTCGGGATTCTCGTTCTGCGTGAGCTGGGTGTCCTGATCGTTGCGATCATGGTGGCGGGACGATCGGGCAGCGCCTACACCGCGGAGCTCGGATCGATGAAGATGCGGGAGGAAATCGATGCCCTGGTGACGATGGGGCTCGATCCCGTCGAGGTCCTGATTTTGCCGCGGATCGTCGCGCTGGTCTTGACGTTGCCCATGCTGGCCTTCATCGGGTCAATGGCCGCGCTCTATGGCGGGGGATTGGTCGCCCAGCTCTACGGTGGCATGGGACCGGCCATCTTCATCGCGCGACTGCATGAGGCGATCTCCGTCACGCATTTCGAAGTGGGCATGTTGAAGGCGCCGTTCATGGCGCTTGTGATCGGCATTGTCGCGTGCAGCGAAGGCCTTCGCGTGAAAGGGAGCGCGGAATCGCTGGGGCAACAGACGACGACGTCGGTCGTGAAGTCGATCTTTCTGGTGATCGTGCTTGACGGCCTGTTCGCCGTGTTCTTCGCATCCATTGGAATGTAGCAATGGATGATAGTGGAAAATCGAGCGCCATTCGGGTGACCGACCTCGTCGTGGGCTTCGGCCGGCAGGTCGTGTTGAACGAGCTCTCTCTGGACGTTCGCCGTGGCGAGATTCTCGGATTGGTCGGCGCATCCGGTGGCGGCAAATCGGTCCTGATGCGAACGATCATCGGGCTCATTCCACGGCGCAGCGGGACCATCGAGGTGATGGGCGTACCGCTTGGTGGCGCGGCGGAGCGTGCTACCCAGAAAGCGGCAACGCGCTGGGGCATCCTGTTTCAGCAGGGAGCGCTGTTTTCATCGCTGACCGTCAAGCAGAACGTCCAGTTTCCGTTGCGCGAGAATCTGCAGATGTCGCAGGGGTTGATGGACGAGATTGCCATCGCCAAGCTCGAAATGGTTGGCCTTCGCGCCGAGGATGGCGACAAATTTCCAGCGGAACTCTCCGGCGGCATGACCAAACGCGCTGCGCTGGCGCGGGCACTCGCGCTGGACCCGGCGATTGTGTTTCTCGATGAGCCGACCTCCGGTCTCGATCCGATCTCCGCCGGCGATTTCGATGCTTTGATCAAGACCCTCCAGCAGACCTTGGGACTGACCGTGTTCATGGTAACGCATGACCTGGCCAGCCTGAATACCGTCTGCGACCGTGTCGCTGCGTTGGCCGACGGCAAGATCGTTGCGATTGGCCCGATGAGTGATCTGCTTCGATCCGAACATCCCTGGGTAAAGGCCTACTTTCATGGCAAGCGATCCCAGATGCTGCAACCGAAAGCGAGTTGAAGATGGAAACACGTGCCCCCTTTGCTGTCATCGGCGGCTTCGTGCTGGCGGCCATCGTCGCAATCTTTGGCTTCGTGTATTGGCTTAACAACACGGGGGGCCTCGGGCCGAGGACGACCTACCGTGTGCAGTTCGAGGGATCCGTACCCGGCCTGCTGGTCGGCGCTGCCGTTCTGTTCAACGGCATCCGCGTTGGCGAAGTGACGGAGCTCGGTTTGGCGCCGGACAACCCGCGCCGGGTCAATGCGACGATTTCGGTCTCGTCGGCCACGCCGGTGCGCGCCGATACCAAGGTCGGCCTGGAATTCCAGGGATTGACGGGCGTGCCCGTCATCGCGTTGGAAGGTGGCTCGTCGTCGGCCGCAGCTGGCGGCGTGTCGCTCCTGGTGGCAGAAGCTGGCGCGGGTCAGAGCATGACCCAGGCTGCACGTGATGCCTTGCGACGCGTCGATGCTGTTCTTGCGGAGAATGCCGGTCCGCTGAAGGACACCATCGCCAATCTCAAGACGTTCTCGGATGGGCTGGCGCGGAATACCGGCAAGCTCGATGGGATCGTCTCTGGCCTCGAGAAGATGACAGGCGGCGGTGCGCCGGCCCAGAAGACCACCTATGATCTGGTGGCGCCGCGGGATTTGGGCCCGGTCACCAAGGTCATCAAAGGGCAACTCGCTATCCCCGATCCAACGGCGGTGGCGATGCTGCAGACCCAGCGCATGCTGTTCTCGCCGGCCAAGGATTATCCGGGCTTCGCCGATTTTCTATGGGCGGACAGCATTCCCAAGCTGCTGCAGGCGCGTCTGATCGATGCATTCGAAAACTACGACGTGAGCCACGCGCCGCTGCGGACATCGGATCTCGGCCAGCCGGATTTTCAGTTGCTGATCGACGTTCGCCGTTTCCGGATCAATGCCGATGCGGCGGCGGTGGCTGAGATCGGGTTGTCGGCGCGGCTGGTGGACAAGAGTGGCAAGGTCATTGCGTCTCGGCTGTTTGACGACAGTCAACCGCTGGCCAAGCTCGATCCCGCGGAGTCGGTGGCTGCTTTCGACCAGGCTTTCGGTCGTGTCGCCAAATCGATTCTGGCTTGGACGATCCAAGCTCTCTAGAGCATGATCCGGAAAAGCGGAAACCGGTCTTCCGAAAAGATCATGCTCAAACAAGGAGATAAGATCACGATGCGTTTCCGCCGAAACGGGTCGTGATCTAGTCGGGGACGCGGCGCCGGGTCTATTCGAGGCTCTTCAGATACGACAGCAGGTCGTTGATCTCGGGAGGAGAGAGCTCGAATTGCGGCATCGCCGGGTGGCCGGTGACGATCCCTTCGGCAAGCGCCTCGCCCAAGGTCTCGATCGGATAACGCAGGTGCAGCGTTCGAAACGGAGGAGCCGGTCGAAATGGACTGTCTCCGACCTTGCCGATGGCATGGCATCGCGCGCAATGCGTCTTCGCATAGATCCGGCCGCGCTGTTCGGGAGTTGATGCAGCATGGGACGGAAGAGACAACGAGAGGGTCAGAAGGAGAGCGCAGAAGGCGGACCGCTGCATGCATCACGTCCAAGTCACAAGGTATTTTGCGCCACGATAGTGCCCGGATTGTCCCCTCATTTGATTTGAATCAACTGGAACTCCGAGCATCCGCTAGAATGCGGCTATTCTCTTTGCGCTTGGCCCAGCGGAGCCCTGTATGAAGACGTCTCTCGTTGCAGTCGATTTCCACGGGCAGGGCTGCGCCGATTGTGCCGTGCGAGGGTTCAGCGTTTGCGCATCGCTGGATCAGTTCGAGATGCGGGAGTTCGAGCAACTCAGCCGTCGCGTCAGCTTCGGCTCCTGCGAGACCGTTTTCGCGCAAGAGGATACGTCGTCTTGTTTTTACAATCTGCTTGATGGAGTCATGAGGCTCTACAAGCTCTTGCCCGATGGTCGCAGGCAGATCGTCGGATTTGTGCTGCCCGGCGACTTCGTGGGGATGACGACAGAAGACCGGCATGGGTTTTCCGCCGATGCCATCGGTCCGGTCACGGTGTGTCAGTTCGCCAAGCTGCCGTTTGGTCGTTTCGCCGAAGACAAGCCAAATCTGTTGCGTCGAATGAACCAGCTGGCGGTCCAGGAGCTCAATCAGGCGCGGGACCACATGGTGCTGCTCGGTCGCAGATCGGCTGAGGAAAAGGTTGCGACCTTCCTGGTCGGCTGGAGGGATCGGCTCGTCGAGCTGCGAGGCCCTTCGAACATCGTGCCGCTCCCGATGAGCCGTCAGGACATTGCCGACTATCTGGGACTCACCATTGAGACGGTGAGCAGGACATTTACGAAGCTTGAGCGGGACGGAGTCATAGCCATCCTGCCGGGCGGCGTATCGCTCCGGGATTCGGCCCGCGCCGAGGCTCTGGCTGCTGCCTGAGGCGCTCGCGGCGCTTTGCATTGATTTGAATCAAAGACTGCTGTGCGTCCGCTGAGGGACAGTGTCTCAAACTCTAAGAAGGGGGAGAGAGATGCCGTTCGATGCCATGATGGTCAGCTTTGCAGTGGTGGCGGTTTTTGTAGCCTTTGCGGCGGTCCTGCTCTGGGCCGATTCGCAGACCAAGCCTCGGACCTGACGCCGGGATACGTTCGGGCCTAAGCAGCCGACCCTCCCGCGACTGATTTCCGGGAGCGGGGGCGGCTTTGCGCAAGGCGCCGGAAGTCACCGCTGGGCCGCAAGAGAGGCTCCCGTTGGCTCCTCGGCCAGCTCACGCCTGGTCTCCGGGGCCGATGGCTTTGGCTGCCTCCATTGATCTTCGCCGTATTTTCCTGGACAAACTGCCGATCTGCCGTATTCCGAAGGGGAAGCGGACATCGAGGGATGGGTGGTCGGGGCCGAAGGGTCGTCTGTGCCGGTGGCGATAGACGAGCCCGTGGTGCCCTGACGCCATCAGGGCCTCCGTCACCGGCTCGACATCTCCTTGGTGGGTAGGGTAGGGGCGCCTGGGAGATGCGGTGTGACTGAGGAGAAGAAGGCCAACAGCCGATCATCGAGCAGCGGCAAGCTATCGGTGCTGCGGCAGCATCCGATTTTTCGCGAACTCGAGCCGGATGCCCTCGATCAGCTGTGCCGTTATGCGAAGCCGACCACGCTCAAGCGCGGCGCCACCATCTTCTCAAAAGGCGACCCCGGCTCGAGCCTGTATGCAGTGATCAGCGGCACAGTCAAAATCAGCGTCTCGTCACCTGACGGCCGCAACGCCATCCTGAACCTGATCAGCGCGGGCGAGATCTTTGGCGAGGTCGCTGTGCTCGACGGACGCGAGCGAACCGCTGACGCGACGGCCAACACGAATTGCGAAATACTGGTCATCGATCGCCGCGAGTTCCTGCCCTTCGTCAAGAGCCAGCCAGTGCTTGCGATGAAGTTCATCGAGCTGCTCTGCGATCGGTTGCGCTGGACCAGCGATCAGGTCGAGCAGGTCATCCTGCAGGATCTTCCCCGACGTCTCGCCAGTGCTCTGCTCGGTCTTACCGAGAAGCAAAAGGTCGATGCGAGCCGCACCATCGCCATCACCCAGCAGGAGATCAGCGAGATGGTGGGCATGACGCGCGAGAGCATCAACAAGCAATTGCGAGCTTGGGCTGCGCGGGACTGGGTGCGACTCGAGCACGGCGCGATTGTACTCCTGAATCCGGAGCCTCTGCGCGGTTTGGCCGAGGCCGGTGAGGACGCGGACGAATAGGACGCGACGCCACAACCCGCGCTCTTCCAGCACAAATCTCCCGATTGCACGAACCTCGCTAAGCGATTTCTTGAATTCGCTTGATCATGTCCTGGTACTTCGGGCCGTATTTGTCCCAGACTGGCTTGACCGCCTTCTGGAAGGGCGCCTTGTCCGTGATTGCGATGATCTCGCTTCCGCCCGCCTTGGCCTTCTCCATGGCCTCGCGCTCGTAGGCCTTCCAGAGTTCGCGCTCTTCCACCTGAGCTTCGCGCGCGAATTTCTTGATCAATGCCTGATCTTCATTCGAAAGATTGGCCCAAGCCCGCTTCGAGAACACCAGGATCTCCGGAATGACCAGATGCTGTGTCAGCGAGTAGTAATTCGCTGCGGTGTAGTGATTGCTGAAGACATAACTCGGCGCGTTGTTCTCGGCTCCATCGATCACGCCTGTCTGCAGCGCACTGAAGACTTGCTCATAACTCATTGCCACGCCGCTCCCACCCAGCGCGTTCATCATATCGATGAAGATCGGATTGCCGATCACGCGTATCTTGAGGCCCTTGACGTCCTCCACCTTCCGGATCGGCCTCTTGGTGTTGTAGATGCTTCGCGCGCCGGAGTTCATCCAGCAGAGGGCTACGAGGTTCGCGCTCGGATGAGCGCTGACGCGGTCGAGCAGGTCCTGCCCGATCGCGCCGTCCATCATCTTCTCGGAATGTTCGATGCTCTTGAACAGGAACGGCATGTTGACGACGTTGATGTCATCGACGATCGGTCCCAATGATCCGGCGCTCACGCGCAGCATCTGAATCGCCCCGATCTGGGTCTGTTCGATGGTCTCCTTCTCTCCGCCGAGTTGCGCAGATGGATACATCTGGATTGCCAGCCGGCCATTCGTCGCAGCCGCCAGCTTCTTGCCGAGGCTTTCCGTCGCTGCGACGGTTGGATAGCCGGGCGGCTGGACATCGGAGGCTTTGAACGCCGCATTCGATTGCGCGAGCGCGGCCGAGAACGGTGGCAGAGTCGTTGCACCGGCGATTGCGGCTGTCAATTTGATGAAGTCGCGTCTCTTCATGGCGTCCCTCCGCCGACTTTTCCCTGATCGCTAGCCGAAGTCGGATGCTGCGGCCATCGTTTACCAGGTGGGTTGGTCGAAATACTCTGGATTGAGAGTTTGGATTTCGGAGATGTTGTCCAGAAGCCGTTCCAGATGACTTGCCATGGCGGCTCGCGCAATGTCCGGCTTGTGCTTTTCGATCGCCGCCAGGATTGATCCATGTTCAGCGATCACTTCCGACATTCGTCCGATCTGAGGCAATGTCAGTCGACGATAGCGGTCGACGTGAACCTTCACTTGCAGGATCAGCTTCCATATTCCAGGGTAGCCTGCAACCTCAGCGATACCTGCATGGAACATCTCGTCCGCTTGGTGGAAGGCTTCGCGATCCTTCGCAGCGCATGCCTCGCGCTGACGTTCGATCGTTGCGTGCAGATCGAGGAGCTGACTGGGGGACGCGCGCTCCGCCGCCGCCCTCGCGGTGGTCTCCTCGAGAGACTTGCGGATGATGATTGTCTCTGGCAGCGCAGCAATTGGAATTCTCGATACGAAGATGCCGGACTGCGGGAAGATCTCCACCAGTCCCTCATCCGAAAGCTTCAGAATGGCTTCTCGAACAGGCGTCCGACTCACGCCATAGGCTGTTGCGATCTGTGCTTCCGAAATGGGCTCGCCCGGTCGGCGCGCCAGCGAGACCAGCTCAGCTCGGAGATCCGTATAGATGCGCGACGCGGCGGTTTCGCCGCGGCGCCGTCTGTTCCGGCGGATGCGAGAGGCGGCCGGACGCGGCACGGACGCCAATTTCCTTGGGACACGGCTGGGCATCATTGCTCCTCAACTGATATACTAATATATGAAACTCCCTTGGCAACAGTAAACGCCTGATACCTGAGGCATCCTCATGGTGCGATGCAAGGCTTCGGCCCCTTCCAGCAGGCATTCAGTGGAGGCGTTGGTGCGTGTGTTGCGACGATAACCGCGTTTTCGGTGACGGCCGAACAGGTGCAAATCGTGGGCGCGACGTTGCGCGTCAGGATCTTCGCCGCAGGAGGATGCGCCGGGTGATCCAGAGAGGAATGCTTCCCGGGCAGGAGACCGTCGCGTTTTGCTCATGCGACCGCTTCGCAAACGCTCTCGGCTGATGCCGTGTTTGATGTTAACAATCGGCCCATGAACCAGCAGACTCGCATCGATATCCGCCACTCCACCTGTCCGCACGATTGTCCGTCGGCCTGCGCGCTCGACGTGGAGGTGATTGATCAGAACACGATCGGGCGTGTTCGCGGCTCGAAACGGCAGACATATACGGCGGGGGTCGTGTGCGCCAAGGTGGCGCGATATGCCGAGCGCATTCATCATCCCGAACGGCTCATGCATCCCATGCGTCGTGTCGGCCCCAAAGGCTCGGGCGAGTTCGCGCGCATGTCCTGGGATGAAGCGCTCGACGAGATCGCAGAGCGGTTTCTCCAGACCGAGCGTGAGTTCGGCTCGCAATCCGTCTGGCCCTATTACTATGCGGGCACGATGGGACTCGTGATGCGAGACGGCCTCAATCGGCTCACGCACGTCAAGAAATACTCGCGGTTCTATTCGACGATCTGCGCCAACGTCGCGCGCATCGGCTTTGCGATCGGCACCGGAAAAATTGCAGGCGTCGATCCGCGCGAGATGGCGCTGTCGGATTTAGTCGTCATCTGGGGCACGAATCCTGTCAACACGCAAGTCAATGTCATGACCCATGCGGCGCGCGCGCGAAAAGAGCGCGGTGCCAAGATTGCGGTAGTCGATATCTACGACAACGAGACGATGAAGCAGGCTGACATCAAGATCATCCTGCGTCCGGGCACCGATGGCGCGTTTGCGTGCGGCGTGATGCACGTTTTGTTTCGCGATGGTCATGCTGATCGCGCCTACATGGCCAAGTACACGGATTGTCCTGATGAGCTCGAGGCTCATCTGAAGACGCGCACTCCGGAATGGGCCTCGCGGATCTGCGGTGTTCCGGTGAACGAGATCGAAGCTTTTGCAAAGCTGGTCGGCGAGACCAACCGGACGTTTTTCCGTCTCGGCTATGGCTTCACCCGCAGCCGGAATGGTGCCACGCAGATGCATGCCGCGTCCTGCATCCCCGCCGTGACCGGCGCTTGGCAATATGAGGGGGGCGGGGCGTTCTTCAACAATGCCGCTCTGTGGCACTTCGACGAGTCGATCATCGAGGGCCATGACGCGATTGATCACTCGATCCGTTTCCTCGACCAGTCGAAGATCGGGCGTATCCTGACGGGAGATCGCGACGCGCTCTGTGGTGGGCCGCCGGTCAAGGCGATGCTGATCCAGAACACGAACCCGATGACGGTGGCGCCTGAGCAGGATCTGGTTCGCCAAGGCTTCGCACGCGAGGATCTGTTCGTTGCGGTCCATGAACAATTCATGACCGAGATGGCGCAGATGGCCGACATCGTGCTGCCGGCGACGATGTTCATGGAGCACGACGACCTCTACTACGGCGGCGGCCACCAGCACATTTCGGTCGGGCCGAAGCTGATCGATCCCCCCGGTGAATGCCGTTCGAACCATGAGGTGCTGCAGGGACTGGCGCGCCGACTGGGCGCAGTTCATGCTGGCTTCGAGATGACGCCGCGCGAATTGATCGACGCGACCTTGAAGAAGAGCGGCCATGGCGACATCGCCGCGCTCGAGGCCGATGTCTGGCGCGACCTGCAGCCGGATTTTCGCACCTCGCATTATCTCGACGGCTTCGCGCACAAGGACGGCAAATTCCATTTCAAGGCGGACTGGGTCCACCCGCCGTTCGGACGGGTGATGGGCAACCCCGAGCGGATGCCGTCTCTGCCGGACCATTGGGCGGTGACCGAGGAGACGGACGAGCAGCATCCGTTCCGTCTCGCGACGAGTCCCGCGCGCTCGTTCCTCAACACGTCGTTCAACGAGACCCCATCCTCCCAGGCGCGGGAGGGGGCGCCATCGGTGATGATCCATCCGCTCGATGCTGGCTCGCTCGGCATCGCCGAGGGCGACGTCGTGACGCTCGGCAATGCGCGCGGGCAAACCTCCCTGGTGGCCCGGTTGTTCGACGGCGTTCAGCGTGGGGTATTGATCGCTGAATCGATCCACCCGAACCGCGCTCATGTCGGCGGTCGCGGCATCAACTCGCTGACCGCGGCCGACACCGTCGCGCCCATCGGGGGCGCTGCCTTCCACGACAACAAGGTATGGCTGCGAAAATCGACGGGGTAACCCGGCGCTTCGACGCTAAAACGCCAGCATTATCAGTGTTTTGAAATTCCGGCGCGGAGTATTGACTGCGCCGGGAAGGGATCTGTTTACCTCATCGCTCCGACCTGCAAAAACTCCTTGAGCATCGCTCATGCATGCGATACATATTTTGAGCATCGCTCAAAATATGAGGAGTCATCCAATGCAGGTTCTCAGTTCTCGCGGTCCGCAGCTTTTTTCCCTCGACCTTCAGCCTTTGCTGAACGGTTTGGTCCGGGCGGCGTCTCACCTTGTGGCGGCGCGTGTTGAGCGGATCGCCAATGCTTGTGACGTCGCCGGTCTTCTGGCCGCGCGGCGAGCACGGCGGGGTGCTGGAGACCAACTCTTTCGCGCCGCCGGTCGGGAAGGGCGCCGGCTTCGCCGCGGTGGCCTGTTCGGCTGCTTCCACTATTTGAGCGAACTGAGCTGACCTCCGCTCAAATCGCCGGTCCCAGCGCAACGAAGCGGTCACCATGTGCTCACGTCCCATCGTTTCCGTGCAACGGCCCTCTCTCTGGATAAGCATTTTGCACATGACCTTCGCGATATCGTTCGTGCTGGTCGGCGGCGGCATCGTTGCGCTGCCGCTGGGCTCGCAGCTACGCACTGGCTTCGCAGCAGGGCTCGTGGCGCTGGTGTGGTCCTCCCTCACGCTGGCCGACACGATGGCGCTGCTGTCGCGAAGCCCGCTGCGGAGCAGCCGGCCACGGAAACAGGTTCGTCGCCGCGCATAAGAGAGATCTCGGGCCCTACGAGTGTCTATTTCAGCACCAAGCTTCAACGCTCTTGCGATCCTTGCGGCCAAGCTGCCGCAGCACACCAGGAAACGACCATGATCAAGCAGTTGATGTCCTCGCGCCGCTTCGCCCCGCTGTTCTGGGCGCAGTTCTCTTCGGCGCTGAATGACAACGTCCTGAAGAATGCGCTCGTCATCATGCTGCTCTATGGCGCGGTCACGTCCCACGGCGATGCGCTGGTGACCGTGGCCGGCGCTGTCTTCATTTTTCCGTTCTTCATCCTGTCCGGGCTCGGGGGCGAGCTGGCGGATCGCTACGTGAAGGGCGTCGTCGCCCGCCGGCTGAAGTTTGCCGAGATCTTCGCCGCCGGCTTCGCGGCGCTCGGCTTCTTCCTGCATTCGGTTCCGCTGCTGTTCGTTGCCCTTGGCATGTTCGGAATCATCGCCGCGCTGTTCGGCCCGGTGAAATACGCCATGCTGCCGGATCAACTCACGGTCGGCGAGCTCGCCACCGGCAATGCGCTGGTCGAAGGCGCGACCTTCATGGCGATCCTCATCGGTACGATCGCCGGCGGCCAACTGGTCTCCGGCTCCTCGCATATGGGCTGGGTCGCGCTCGCGGTGATCGGCCTTGCCGTGATCTCCTGGGCGTCCGCCTCGCGCATTCCGCACACCGCGCCGTCCGCCCCGGATCTCTGCATCACGGCCAATCCCTGGAGCTCGACGTCGCATCTGTTGAAGTCGCTCTATGCCGCGCCGCGGCTGTGGGACGGCATGGTGATCGTGTCGTGGTTCTGGCTGGTCGGCGCCGTCGTGCTGTCGCTGCTGCCGGCGCTGGTCAAGGATGTGGTCGGCGGCACCGAAGGCGTCGTCACGCTGTGCCTTGCGATCTTCGCGGTCGGCATCGCCATCGGCTCGCTGTTCGCCGCCAGCCTCAGCCATGTCCGCCCGAATCTCGCTCTGGTGCCGCTCGGCGCCATCATCATGGGCGTGCTCGGTCTCGATCTGTCCTGGGCTATCGCGACCACGGACACCGCAAAGGGTCTCACGCCGCTCGGCTTCATCGGCTCCTGGGCAGGCGCCCGCATGCTGATCGATTTCGCGTTGTTCGCGTTCGGCGGCGGTCTGTTCGTGGTGCCGGCGTTTGCCGCCGTGCAGGCCTGGTCGGAGTCCAATGAGCGCGCCCGTGTCATCGCCGCCGGCAACGTGCTGCAAGCGGCGTTCATGGTGGTCGGCTCGCTCGGCGTGGCTCTTCTTCAAGCTGCAGGCGTCTCGATCGCCTGGATCTTCTTCGGCCTTGCGCTGGCGAGCTTCGGCGCCGTCTGGTTCGTCCTGAACAAATGGGGCCGCGAGGGCGTGCGCGACTTCGGCGCGATGCTGTTCCGCGCGCTGTTCCGCACTGAGGTGCGCGGGCTGGAAAACCTTCCGCCGGTGGGCACCCGGATGCTGATCGCGCCGAACCATGTCAGCCTGATCGATGGTCCGCTGCTGCATGCGGTGTTGCCGATCGATGCGACCTTCGCTGTCGACACCGGCATCTCCAAAGCCTGGTGGGCGAAGGTCTTCCTGAAGCTGGTGAGCCACATCACGATCGATCCGACGAAGCCGCTCGGCGCGCGCGACCTCATCAAGCTGGTGGCGAGCCAAGAGCCGGTGGTGATCTTCCCGGAAGGCCGCATCACGGTGTCGGGCTCGCTGATGAAGGTCTATGATGGCACGGCGATGATCGCCGACAAGGCCGACGCCGTCGTCGTGCCCGTGCGCATCGAGGGCGCCCAGCGCTCGCATCTCAGCTATCTCAAGGACGGCCAGATCAAGCGGTCCTGGTTTCCCAAGGTGACGGTGACGATCCTGCCGCCGGTCAAGCTCACGATTGACGCAGCCCTCAAAGGCAAGACTCGTCGCAATGCAGCCGGCGCGGCGCTGCAGGACGTCATGATCGACGCGATGGTCAAGAACGCCATGCTCGACCGCACCTTGTTCGAGGCGCTGGCGCATGCCCATCGCGACCATGACACCGGCAAGGTCATGATCGAGGATCCGCTCGGCACCAAGCTGACCTATCGCAAGCTGCTGCTTGGCGCGCAGGTGCTCAGCCGCAAGCTCGAGCACGGCACCATGGTCGGCGAGAACATCGGCGTGCTGCTGCCGAACTCCGCCGGCGTCGCTGTCGTGTTCATGGCGCTGCAGTCGATCGGTCGCGTTCCGGCGATGCTCAACTTCTCCGCCGGCCCGGTGAACGTGCTGGCTGCGATGAAGGCTGCGCAGGTCACGACGGTGCTGACCTCGCGCGGCTTCATCGAGAAGGGCAAGCTCGACAAGCTGATTGCCGCGATCGAGGGTCAGGCCCGTCTGGTTTATCTGGAGGACGTCAAGGCCTCCGTCGGCGCGGTCGACAAGATCAAGGGCATTCTCGACGGCAGCAAGCCGCGCGTCCCGCGTAACGCCGATCACCCAGCCGTGATTCTGTTCACCTCGGGCTCGGAGGGGACTCCAAAGGGCGTCGTGCTGTCCCACCGCAACATCCTGGCCAATGCCGCACAGGCGCTGGCGCGGGTCGATGCCAATGCTAACGGTCTTGTGTTCAACGTTTTGCCGGTGTTCCACTCCTTCGGCCTCACCGGCGGCATGATGATGCCCATGTTGGCGGGCATCCCGATCTACATGTATCCGTCGCCGTTGCATTACCGGATCGTGCCGGAGTTGATCTACCAGACCGGCGCCACCATTCTGTTCGGCACCGACACCTTCCTGACCGGTTATGCCCGCTCCGCCCATGCCTATGATTTCCGCACGCTGCGGCTGGTCATTGCGGGCGCAGAGCCGGTCAAGGATCGCACACGGCAGATCTACATGGAGCGCTATGGCATCCGCGTTCTCGAAGGCTACGGCGTCACGGAGACTGCGCCGGTGCTGGCGATGAATACGCCGATGGCCAACCGCGTCGGCACCGTCGGCCGCCTCTCGCCGCTGATGGAGTACCGGTTGGATAAGGTGCCGGGCATCGAGGAGGGCGGCCGTCTCTCGGTCCGCGGTCCCAACGTCATGCTCGGCTATGTCAGGGCGGAAAACCCCGGCGTGCTCGAAGCACTTCCTGAGGGCTGGCACGACACCGGCGACATCGTCACCATCGACGAACAGGGCTTCATCACGATCAAGGGACGCGCCAAGCGCTTCGCTAAGATCGCCGGCGAGATGGTCTCGCTCACGGTGGTCGAGCAGATCGCCGCAACCTTGTGGCCGCAGGCGGCCTCGGTCGCGGTGTCGATCCCGGACCAGCGCAAGGGTGAGCGCATCGTTCTGATCACCACGCAGAAGGATGCCGAGCGCGCCGCCATGCAGCGCCAGGCCAAGGCGCAAGGCGCGCCGGAGCTTGCGGTGCCGGCTGTCGTGATGGTCGTGGACAAGATCCCGCTGCTCGGCTCCGGCAAGACCGACTATGTCGGTGCGAAGACGCTGGCCGAGGAAGCTGCCAAGGAGGCTGCTTCGGAGCGCGATGCGGAGGAGAAAGAAGTCGCGTGATGGCATCGCTGCGCCGACGTCGCCACCAGAATGGCCCCCGCCACGCGGGGGTCGTGCTGCTGCATGGCATCGCCGGTCGCTCATTGATGCTGCGCCCGCTGGAAAAGCGGCTGCAACGCGCGGGCTTCGCCACGCTGAACCTCGACTATGAGAGCCGCAAGAAGCCGCTGGAGCGTCTGGCAGAGGACATCCATCCGGCCATCACGGATTTTGCCGCTGCGATCGATGGCCCGATCCATTTCGTGACCCATTCGATGGGCGGGTTGCTGGCGCGGGTCACCATCGGCCGTCACCGTCCTCCGCGGCTTGGCCGCGTCGTCATGCTGGGCACGCCCAATGGCGGCAGCGAAGTTGCCGATCGGCTGCAGAACGTCGCGCTCTACCGCGCCTATTTCGGGCCGGCCGGTCTGCAGCTGGTGACGAAGAACAACGTCGCGCTCGCCTCGCTCCCGCCGGCCGATTACGAAATCGGGGTGATCGCCGGAAACCGTTTCCTCGATCCGATCGCCGGCTTGTTCCTGCTGCCATGGCCCAATGACGGCCGCGTCTCGGTCGAGAGCTGCAAGTTCGCCGAGATGACGGACTACACGGTGATCAAGGCCTCGCATATGGGCCTCTTGGTGCATCCGACGTCGTTCCGGCAGACCGTCGCGTTCCTGCGCGACGGCCAGTTCGAGCCGGCGAGTCCGCTGCTGCGCGGCGTCATTGCCGAGATCGGCCGCCGCGCGGCCTCCTGACGCAAGTTTTCCTTGCTCCTCGCGGCTATCCCGCCACAATCCGGCATTCGACAGCAAGCGACAGGCAAGGCAATGACCGACGACAGCGTGATTCTCGACAAGCGCGGGCAGGCCCTCTGGATCACCATCAACCGCCCGGAGAAGCGCAACGCGCTCAATGGCGACGTCATCGCGGGCATCTCGCGCGGCTACCGCCAGGCGCATGACGATCCGGAGGTGCGCGTCATCGTGCTGACGGGAGCGGGGGACAAGGCCTTCTGCGCCGGCGCCGATTTGCAGAACTCGGGCGCTGCCTTTGCCATGGATTTCTCGCGGCCCAATGTCGACTACGCGGATCTGCTGAGACTCTCGCAGAACGCCACCAAGCCCGCGATCGCGCGTGTCGGCGGCGTCTGCATGGCCGGCGGCATGGGACTGTTGTGCATGACCGACATGGCGGTCGCAGCCGATCACGTCGCCTTTGGCCTGCCGGAGGTGAAGGTCGGCGTGTTCCCGATGCAGGTGCTGAGCCTGCTGCAGACCATCGCGCCGCCCAGGCTTGTCAACGAATGGGCGCTGACGGGCGAGCCGTTCGATGCCAAGGCCGCGCAAGCCGCCGGTCTGCTCAATCACGTCGTTCCCGCCGCCGAACTCGATGCCAAGATCGACTGGCTGATCGGGCGCATCGTCGACAAATCCCCGACCGCGATCCGCCGCGGCAAATACGCGATGCGCGCGATCGCCTCGATGTCGTTCGACGAGTCGATCGCCTATCTCGAAAGCCAGATCGCGCTGCTCGCGATGACCGAAGACGCCAAGGAAGGGCTGAAGGCGTTTGCGGAGAAGCGTAAACCGGTCTGGCCGGGGAAGTAGCTCGCTCGCTGCAATGAGTTTCAAGACGTGCATCCGCGATCTCGCGGCGCCTTGCGCCCGAGTTGTTGTTCCGACATCGGCCCTCGAAGGAAGAGGGCGCAGGGAAGGCCGGGAGCTCGCCGCCCCCATGGCCCGCCTGCAGGAAGAAAAGCAGGCGGCAGTCACCACAGGTTTGGCCGCAACTTCCGGCCTTCCCTGCACGACGGGCTTACGGCTTATACGTGATCTCCCTGGTGCGCCGGGCTTTCTGGCCACCATCCCCATGCGAAGCAAAGCTTCGCCGTGAGTTGACATCAGCGTCGGGATGTCAGGACCACACGATTTCGCCGTCCGCCGCGCCACCAGTCGTCTTGCGCAAACGCGCCTGATGCCGCGACGGCCATCGCATCAACGGCCCAACGCTCGTGACGATCGCGAGGCGCCCCTCTCGTGGGCCGTGACGCCGGGAAATGTGCATCTGATTTGCCCGACGAGGCTGGGCAAGAATCTCGGGCGTTTTGCGTGGCGGGATGTACGATTCGGCTTATGACGAATCGCCCGTTCAAGAGCGGTGAGAGCCGCGAGCAAGCCAGCCTGTTTCCACCGCGGATCGAGGATTACGTATCTGCGGACAATCCGGTTCGTGCGATCGATGGCTATGTCGATGCGCTCGACCTTGCCAAGCTTGGATTTCGGCACGCCGACCGGCGCGCGGCGGGAGCGGGACAGCCGCCATACGCCCCGTCCGATCTGCTGAAGCTGTACCTGTATGGCTATATCAACCAGATCCGGTCATCACGCCGGCTGGAGCGTGAAGCCTGCCGCAATCTGGAACTGATCTGGCTGCTGAAGTCTCTCAAGCCCGGCTACCGGACGATCGCCAATTTCCGCAAGGAGAACTGGGCGGCCCTGAAGGCCGCGAACCGCAGTTTCGTGCTGCTGCTTCGCGAACTCGATCTGATCGGCGGGACCCTGGTCGCGGTCGACGGGGCGCTATTCCACGGCAATGCCAGCAAGGACAGCATCTTCACGCGCGGGAAGCTCGCCAAACAGATCGCCAAGCTCGATGAGGAGATCGAGGCGTACGGCAAGTCCCTCGACACCAACGATGCAGCAGAAGCCAAGCGGCCCGACAACGGCAAGGATGGCAATGGCGGCGGCGATGTCGGGGACAGGATCAAGGAACTGATGGCGCGGCGTGAGCGCGCTCAGTCCGATCTGGAGAACCTTGACAAAAACGACAAGGGACAGGTGTCGAAGACCGACCCCGATGCGCGGCTGCTGAGCAAGGGCGATCAGACGATTGCAGGCTACAACGTCCAGAGCGTCGTTGACGACAAGAACAAGCTGATCGTCGCCAGCGAGGTCGTCAATCGCAGCGATGTCCGACACCTGCATATGATGGCGATAGCGGCCAAGGAGAACCTGGAGGTCTCGTCGCTGCAGATATTGGCCGATGTCGGCTACTACAACAGCGAGGATATCAAGGCTTGCGAGGATGATGGCATCACCGCCTATGTCCCGCTGCATCACGGCAATGGCAAGAAGCACACGCGCTTCACGCGAGCTGACTTCACCTACGATTCCGCAACCGACACCTACCGGTGTCCCGCAGGCCAGGCGCTGCATCCCACGAAGAAGCTCTGGAAGAATACGAGCGGCAGAATGGAACGCCGTTACCTGGGCTCAGTGCCGACCTGCAGCGTCTGCCCCCTCAAGGCGTCTTGCCTCTCCGCGAAGGCCAAAAGCCGCAACGTCTCTCGGTGGGAGCACGAGGAGGTGCTGGATCGTCACCGCCAGAGAATGGCGAGCGAACAGGCTGGCCAGCTGATGCGTCGCCGCTCAGCCCTCGTCGAACATCCGTTCGGCACACTCAAGTGCCGCGCCGGGTATCAGCATTTCCTCGTCCGCAGCTTCGACAAGGTTCGCGGGGAATGGAGCCTCATGGCGCTCTCTTACAACTTTAGCCGCGTCCTCAACATTCTCGGCCTGAACGACTTCCTCGCCCGCATCACCGCGTGGGCTATTGCAGCTCAACACGCCGCCTCTGCCGAGGCCAACGCCGCACGAGAGGCGATTCCGCTTGCCTTGATACGAAACTGGACGATGATACGGCTATGGCTCGAAGTCGCACCGCGCCGAGCCCTCCTAGCCTCCTAATTTGGATTCTTGCCCAGCCTCGACGAGGCTGGGCAAGAATCTCGGGCGTTTTGCGTGGCGGGATGTACGATTCGGCTTATGACGAATCGCCCGTTCAAGAGCGGTGAGAGCCGCGAGCAAGCCAGCCTGTTTCCACCGCGGATCGAGGATTACGTATCTGCGGACAATCCGGTTCGTGCGATCGATGGCTATGTCGATGCGCTCGACCTTGCCAAGCTTGGATTTCGGCACGCCGACCGGCGCGCGGCGGGAGCGGGACAGCCGCCATACGCCCCGTCCGATCTGCTGAAGCTGTACCTGTATGGCTATATCAACCAGATCCGGTCATCACGCCGGCTGGAGCGTGAAGCCTGCCGCAATCTGGAACTGATCTGGCTGCTGAAGTCTCTCAAGCCCGGCTACCGGACGATCGCCAATTTCCGCAAGGAGAACTGGGCGGCCCTGAAGGCCGCGAACCGCAGTTTCGTGCTGCTGCTTCGCGAACTCGATCTGATCGGCGGGACCCTGGTCGCGGTCGACGGGGCGCTATTCCACGGCAATGCCAGCAAGGACAGCATCTTCACGCGCGGGAAGCTCGCCAAACAGATCGCCAAGCTCGATGAGGAGATCGAGGCGTACGGCAAGTCCCTCGACACCAACGATGCAGCAGAAGCCAAGCGGCCCGACAACGGCAAGGATGGCAATGGCGGCGGCGATGTCGGGGACAGGATCAAGGAACTGATGGCGCGGCGTGAGCGCGCCCAGTCCGATCTGGAGAACCTTGACAAAAACGACAAGGGACAGGTGTCGAAGACCGACCCCGATGCGCGGCTGCTGAGCAAGGGCGATCAGACGATTGCAGGCTACAACGTCCAGAGCGTCGTTGACGACAAGAACAAGCTGATCGTCGCCAGCGAGGTCGTCAATCGCAGCGATGTCCGACACCTGCATATGATGGCGATAGCGGCCAAGGAGAACCTGGAGGTCTCGTCGCTGCAGATATTGGCCGATGTCGGCTACTACAACAGCGAGGATATCAAGGCTTGCGAGGATGATGGCATCACCGCCTATGTCCCGCTGCATCACGGCAATGGCAAGAAGCACACGCGCTTCACGCGAGCTGACTTCACCTACGATTCCGCAACCGACACCTACCGGTGTCCCGCAGGCCAGGCGCTGCATCCCACGAAGAAGCTCTGGAAGAATACGAGCGGCAGAATGGAACGCCGTTACCTGGGCTCAGTGCCGACCTGCAGCGTCTGCCCCCTCAAGGCGTCTTGCCTCTCCGCGAAGGCCAAAAGCCGCAACGTCTCTCGGTGGGAGCACGAGGAGGTGCTGGATCGTCACCGCCAGAGAATGGCGAGCGAACAGGCTGGCCGGCTGATGCGTCGCCGCTCAGCCCTCGTCGAACATCCGTTCGGCACACTCAAGTGCCGCGCCGGGTATCAGCATTTCCTCGTCCGCAGCTTCGACAAGGTTCGCGGGGAATGGAGCCTCATGGCGCTCTCTTACAACTTTAGCCGCGTCCTCAACATTCTCGGCCTGAACGACTTCCTCGCCCGCATCACCGCGTGGGCTAGTGCAGCTCAACACGCCGCCTCTGCCGAGGCCAATGCCGCACGAGAGGCGATTCCGCTTGCCTTGATACGAAACTGGACGATGATACGGCTATGGCTCGAAGTCGCACCGCGCCGAGCCCTCCTAGCCTCCTAATTTGGATTCTTGCCCAGCCTCGTCGGCGCAACAGACCCAAGGGTGCGACATAGTAACCCGACGGGCAAATAACCTGCGAGAGGGCCGTATCAGGATTCCGAGCGAGGCCGCATCGGCTGCAGCTGATTATACATCAGGCTGCGCCACAGCCATTCGACCGGGCCGAACTGAAACAGCTTCAGCCAGCCCCAGCTGGCGATCGCCTGGAGCACATAGACGATGATGCCGATGCCGAGGGCCAGCGAGACGCTGAGCCGGCCGAACAGACCGAGACCATAGCCGTAGAACACGAGGCCGAAAATGACGGACTGCATGAGGTAGTTGGTGAAGGCCATTCGCCCGATCGGAGCCGCCCAGCCGAGCAGGCGGATGCCCCGGGGGGTGCTCGCAGCCGAGACGACCAGCGCCCCATAGGCTAGCGCTAGACTGACCGTGGCAAGCGATGAGCCGGCGTCGATTGTCACGGCGAAGGCGGCCAGCGCCGTCAGCAGCAACATGGTGCGGTGACCGGAAGCCTCGCG
This sequence comes from Bradyrhizobium sp. ORS 285, assembly GCF_900176205.1. Taxonomy (NCBI): domain Bacteria; kingdom Pseudomonadati; phylum Pseudomonadota; class Alphaproteobacteria; order Hyphomicrobiales; family Nitrobacteraceae; genus Bradyrhizobium; species Bradyrhizobium sp. ORS 285. The sequence goes on from NZ_LT859959.1 coordinate 1,848,169, forward strand.
CACAATGCCAGAGCGCCAGACCATGAAACCAGCGAGAAATAGCCCGAGCGTGCGCGGGAAGATCCACAGATGCAACGGCGCGATCGCGCCAATCTCGGATAGTCGAAACGCGAGGATCTGGAGGAAGCTGCCGTTGGCGTAGACGCGATTGGCATCGGCCACATGCTGCATCATCCAGGCCGGGCTCGGCAGCGGTACCACGGAGGTCAGGCCCCCGGTGAAATACACGCCGAGCAGCGCGAGGCTGCTCGCGATGACCACCCAATTCGGGGCGAACAGGAACGGCAGCACGATTAGTCCGGCGAGCGCATATTCAGTGAGGATATCGCCATTCCATAACAGCGTGAGGTGCAGCAGGCCAATCGCGAGCAGGACGAGTAACCGCCGGAGCAGAAGGGGGATACGGCGGTGCGCAACGATCCTGTCGAACTGCATCGCCAGCCCGATGCCGAACAGCAGCGAGAACAGCGCAAACGCCTTCATGGAGACGGCCCGCGCGAGTATGTCCTCGACGGCCCTATTGAACGGCGTATCGCTCATGACGGCCCACATGAGCCTGGTCATGTCGGGCGAGGAGGAGCCGGTGAAGAAAGTCGTGCCCGCCTCACGGGATCTCGACGCCGGCAGAAACTGGCCGAAGATCGAGATGCGGAATTCGAACACCACGTTGATCGCCATGACGCCGAACAAAGCGATGCCGCGCAGGATGTCGAGGCTGATGAGGCGGTCCGTAGCAGGGGCAGTGAGCGGCGGACTCTGCGTAGAGTCTCTGTCAAGAGGAGCTGTCAACTCGACCTCTATGGGACGGACGCATTACCGGCAAAGTGGTAGGGTCTGGTGGGTGAAGCAGTGGAGGCGGCGTCAGTCAAGGCATCGTTGCTGATGCGCTGCTGCCTTCAAGGCATTAGGATGGAGACATGACGTTGTCCGCCTTCGATGCAACAGACGGCCTCACCATCAGGCCAATGCGACCAGACGAAATTGCGCTCACCCTAGACTGGGCCGCGGCCGAAGGCTGGAATCCCGGTCTGTCCGACGCCGCCTGCTTTGCGGCGGTCGATCCGCAGGGCTTCCTCGTCGCCGAGCTCAAGGGCGAGCCGGTGGCGACCGTGTCCTGCGTGAATTACGACGATCGCTTTGCCTTTCTCGGCTTCTACATCGTGCGTCCTGACATGCGCGGGCACGGCTACGGTCTGCGGCTCTGGCAGGCTGCGATGGCGCATGCGGGATCGCGGGTGGTTGGGCTCGACGGCGTGGTCGCGCAGCAGGACAATTATCGCAAGTCCGGGTTCAGCTACGCCTATGCCAACATCCGCTTTGGCGGCCGGCCCGCGGTGCTGCGGGCCTCGGCCGGAGCCGATCTCGGCGCGCTGGCGGACGTGCCGATTTCGCTGATCGAAGCATCGGATGCGACCGTGTTTCCGGCGGCGCGACGCGCGTTCCTGCAGACCTGGATCGGCACGCCCCAGCATGTCGGCCGAGCTCTGCGAAGGGACGGTGAGTTGGTGGCTTGGGGCGTGATCCGTCCCTGTCGCACCGGCTACAAGATCGGCCCGCTGGTGGCGGATCGCCGCGCCGATGCCGAGGTCATTGTCGCGGCGCTATGCGGTGCGATCGGCGATGGCGAGATTTTCCTCGACGTGCCCGCGATCAATCCGGAGGCGGTCGCGCTCGCCGAGGGTCTTGGGCTCAAGCCGCTGTTCGAGACGGCGCGCATGTACACCGGGCCGATTCCGCCGCTGCGGCTCGAACGGGTGTTCGGCGTCACGAGCTTCGAGCTCGGCTAGCTCAGCGCCGAAGCGGCCGCGCGAAGCTCAGCTCGTGGCCATCGGGGTCGGTGAGGTGGAAATAGCGCTCGCCCCATTCGGCATCGCGCGGCGTGGTCGAGGGCGAGAAGCCGGCGGCCAGCGCCTTGGCATAGACCGCGTCCACGTCCGAGACATGGAAGATGATCCGACCCCACCAGCTCCATTGTTTGTCCTCGGGGGTGGCGATGAGGTTGAGAAAGCCAGCGCCGACGCGGAAGGTCGTGAACGGCGACTCCGCGCCGCCATAGGGAATATCGTCGAAGCCGAGCGCGCGATAGAAGGCGACCGCGCGGGCCATGTCGTGGGTGGCAATGGTGATCGCGCTGATGCTCTCGATGGTCATGGAGGCGCTCCGGACCGGACTGCAAGTCGCGGAACAGAGAAGCGCATCTGACCGTGGCGGCGCAAGGGCGGCATGGCGGCGTACAGTCTAACGCCACCTCCGCCGGCTCATCGTCGCTCCCAGCGCAAAGAAGAGCGCAGCTCCGATCGCGACCGTCGCAGCGCGGGCGACGTCGCCGGGCAACAGCACGGCCTGCTGCGCGGCCTCCTTGCTGAACGAGCCGCGGGTGCGGTGCAGGCGCGTGACCGGATGGTCGAGATTGTCGGTGCGGTCGGGCACCAGTGGCACATCGGTCTGCTGTCCCGCGATCGCCTTGGCGGCGAGGTAGTGGTCGAGCAGAGCCGGCGCGACGGCATTGCCGAGGATGGTGAGCAGCGTCGGCCAGCCGATCCAGTATTCGCGGAAGCCGCCGGCGGCGACGCGATACACGGCGTCGGCGATCACCTCCGGCTCGACCGGACGCCCCATCGGGCGTGGCGTATGCGCGAGATGCGCCCGCGCCCAATCGAATTGCGGCGTGTTCACCGCCGGCAGATCGACCATGCACAGGGTGATGCGCGAGCGCTCATGCATCAGCTCCGCGCGCAGCGAGTCGGTGAAGCCGTGGATCGCATGCTTGGCGCCGCAATAGGCGGCCTGAAGCGGAATGCCGCGATAGGCGAGCGCCGAGCCGATCTGGATGATGCGGCCCTCGCCGCGCCGGCGCATCGAGCGCAGCGCCGCCATCGTGCCGTGCACGAAGCCGAGATAGGTCACGTCGGTGACGCGGCGGAATTCATCGGGCGTGATGTCGGCGACCGTCGAGAACACCGTCTCCATGGCGTCGTTGATCCAGATGTCGACCGGACCCAACCGCTGTTCGAGCCGCTCGGCCGCTTCGAACAGCGCCTGCGCGTCGGCGACATCGACGGCCTCGTACTCGGCATGGGCAAAGCAGCCCTGCAGCTCGCGCTGAACGTCTCGCAGCGCTTCCTCATCGCGCGCGATCAGGCCGACGCGGTCGCCGGCTTCGCCGAAGCGCTTGGCAATGGCGCGGCCGACACCGGCGGACGCGCCGGTGATGATGACGGTACGGGATCTCATCCGAGGCATGTCCGGTTCTCCGTGCGCCCCGTGGTACAAACGTGCAGCGGCCGGCAATGTTTCGGCCGCGAAGATCCGCTGCCAATGAAGTCTTGTTAAGCTTCCGAAGCGTCACCGCCGCGCTTGTCCTCGGGAACCGCGACGACGTCAAAATTACGCGCCAGTGCCGCGAGCGCCAGCTTCATGTCCTGGCCCTGCATGGCCGCGCCATGGCCGGTGATCACCGTCTCCGGCGACAGCGCGTCGATGGCGCGAACGGACTCGCGCGCGGCTGCCCAGTCCGGCGTGAAGTACATCGGCGGCCCGTGCATTTCCGGCGCCTGCGTCACGGACGCGTAGACGGATTCCTGCGCTGTCGTGACGATGGCATCGCCTGCGATCAGCAGGCGGTCGCGTTCGCGCCATAGCGAGACATGGCCGGGCGCATGGCCCGGCGTGTGGATCCAGCGAAACCCCGACATGAACGGGACCGAGTGGTCGGGCGGCAGATCGCGCAAATGCGCGCCGACATCGACCGGGCTGGTCGGGAACAGCGGCGATAGCCGCGCCAGCATGCCGCCGCCGACATGGGGATCGGGCGGCGGATAGGAGCGGGTGCCGTTGAGGTAAGGGTGTTCGAGCGGATGGGCGTAGACCGGAACGTCCCATTCGCGGCTCAAGGTCTCGAGCACGCCGACATGGTCGAAGTGACCGTGAGTGAGCACGATGCAGGCCGGCCGGCCGCTGCCGCCGAAGCGGGCCTGTGCGGCGTGACGGATCGCGGGCCCTGAGCCGAACACGCCGGCATCGATCAGCACCCAGCCGCCATCGCCTGCGCCAGCCTCGCCGTAGAACGCGACATTGACGATAGCGAGCTGTCGATAGGCGACATCGGGCGCGATCTCGCGCACGCCATCGTCGCGCGCGGCGTCGGCTTCATGGTTCTCGGCCAGCGCCGATGCAGGCAGCGGAATCTGAGTCATGCGGCCTCCGTGGTGAGATCACCAGGGAAGCCGCGGAGGGACGAAAGGTTGCTAAAGCGCGGAGACCCTAGCCCGCATTGGCCTTGAGGCCGGCGGCCTCGATGCCGGCGACGGCGCAGATCTCGTCATTGTCCGAGGTGTCGCCTGAGACGCCGACGGCGCCGAGCAACGTGGTGCCGTCCATGATCAGTACGCCGCCGGGCACCGGCACCATGCGGCCCTGCGCCAGCGTGTTCACGGCGTCGATGAAATAGGCCTGCTCCTGGGCGCGCTGGAACAGGGCGCGGGAGCCGAGGCCGAGCGCCAGCGCGCCATAGGCCTTGCCATGAGCGACCTCGGCCCGCATCAGGCTGGTGCCGTCCTGCGCGGCGGCGGCTTTCAGGCAGCCGCGGGCGTCGAGCACGATGACGGCGAGCGGCTTCAGCTTCTTCTCGACGCCCTTGGCGAGCGTGGCGTCGAGGATCTTGCGGGCGGTGTCGAGCGTGAGGTCGGCCATGTCGGGAGTCCCTGTGTCGTTAAGTCAAACGAGCTGCGTAGGGTGGGCAAAGCGTAGCGTGCCCACCGTCTTGCGAAGCGGAAGTCGGCGGTGGGCACGCTTCGCTTTGCCCACCCTACGGACTACGTAGCGGCGCGCCCTCGCTCCAAACTCATCGCCAAGAGCTGCGCGGCGTGGACGGCGCCGCGGGCGGCGCCGTCATGGATCTGGTGGCGGCAGGAGGTGCCGTCGGCGACGATGAAGGTCGAAGCATCGGCCTTGCGCACGGCTGGCAGGAGCGAGGCTTCAGCCATCTGCAGCGAGACGTCGTAGGTCTCGGCGCCATAGCCGAACGCGCCGGCCATGCCGCAGCACGAGGACTCGATGGTCTCGACCGCGAGTTCGGGGATGAGCCGTAGCACCTGCTCGACCGGCTTGAAGGCGGCAAAGGATTTCTGGTGGCAATGACCATGCAGCAGCGCCTTGCCGGGCAGGGGACCGAGCGGCAGCGCGAGCCGGCCGCTCTCGGCCTCGCGCGCCAGAAACTCCTCCAGCAGCAGCGCATGCGCGCTGATCGTCTTGGCGGTGGTGTCGTTGCGCAGTGACAGCAGCTCGTCGCGCAAGGTCAGCAGACAGCTCGGCTCGAGGCCGATGATCGGCACGCCGCGCGATGCGAAGGGCGCGTAGGTCTCGACCAGCCGCTGCAGCTCGGACCTGGCTTCGTCGACGAGGCCGGCGGAGAGGAACGTGCGGCCGCAGCACAGGGCGCGGCCGCCGTCGGCCGGTTTGGGAATGTAGACGCGATAGCCGCCGGCGATCAGTACGCGCAGCGCCGCGTCGAGATTCTCGCGCTCATAGACGCGGTTGAAAGTGTCGCCGAACAGCACGACCTCACGGCCATCGGCCGGACCAAACGCTTCGGCATCGACGTGGAACGTGTCGCTGCGAAACGCCGGCAGCTGGCGTCTGGCGCTGATGCCGACGACGCGCTCCATCAGCACGCGCAATGGCGCGACGTGATTGCGCAGATTCACCAGTGGCGCGAAGCGGGCGGCGAGATCGGCGTAGCGGGGTAGATAGGCCACGAGCCGGTCGCGCAAGGTGAGACCATGCGTGGTCGCGCGCGCGGCCAGCACCTCGATCTTCATCTTGGCCATGTCGACGCCGGTCGGACATTCGCGGCGGCAGGCCTTGCAGGAGACGCAGAGCTTCAGCGTCTCCATCATCTCGTCGGACGACAGCGCGCCTGGCCCGAGCTGGCCGGAGATCGCCAGCCGCAACGTGTTGGCGCGGCCGCGGGTGACATCCTTCTCGTCGCGGGTGGCGCGATAGGACGGGCACATCACGCCGCCGTCGAGTTTGCGGCAGGCGCCGTTGTTGTTGCACATCTCGACCGCGCCCTGGAAACCGCCGGCGGCTCCGGGATAGGCGGACCAGTCGAGCACGGTCTTGATGTCGTCGACGCGATAGTCCGGCGGGTAGCGGAACAGCGTGCGGTCGTCCATCTTGGGCGGATCGACGATGCGGCCTGGGTTCAGCACGTTGCCGGGGTCGAAGCGTTGCTTCACTTCCTTGAAGTCGGCGACGATGCGGGGGCCGAACATCTGCGCGTGGAATTCCGAGCGCACGATGCCGTCGCCATGCTCACCGGAATGCGAGCCCTTGTATTCACGCACCATGGCGAAGGCTTCCTCGGCGATGGCGCGCATCGCCTTGACGTCCTTCTCCAGCTTCAGGTTCAGCACGGGCCGCACATGCAGGCAGCCTTCGGAGGCGTGCGCATACATCGTGCCGCGGGTGCCGTGCTTGGCGAACACGTCGTTGAGTCGTGCCGTGTAGTCGGCGAGATGCGGCAGCGGCACGGCGCAGTCCTCGACGAACGACACCGGCTTGCCGGCCTCCTTCATCGACATCATCACGTTGAGCCCGGCGGCGCGGAAATCGGCGACCGCGGTCTGCAGCGCGGGCTCGGTGATCTCCACCACGCCGCCCCAGTTGCAGATCTCGTTGCTCCAGGAGAAGCCGAGATCACCCATCAGCTCACTGAGCTGCTTCAGCTTGGCGAGGTTCTCGTCCTTGGTCTCTTCGGCAAACTCGACCACCAGGATCGCGTCGGGATCGCCGCGGACGGCGGCTGTGATCACCGGCTGGAACATCGCAATGTCCCGGCCGAGCCCGATCATGGTGCGGTCGACCAGCTCGACCGCGATCGGCTTCAGCTTGACGAGGTGCTGGGCCGCGTCCATCGCTTTGTAGAAGCTGCCGAAATGGCAGACGCCGAGCACCTTGGTGCGGATCAAGGGCCACAGCTTCAGCTCGATTTTGGTGGAGAAGGCGAGGGTGCCTTCCGATCCGACCAGCAGGTGGGCGAGGTTGTTGGCGGCGTTGCGCGGCGTCAGCGCGTCGAGATTGTAGCCGCCGACCCGGCGCTGCACCTTGGGAAATTTGTCGGCGATCTCCGCCGCCTCGCGCTCGCCGAGCGCGAGCATGTCGCGGAACAGCGCGCGGGCGCTCTCCGGTGCGCTGATGTCAGCAAGATCACGCGGCACCTCGCCGAAACGCGCCAGCGTGCTATCGGCGAGCGCGGCGTCGATCGCGATGGTGTTGTCGCGCATCGTGCCGTAGCGCAGCGAGCGGCCGCCGCAGGAATTGTTGCCGGCCATGCCGCCGATCGTCGCCCGCGAGGCGGTGGAGACGTCGACCGGAAACCACAGCCCGTGTTTCTTGAGCTGGCGGTTGAGGTCATCCAGCACGATGCCCGGCTCTACGGCGCAGGTGCGGCCCTCGACGTCGAGCGAGACGATCCGGTTCAGGTGCTTGGAGAAGTCGACGACGATGCCTTCGTTGACCGTCTGGCCGCATTGCGAGGTGCCGCCGCCACGCGGGGTGACGATGCGGCCATCATCGCGGGCGATCGCCAGCGCCCGCAGCGCCTCGTCCATGGTGCGCGGCACGACCACGCCGGCCGGGATGACCTGGTAGAACGAGGCATCGGTGGCGTAGCGGCCCCGGTTGAAGCGATCGAAGAAGACGTCGCCCGTGATCTCGGCACGGAGCTTCTGTTCGAGCCTGGACGGACCGGCATTGGCGTTCGGCATGAGGATCCCTGATCAGCCCTGGTCGCGTCGCAGTTCACCGGGCCTTGGCCCGGTGTCAATCATTTCTGGAACAGCGTCAACCAGATTGCATGCAATTCGAGGAGGGCGATATCGACCTTAGTCTACTCTGGCCGGCTTTCCACTAGGGGTAGAAGCGGGGCCGGCTTGCTCTTCGGCAAAGTAGGTAATGGCGGCCGAGCCCTTGTTGCGCAGGTGCTGAAACAGGATGTCCGAGAGCTCGCTGCCGGCGCGCCGGCGCAGCGCGTCGAGGATCAGCTCGTGCTCGCGCATCGCCTCGCTCCAGCGCTCGCGCCTGCGGGCGAAGTTGGCCGAGAAGCGTACGCGGCGGATGCGGCCCGCGAGGCTGTCATAGGTCGCATGAAGGGTGGCGTTGGCAGCGGCATCGACGATCGCGCGGTGGATGAGCTGGTTCATGCGGAAATAACCCTGCATGTCCTGGCGCATGTAAAAGCCGTACATATCGTGATGATATTGCTCGATCTTCGCGATCTCTTCATCCGAGATCTTCTCGCAGGCGAGGCGGCCGGCGAGGCCTTCCAGGCCGCCCATCAGGTCGAACAATTCCTGGATGTCGGCTGCGCTCAGGGGGCGGACACGCGCGCCGCGATTGGGCAGCAGCTCGACGAGGCCTTCGGCTGCCAGCACCTTGAGAGCCTCGCGCAGGGGCGTGCGGGACACGCCCAGCATTTCGCACAGCTGCCGCTCCGACAGCCGCCCGCCATCCGGCACATGGCCCTCGACGATATAGTCGCGCAGCCGCGCCAGGATCTCGTCATGCAGCGACGTCTCGTCCCGCGCCGGGGCGGGACGGTCGTTTGGCCCGGTCAATGGGACCGTTTCGATATCTGGAATCGTGGAACTCATAGAAACGATTGTAGCGGTAGTTAAAGATGGGGTCGACCGCAGAAATGCATGCTCTACGCACTTGTTAATTTAAGAATTGCATGCAATTATTGGTGTCAGAATGCCGTTGTCGTCTGGAGTTCTGCCGTGACCCGTCACCAAGGCCGTCATTTCCTGCACATTCCGGGCCCGAGCCCGGTGCCCGAGCGCGTGCTGCGGGCGATGGACATGCCGGTGATCGATCACCGCAGCGCCGAGTTCGCCGAACTCGGCAAGGCCGTGCTCAGCGGCTCGCAGAAGATCTTCAAGACCACGAGCCCGGTGATCATCTATCCGTCCTCGGGCACCGGCGCCTGGGAGGCCGCGATCGTCAACACGCTGTCGCCGGGTGACAAGGTGCTGATGGTCGAGACGGGCCACTTCGCCACGCTGTGGCGGCAGATGGCGGCGCGCTGGGGCATCGAGGTCGATTTCATCCCCGGCGACTGGCGCCGCGGCGTCGATCCCTCGATCATCGAAGAGAAGCTCGCGGCCGATACCGCGCATCAGCTCAAGGCCGTGATGGTCGTGCACAACGAGACCTCGACCGGGTCGACCAGCCGCATCGGCGAGGTCCGGGCCGCCATCGATCGCGCCAAGCATCCGGCGCTGCTGATGGTCGACACCATCTCCGGTCTTGCGTCCGCTGACTTCCGCTTCGACGAGTGGAAAGTCGACGTCGCCGTCTCCTGCTCGCAGAAGGGCTTCATGCTGCCGCCGGGGCTCGGCTTCAACGCCGTCTCGGACAAGGCGCGCGAAGTTGCCAAGACTAACAAGATGCCGCGCTCGTTCTGGGACTGGGAGGACATGCTGAAGCTGAATGCGAACGGCTTCTTCCCCTACACCCCCGCGACGAACCTGCTTTATGGCCTGCGCGAGGCGATCGCGATGCTGCTCGAGGAGGGGCTCGATCAGGTCTTCGCACGCCACCTCAAGCTCGCGGCGGCGACGCGTGCGGCGGTGGAGCACTGGGGTCTCGAAGTGCTGTGCCAGGAGCCGAGGGATCATTCACCTGTGCTGACGGCCGTGTTGATGCCGCCCGGTCATAATGCCGACGAGTTCCGCCAGGTCGTGCTGGACAATTTCAACATGTCGCTCGGCTCGGGCCTGTCCAAGGTCGCCGGTAAGGTCTTCCGCATCGGTCATCTCGGCGAGTGCAACGAGCTGACCCTGATGGCGGCGCTGAGCGGTGTCGAGATGGGGCTGCGGGTGGCCGGCGTGCCGCATCGGGCCGGCGGCGTCGATGCCGCGATGGCGCTGCTGGAGCAGCCGATCGCGGGGAATGCGCCGCGGCATCTCGCGGTTGTGAATTGAGGCGAAATCGCGTGCGGGCGCGGGCCGCATCGGCCCTTGCCGCACTGCACAGAAGAAGGGGAGTCGTGTGCATCTGAGGGATGTCAGCCCGAAGCGATCGGTGCTTGCGTCTTCTGTGTTGACGCCAGCGGTCTGGCGGGAGAAAAGCGCGACGAGCGCGTGGGATACCACGTCCGCGCACCAACCAAATGACCGGGGATGGACGCCAATGACTGTGCACACAGGACGGCATTTTCTTCAGATTCCGGGGCCGACCAACGTGCCCGACCGCGTGCTGCGCGCGATGGACATGCCGACGATGGATCATCGCGGCCCCGAGTTCGCCGAGCTCGGCTTTGCCGTGCTCGCAGCATCGCAGCGGATTTTCCGCACCAAGCAGCCGGTGATCATCTATCCCTCGTCCGGCACCGGTGCGTGGGAAGCCGCGATCGTCAACACGCTCGCCCCCGGCGACAAGGTGCTGATGGCCGAGACCGGCCAGTTCGCGGTGCTGTGGAAGGGTATCGCCGACAAGTTCAAGCTCGACGTCGACTTCGTTGCCGGCGACTGGCGTCACGGCGCCGACATCGCGGCGATCGAGCAGCGTCTTAACGACGACAAGGCGCACAAGATCAAGGCCGTGTGCATCGTGCACAACGAGACCTCGACCGGCTGCCTGACGCCGCCGCTCGAAGTGCGCAAGGCGATCGACCGTGCGGGCCATCCGGCGCTGCTGATGGTCGACACCATCTCGGGCCTCGGCTCGATGGAGTATGAGCACGACGCCTGGGGCATCGACGTCTCCGTCGCCGGCTCGCAGAAGGGACTGATGCTGCCGCCGGGCCTCGGCTTCAACGCCGTCTCGGAGAAGGCGCTCGCGGTGGCCAAGGCCAATCCCGGCATGCGCTCCTATTGGGACTGGCAGGAGATCATCACTTTCAACAAGCTCGGCACCTTCCCCTATACGCCGGCCTGCAATCTGCTGATGGGTCTCAACGAGGCGCTGAAGATGCTGGAGGAGGAGGGCCATGAGAACGTGTTCGCCCGCCACCGCCGCCACAGCCTCGCCACGCGCGCGGCAGTGAAGGCCTGGGGCCTCGACACGCAGTGCCAGGATGCGCAGGCGCATTCGCCGGCGCTCACCGGCGTCGTCATGCCCGAGGGCCATGACGCCGATGCGTTCCGCAAGACGGTGCTGGAAAACTTCGACATGTCGCTCGGCACCGGCCTGAACAAGATCAAGGGCAAGGTTTTCCGCATCGGCCATATCGGTCACTTCAACGACCTGATGCTGATGGGGACGCTGTCCGGCGTCGAGATGGGCCTTGCGCTCGCCAATGTCCCGCATCGCGCCGGTGGCGTGCTGGCGGCGATGGATGTCCTCAAGGCGCGCGAGGCCGCGCCGATTCCGAAGGTGGCCTGATGAACGCGCCTGCGAGCGGCTCCGACGATCTCATCTATGCCGTCGACGACGGCATCGCCAAGATCACCTTCAACCGGCCGCAGGCGCGCAACGCGATGACCTTCGCGATGTACGACCAGATGGCCTCGATCTGCGAGGCCATCAATGCCGACCGGTCGATCAAGGCGCTGATCCTGACCGGGGCAGGCGACAAGGCCTTCGCCTCCGGCACCGACATCTCCCAGTTCCGCGCCTTCAAGACGGCCCAGGACGCGCTTGACTACGAAGCACGGATCGACCGCGTGCTCGGCACGCTCGAGCTGTGCCGCGTGCCTGTCATCGCCGCGATTGCAGGTGCCTGCACCGGCGGCGGCGCCGGCATCGCCGCATGCTGCGACATCCGCATCGGCACCGAGAGCACACGCATCGGTTTTCCGATCGCGCGCACGCTCGGCAATTGCCTGTCCATGTCAAACATTTCGCGCGTGGTCTCATTGATCGGGCCGGCGCGCACCAAGGATCTGATTTTCAAGGCGCGGCTGGTCGAGGCGCCGGAGGCGCTCGCGCTCGGCCTGCTCAACGAGATCGTGCCCGATGCCGACACGCTGCAGGCCCGCGCGCTGGAGACGGCGAAGCTCGTCGCCTCGCATGCGCCGATCACGCTCGAAGTGACCAAGGAGGCGGTGCGCCGCATCCGCCGGACGTTGTCGCGCGACGAGGGCGAAGACCTGATCCTGCGCGCTTACATGAGCGAGGATTTCCGCGAGGGCATGGACGCCTTCCTGAACAAGCGGACGCCGAATTGGAAGGGCAAGTAGTCCGATGCCGGTCTTGCGACCTTATGCCGAGGTCATGGGGCCGCATCACGCTTGTGTTCTTGAACTGACCACAATAAGCCAGCAGTATCCTGGTAGGATACAAGCCGGCGCTTTGAACGGGGATGAAAACACGTGCGTAACCTGATCAAGATCGCGGCCACCACGGTGGCCCTTTTCGCTAGCGCGCCGGCCTTTGCCGGCTGGGAGCCGACCAAGCCGGTCGAGATCGTCGTCGCCGCCGGCGCCGGCGGCGCCTCCGATCAGATGGCCCGCATGATGCAGGCCGCAATCCAGAAGAACAACCTGCTGAAGCAGCCGGTCGTCGTGTCGCTGAAGGGCGGCGCGTCCGGGGCCGAAGCACTGATGTACATGAAGTCCAGCGACGGCGACGCGAACAAGGTGCTGATCGCCTATTCGCTGATCTACATGCTGCCGCTGTCGGCCAAGCTGCCGTTCGACTGGCGCGAGCTGTCGCCGGTCGCCGTCATCGCGCTCGACCAGTTCGTGCTGTGGGACAATGTCAACGGCCCGAAGACCGTCAAGGAGTTCATCGACGCCGCCAAGGCATCGAGCTCGCCGTTCAAGCTCGGCGGCACCGGTTCGAAGCGCGAGGATCACGTGCTCACCGTGTTCCTCGAGAAGAAGACCGGCGCGAAGTTCTCCTATCTGCCCTACAAGTCCGGCGGCGAGGCCGCGACGCAGCTCGTCGGCGGCCATACCGAAGCCAACGTCAACAACCCTTCTGAGAATCTCGAAGTCTGGCGCGCCGGTCAGGTGCGTCCGCTCTGCGTGTTCGACAAGGAACGCATCTCCTACACGACCAAGGTCACGGAAACGCAGTCCTGGAACGACATCCCGACCTGCAAGGAGCAGGGCCTCGACGTGCAGTACCTGATGCTGCGCGGCATGTTCCTGCCGGGCAAGGTGACGCAGGAGCAGCAGGAGTTCTACGTCGACCTGTTCAGCAAGCTGGTGCAGACGCCGGAATACAAGGACTACATGGAGAAGCAGGCGCTCAAGCCGATCTTCCTCACGGGCAAGGACATGATCCAGTTCCTCGAAGAGGACGGCTCGCTCAACAAGCAGCTGATGACCGAAGCCGGCTTCGTCGCGAAGTAGCACGGGGCCAAGGGGAGCAGGACCGATGTCCAACGCTGAGCTCGAGATCGCGGTCGACGATCCGACCGCGCCGGAGGAGAATTCTCCGTCCGTCACCTCCAACCGTGCCGTGGACGTCGGCGTGTCGCTGCTGCTGCTCGCGCTGGCCGTCGTGCTGGCCTGGGACAATTGGCGGACCGGGGCATCCTGGGACTCCACCGGGCCGGAGCCCGGCTACTTCCCGTTCTATCTGTCGGTGATCCTCGGCGGCGCCAGCCTGTACGGAATCGGCGCCGCGTTCCTGTCGAGCAAGGAGGCGGTCGAGACCTTCGTCACGCGGGCGCAGCTGCGCCGGGTGATGGCGGTGTTCGTGCCGACGCTGCTGTTCTGCATCGCCATGCAGTTCCTCGGCATCTACGTCGCGAGCTTCCTGTTGATCGCCGGCTTCATGCGGATCGTCGGCAAGATCGCGATCTGGAAATCGCTGCTCACGGCGTTCCTGTTCAGCGCCGTGATGTTCGTGACGTTCGACATCATCTTCGACGTGCTCATGCCCAAGGGACCGCTCGAAGCGGCGTTCGGGTACTAACACCATCGGTCTATCCCCACGTCATTGCGAGCGCAGCGAAGCAATCCAGACTCGAACGCGCAACCCTGGATTGCTTCGTCGCTTCGCTCCTCGCAATGACGAGGAAACAGTTGGATTGAAATCATGGAAGCCTTGGGTCTGCTGCTGCACGGGTTCGCGGTCCTCCTGACCTGGAAGACGCTGCTCTTGATGATGGTCGGGCTGGTGCTCGGCGTGTTCGTCGGCGTGCTGCCGGGGCTCGGGGGCCCCAACGGCGTCGCCATCCTGCTGCCGCTGACCTTCTCGATGGATCCCACCTCGGCCATCGTGATGCTGTCCTGCATCTATTGGGGCGCGCTGTTCGGCGGCGCCATCACCTCGATCCTGTTCAACATCCCCGGCGAGGCCTGGTCGGTCGCGACTACCTTCGACGGCTATCCGATGGCGCAGCAGGGCAAGGCGGCGGAGGCGCTGACGGCGGCCTTCACCTCGTCCTTCATCGGCTCGCTGGTCGCGGTGCTGCTGATCACATTTCTTGCGCCGTGGATCTCGTCCTTCGCGCTGAAGTTCGGACCGCCGGAGTTCTTCGCGGTCTATCTGCTGACCTTCTGCTCCTTCGTCGGCCTGGGACGCGAGGACAAGCACAAGACCGTCATTGCGATGGCGCTCGGCCTGCTGCTTGCCGGCGTCGGCATGGATACGGTGTCGGGTCAGCTGCGCATGACGTTCGGCTCGACCGACCTCTTGCGCGGCATCAACTTCCTGGTCGCCGTGATCGGCCTGTTCGGCATCAGCGAGATCCTGCTGACCATGGAGGAGCGCCTCGCGCTGCGCGGCCACGCGGCGTCGATCTCGCTGCGCACGGTGCTCGCTGTGTGGAAGGACCTGCCGAAATACTGGATGACCCTGCTGCGCTCCTCGGTGATCGGCTGCTGGCTCGGCATCACCCCGGGCGGCGCGATCGCAGCGTCTTTCATGGGCTACAATCTCGCCAAGCGCTTCTCCAAGGACCAGAACAGCTTTGGCAAGGGCCGCATCGAAGGCGTGTTCGCGCCTGAGACCGCCGCGCATGCCTCGGGCACCGCGGCGCTGCTGCCGATGCTCGCGCTCGGCATTCCCGGCTCGGGCACTGCGGCGATCCTGCTCGGCGGCCTGATGGTGTGGGGCCTCAATCCCGGACCGCTGTTGTTCGTCGAGCACAAGGATTTCGTCTGGGGCCTCATTGCGTCGATGTATCTCGGCAATGTCGTCGGTCTCGTGCTGGTGCTCTCGACCGTACCGATCTTTGCTTCCATCCTTCGCGTGCCGTTCGCGGCGGTAGCGCCGATGATCGTGGTGTCCTGCGCGATCGGCGCCTATGCGATCCAGAACGCGATGTTCGATGTCTGGCTGATGCTCGGCTTCGGTGTGGTCGGTTATGTCTTCAAGAAGATCAAGATCCCGCTGGCGCCGTTCACGCTCGCGCTGGTGCTGGGCAGCCGCGCCGAGGACGCCTTCCGGCAGTCGATGATCATTTCCGGCGGCAACATGAAGGTGTTCTGGGCGAACGGCCTGGTCGGCACCATCACGACGCTGGCGATCGTGCTGCTGTTCTGGCCGCTGATCGACCGACTGGTCGCGAGCTTCGGGAAGTCGACCCCGCCGGCGGCGAAGGTCGAGGCGTAGGGAATAGGCCGCGGCGTCTCGGGCCTCATGGTTCGAGACGCGCCGCGGGACACCTTGTGTTTAGCCAATGTCGCCCGGGGCGCGGCGCTCCTCACCATCAGGGTAACCTTCTTGCCGCCAATCCTGCCCCTCGTCCTGAGGAGCCCGCCTCTTGGCGGGCGTCTCGAAGGACGGCCGCAGCGAGGTGAGCGCCAAGCCAGCTCTCACCACGCGTAGCGCACCGTTCCTTTTCCGGCATACGACCGCGTGACGTTCGACGCTTCGCTCTCGAATGTGGCCATCGCGCTCCAGCCGTTCAGCCAGCTCATCTCGACCGAGGTCGTCGTCAGTGCGGAGTCGCGTGCCTGCGCCGCGCCGTTGACGACGAAGCTCGCGCCCGGGAGCGTCTGGAAAGTGGCGGCCACCGAGCGCTCGGGATTGAAGTCGTGCGCCCAGGCGAGGCGGCCGCGCAGAGTGAGAGCGCCATCCGCCAGCGCATAGGATTTGTCCGTACGCAGGCCGAGCTCGGTGCGCGTGTCGGTGACGGTCTTGCCGGCGTAGGTCAGGGCGAAGGTCCCGGCACCCGCTGTGGCTTGCTCGACGTAAGCCGGCAGGCGCAGGCTGGTGACTTGCGCGGCTGCATAAGGCGTGACGCCGATGCCGCCGAGCGGCGCGACGAGCCGAGTGCCGCCCTCGATCCGGCCGGTCCAGGCGTTGGCCTGATAGCTCGCGTGCAGCCGGTCGGTGCCGGAGATGGTGACGGTGCGGTCGGTCGTGACGTCCTGCCAGCCATAGGCCAGCGCCGCGCGCAGATAGCTCGGGCCGACATGGTGATGCAGATACGCGCCGGCCTGGAACAGGTCGGAGCGGCCCGAGCCGAGGCCATTGACGCTGAAACTGGTGCCGCCGCCGGCGAGCGCGAAGCCCGCGATGGTCTGCGGCGCGATCCGATAGTCGGCGCCGACGGCGGTGCCGGCTATCCGGCTGGTGGTGTCGTTCGAGCCGACGGTTGCATTGCCGCTGGTCGATTGCGCGCCGCCGAAGCCAGCGGCCCAGACGTTCCAGCGCTGCGCGAAGTCTGCGGGCTTTTCGTCCGGCAGCATCGCGAAGGCATCGGTGCGCTTGCGCGACGTCTCGGCATAGTTGGTCGCACCGCCGGCTTGACGTTGCGCGAAGGGATCGGTGAGCAGGCCGGCGAATTGGCTCATGGCGTTGAAGGTGGTCTGCTGCACGCCGGTGGCGCTCTCGCCGGACGCCTGCGTCAGGCCGACCTGATTGAGCTTGCCGAACACGACCGGAATGTCGCCGGTGCGATCGAAGAACGCCGACAGCGTATCGCCGACCGCCTTCTGATTGCCGTTGAGGCCGCCGGGCAGGGCGAAGGCAAGGACCAGGTCGAGATAGACGTTGTTGGCGTCGTAGCTCAGGCTGGTCTTGAAGCCGGAGGGCAGATTCGTCTTCACCACCGCGCCGAAGCTGCCGGAGAGGCCGCCGCTCGCCGTCAGAATGGTGTAGCGCTTGTCGACATAACCGCCGTTGGCGAAGGCCGCATTCACCGTGGCGCCGCCGAGGGTGGCCGACCCGGTGACGCTCGTGAATGAGGCTGTCGTTGGATTGAGCTGCACCAGATAGGCCGCGCCGGACTGGAACGCGAGATTCCCGACGATCGTCATCGACGAGCCGGCGGTGCCGTTACCGGGCGCGAGCGTGCCGCCATTGTTGATACTGACGGTCATTGGCGGATCGACGAGGCCCGCGCCCATCAGCGTGCCGCCGGCATTCACGGTCACTCCCGAGGTGTTGGTGATCGCACCGGCGATATCGAGCACGCCGCCATTGATGATGGTGGCGCCAGTGTAGTTGTTCGTGCCGGTGAGCGTCATCCGGCCAGAGCCCGTCTTTGTAAAGCCGCCGCTGCCTGTGATCGCGCCGGAGAACGTCGTGCTACCGTTGTTGCCGCCTGCCGTCAGCGTCGCCGCGCCGAGCAGCACATTGCCATTTCCCGCAAGCGAGCCGATGCTCTGGTCGAAGCCGTTGAGGTCCAGCGTGGCGCCTGATGCAATCATGAACGCGCTGGCCGAGGCGAGCACGCCGGAGGCGCCGGCCTGCAAGCTGCCCGCGCTGATCGTCGTCTGCCCGGTGTAGGTGGTCGGCCCGTCGAGCCGCATCGTGCCGGTGCCGACCTTGGTGAAGCCGCCGCTGCCCGAGATCGTGCCGGTGTAGCTCGTGCTGGAGTTGTCGCCGCCTGAGGTCAGCGTGCCCGCGCCGAGCAGCACTGCGCCGCCGCCGGTCAGCGAGGCAATGGTCTGATTGAAGCCGTTGAGATCGAGCGTGCCGCCATTGTCGACCTCGACGGAGCTCAGGGGGGCGAAGGCGCCGGCCGCACCTGCCCGCAACGTGCCGCCATCGACGATGGTTGGCCCGGTGTATGTGTTGGTGCCGCTGAGCGTGAGCACGCCGGGGCCGCTCTTGTCGAAGGTGCCGCTGCCCGAGATTGCGCCCGAGAACACGGTGGCGCCGCCATTGTCGCCGACCGCGAGCGAGCCGTTGCTGCCGAGCAGCACGTTGCCGCTGCCGCCCAATCCGCCGATGGTCTGGCCGGTGCCGTCGATATCGAGCGTCGCGCCGCTCGCGATCATGTAGCTGCTGGCGACCGAGAGAACGCCGGACGCGCCGGTCCGCAACGTGCCGCCGCTGATGAAGGTGTCGCCGGCGTAGCTGGTGACCCCGGTCAGCGTGAGGATACCGGCGCCGAGCTTGGTCAGCCCACCGCTGCCGGTGATCGTGCCGCTGAGCGCGGCGTTGTTGCCGTTGGTGTCGAAGCTGCCGCCGCCGGCGTTGAGCGTGATGTTGCGGGCCGAACTGAAGCCCGCGAGAACTTGTAGCGTGCCGCCGCCGAAGGAGAGCCCGCCGGAGGCGGCGCCGAGATTGGCATCGGAGGAGACCGCGAGCGTGCCCTGGTTGATTGCCCACGGGGTGACGGCGCTCGTAGTGCCGGTCAAGGTCCAAGTGCCGGTGCCGGTCTTCACGAAGCTGGAGAAGCCCTGGTATTGCGCCGAGCCGCCGATATTGGAGATGTCGAACGTGCCGTTGGCCGCGCCGCCGAGCCGGAAGGTGTCGCTGCCCGCGCCGACCACGTTGCCGTTGATGATCGAGCTCGCCCAGATCTCCAGCGTGTTGCTGCCGCCGGTGAAGGTGATGGCGTTGCCAAAGAGATTGCCGCCGGCGTCGTTTCCGCCCGAAATCGTCCCGCTGTTGATGATCGCGAGATTGCTGCCGCGGACGCCGTCCCCGGCGAGGCCCATTTGACCGCTGCCGGTCCCGCCCTGGCCCGAGCCTGACCCGCCCGAACTTCCGCCGGCAATGATGCCGGAATTGACCAGCGTGCCGCCGGCAGCGAAGATCACGCCCGAGCCGCCCGAACCTCCGTTGCCGCCCGCGCTGCTCCCGTTGTTGGCCGTGGCGTTGCCGCCATCTCCGCCGTCGCCGCCCGCGATCGTGCCGGCGTTGGTGAGCATCACATTGGTGCCGGTCAGCAAGGCCCCATAGCCGCCGTCGCCGCCATTACCTCCATAGCCGGCGAGTCCGCTCGAAACGCCGCCGTCGCCGCCTCGGCCGCCACTGACTGTCCCGGTGTTGCTGTAGGTGAGGCCATTGCCGTCGATGACGACGCCATAGCCGGCAGCGCCGCCGCCACCGCCGCCGTGATTGCCGCTGGTCGTGCCGCCGCGCCCGCCGTTGCCGCCGGTGATCGCGGCGGCATTTGTGGTGCTGGTGGTTACGAGCGCACCGTGCGCGCCGCCCCCACCGCCGCCACCGCCGCTAGAAGTGGCGCCCGATCCGCCTGTGTTTCCCCTGTCTCCCGGTCCTAAGCCGCCTGAACCGCCAACGACGGCTCCGGCGTTAGCCGATCCGCCGAAGCCACCGGTGACGCCGGCGCCGCCGCCGCCAGGACCGATCGGCGTGCCAGATTCATTGCTGCCATTGCTCCCGGCGCCGGTGGCCGAACTCGTCCCGCCATTCGTCAAGGTGCTGGAAATGCTGCCGCCAGAGCCGCCACTGGTCGCCTGCGCGAGTGCGGCGTTGGACATCAGCAGCGAGGACGCCAGTGCCGTTGCCGACAGCCAGAACCGCCGCGCGCGCTGCGGCCGTCTGAACGGGGCGGAATGAAGTTGGGTGGCGAACAGCACTTCAGTCCTTTGCACAACTCACGTTCAAGCCGGCCCCGGATCGAGGCATAGGCTCTGACGAAGTGCAGGTAAAACACGCAGACCGGTACTGTGACTTTTTGGGTGGATCCGGGATTGCCCTGCTTCGTTTCGCTCTGTTGCTGATGCGCAACGTCGGATGCGAGAGGAGCACGGTGGGGGGCTCCTGTCCCGCACCACCGGTCGTAGCGGACCGTCGGCTTGCCGGCATACGACCCTGTCGCGGATCGCAAGCGAACTTGGCGCCTCCGCCACGTTCATGAGGCCACAGCTTCGCAGCGGCGGACCGTTGTTCGAATCGCTCCGGCGCTTCTCCAGAGGTTGTGTCTTTGCGATGACAGCATTTTAGGCAGAGCGGTGGTAGGCTTCATTCATGGGCAGATTTCGTCCTGCTCAGCGTGGTGCCGCCTCACGGATGGTCATCGCGCCCTGATGTTTCCTCCCGAGACGATCTCTTGCCCGGCGCTTGCGTCGGGCTTTTTTTTCGCCGGGCTCGTTGGTGAGTTCAGCGCGCTTCAGTTCATCCGGGGACACAAAAACGAAAGCCTCCGTCCGGCTGATCGGACGAAGGCTTTGTCGGAAAACATTGTGAGGACGCGCGTGAACCCGCGTCAGCTGCGTCTCAGTTGACGGTCTCCTCGACCGGCATGTGGTACCAGTCGGACTCGTTGTCGAGCATCGTCTCGTCGAACGGAAGCGCGCTGCCATGGTTCAAAGCGGCCGCGTTGACGTCGCGAACCATATCCATGGCCGATAGAAACTCGTTCAACTCGGATGCGCTCATGACCCGCTACTCCTCACGCCCGCGGGCCACCTCAGGTCCGCGTCAACTGATGAGAAGAGGTTAACGCGGTCTCGCTCTGGCCTCAATCCCGCCCAGGTCGAAGTTCCAACGTGGTGACATCTGGGCCACAGCGGCAGGATGCCGCGGCTCCGTCATATTGCACCTGCTCACACGACGCGATGCAGGCGGAGATCGGCGATTTCGCCGTCGGTGAAGCCGAATTCGGAGAGGATCTCCTCGGTCTGCTCGCCGAACTCCGGCGGCCGCGCCGCCATGCTGCTCGGCGTGCGCGACAAGGTGAAGGGCTGCGCCACCAGCGTGATGTCGCGGCCGTCCTCGGTCGGCACAGGCTGCGCCATGCCGAGATGCTTCACTTGCGGATCGTCGAACATCTGATCGATTGCGTAGATCGGCCCGCAGGGCACGCCGGCGGCGTTGAGCTCGGCAACCCACTGCTCGCTGGTCTTCGACAGCGTACGCGCGTTGATCTCGGCGTTGAGCGCGTCGCGGTTCTTCGAGCGCGCCGGCGCCGTCGCGTAGTCCGGGTTGTCGATCCATTCGGGCGCGCCGAGCGTCTGGCACAGCCGCTCCCAGATACGCCCCCCGGTCGCGGCGATGTTGATGTAGCCGTCCGAGGTCTTGAACACGCCGGTCGGAATGCTCGTTGGATGATTGTTGCCGGCCTGCGGCGCGACATCCTTCTCCATCAGCCAGCGCGCGGCCTGGAAGTCGAGCATGAAGATCTGCGCCTGCAACAGCGAGGTCTGCACCCACTGGCCCTCGCCGGAGACCTCGCGCTCCAAGAGCGCGGTGAGGATGCCCATCGCGCAGGACAGGCCGGCGGAGAGATCGGCGATCGGAATGCCCGCGCGCATCGGGCCCTCGCCGGGCGCGCCGGTGATCGACATCAGCCCGCCCATGCCCTGCGCGATCTGATCGAAGCCCGGCCGCTTGGAATAGGGGCCGTCCTGGCCGAAGCCGGAGATGCTGCCATAGACGATGCGCGGATTGACCTTGCGCACGACCTCGTAGTCGATGCCGAGCTTGGTCTTTACATCGGGACGATAGTTCTCGATGACGACGTCGGCCTGCTTCGCCAGCCGCATGAACACGTCGACGCCCTTGGGATCTTTCAGGTTGAGCGTCATCGCGCGCTTGTTGCGATGCAGGTTCTGGAAGTCGGAACCACGGCGCGGGCCGCCGAGCGCCTCGCCGCCGTCCTCCATCATCGCGTCGATCTTGATGACGTTGGCGCCCCAGTCGGCGAACTGCCGCGCACAGGTCGGGCCGGCGCGCACCCGCGTCAAATCGAGCACGGTGAAGCGGGACAGGGCTTTGGACGCGCGCGGGAAGGCCATGCGGACGAACTCCAGGGGACGTGACATGGCTGTATAGGAGAGGGCGCTTAACGCGACAATTGCGCAGGGGCCGTGCGCGCCGCACGGCTCATGCTGCTGTTGCAGGGCTTGGTCTTTCCGGAACCATGCCTCAGCGTTCGTCGGCGATCACCTTGCCGTCGTTGGGCAGCGTGCCCGGCGCAACCAGTTCGACGCTGCCGCCGAGCTTGGTGATGCTGCGCAAGCTCGCGTTCAGCGTCTCGGCGAGAACGTCCGACGGCGAGGCGCATTCCGCCTTCAGCGTCATTGCGTCGGTCTCGCCGGCGCGGGTGACGACGAGCCGGAGGCGGCCGAGTTCGGGATGACGCTTGCCGATCTCGGCGACCTGCTCGGGCCGCACGAACATGCCCTTCACCTTGGTGGTCTGGTCGGCGCGGCCCATCCAGCCCTTGATGCGCATGTTGGTACGGCCGCAGGCGCTGAGGCCGGGCAGGGCGGCGGTGAGGTCGCCGAGCGCCAGGCGAATCCAGGGATGGGCAGGATCGAGCGAGGTGACGACGATCTCGCCGACGTCGCCAGGTGCCACGGGATCACCGGTGCCGGGGCGGACGATCTCGAAGATCAGGTCTTCGTTCACGACCATGCCATCGCGCGCTGAGGTCTCATAGGCGACGATGCCGAGATCGGCGGTGCCGAACGCCTGGTAGGCGTCGATGCCGCGCGCCTTGATCTCGGCCTGCAATGACGGCGGGAACGCCGCGCCGGACACCAGCGCGCGCTTCAGTGAGGAGACGTCGCGGCCGGCGCTGGCAGCGCCGTCGAGCAGGATCTTGAGGAAGTCCGGCGTGCCGCTGTAGCCGATCGGACGATACGCCTCGATCAGTTCGAACTGTGCCTCGGTATTGCCCGGACCGGCCGGGATCACCGCGCAGCCGAGCGCACGCGCCGAGGTGTCGAAGATGAAGCCGCCGGGCGTCAGGTGATAGCTGAAGGTGTTGAGCACGATATCACTGCTGCGGAAGCCGGCTGCGAACAGGGCGCGCGCGCCGCGCCAGGGATCAGCGTGTGCGGCTTCCGGCTCGAAGATCGGGCCCGGCGAGGTGAAGAGGCGGGAGAACGCGCCGGGCGATTGCGCGACGAAGCCGCCGAACGGCGGCGCCGCTTTGTGCAGGGCGGGCAGCTCCGACTTGCGTAGCACGGGAAGCTGCGCCAGCGCGGCACGGCTCGTGATGTCCTGGGGATCGATACCCTGCAGCAGCGCCGCATAGGCCGGCGCATTCATCGCTGCGCGCAGCACGTCGGGCAGCCGGCCGAACAGATCCTGCTCGCGCTCAGTGGGATCACGAGTCTCGAGGGCGTCGTAGTGGGTGGTCATCTGCTGTCTCGTCTCGTTCACCTCTCCCCGCTTGCGGGGAGAGGTCGCATCCCATCGTCAGATGGGATGCGGGTGAGGGGGACTCTCGGCGAGCACGGTGTGAGGAGAGTCCCCCTCACCCCGACCCTCTCCCCGCACGCGGGGAGAGGGAGGGCTACAGCCAGCGCTTCCGCCGCTTGAAGCTCTTCAGGTTCTTAAAACTCTTGCGCTGGTCGCCGGCGCCGCCGAGGTAGAATTCCTTCACATCCTCGTTGTCGCGCAACGCGTCAGCGGTGCCGTCGAGCACCACCTTGCCCTGTTCCATGATGTAGCCGTGGCTCGCGACCGACAGCGCCGCGCGCGCGTTTTGTTCGACGAGGAGAATGGTGACGCCGAGATCTCGATTGATCTCCTTGATGATCGCGAATACCTCTTTCACCAGCAGCGGCGACAGGCCCATCGACGGCTCGTCCATCAGGATCATCTTCGGCCGCGCCATCAGCGCGCGCCCGATCGCCAGCATCTGCTGCTCGCCGCCGGAGAGATAACCGGCGAGGCCGGTGCGCTCCTTCAGCCGCGGGAAATAATTGTACACCATCTCGATGTCGCTGTTGACCTCGCGGTCTGAGCGCGTGAACGCGCCGAGCTTGAGGTTTTCCAGCGAGGTCATGTCGGCGACGATGCGCCGACCCTCCATGACCTGGAAGATGCCGCGGCGGACGATCTTCTCCGGATCGATGCCGTCGATGCGCGCGCCGTCGAACATGATCTCGCCGCGCGTGACCTCGCCGTCCTCGGTCTTCAACAGGCCCGAGATCGCCTTCAAGGTCGTCGACTTGCCCGCGCCGTTGGCGCCGAGCAGCGCCACGATCGCGCCCTTCGGCACATCGAGGCTGAGCCCGCGCAGCACCAGGATGACGTCGTCATAGACGACCTCGATGTTGCGCACGGAGAGCAGCGGGGCTGCGCTCGCGCTGGCTGCGCTCATCCGTGAACCTTCCAGTGTATCGGTCATGGCGACACTCTATCCGTCGTCATGCCCGGGCTTGACCCGGGCATCCACGTCTCTCAGCTGGCTGTGGATCGGCGTGGATGACCGGGACATCTGCGCGAAGACGCGCTTCGCGCTTTTGCCCGGCCATGACGCTGGGTGGAACTACCAACCCGCCCATTCGGCCTTGCGCGGGAGCTCGATGGTCTTGACCTTCTCGAGCTTGATCACGCCCTTGGCCATGAGGTCGTTGAGATCGCCATCGGTCGGGCCGGTCACGCGGGCGCGATAGAGGTCGACCTTCATGGTGCCGCGGTGGTCCTTCTCGGTCCAGGTCGAGGGGCTGCAGACACCCTCCATGCCGGCCGGTACCCAGTCCTTCTTCTGGTGGAAGCCCTTGGCGACGTTCTCTCCAGTGGCGCCGCCGTTCTTGGCCGCCCAATCCAGCGCCTCCTTCATATAGAGCGAGGAGCAGATCGCGGCGACGTAATGCACCGGGCGATAGACCTTGCCGGTGGGATCGGACATCTTGGCGATCTCCTGCACCGTCTTCATACCGGGCGCATCGCCGCCCCAGCCGACCGAGGTGCGCAGCGGGAAGATCACGCCATCCGCGGCATCGCCCGCGGTCTTGGCGGCGTTCTCATCCATGCCCCAGACGTTGGAGAGGAACTGGATGTCGACGCCGGCATTCTTGCAGGCCTTCATCACCGAGATGTTGGAAGCCGCGGTGTTGCCGAGATAAGCGTAGTTGGCGCCCGAGCTCTTCAGGCTCAGGCACTGCGCGCTGTAGTCGCCGGGCGCGAGCGCGAAGACCAGCGGCGGCAGCACCTCGAAGCCGAGCTCGGTGGCGAGCGCTTCGCCGGCGGCCTTCGGCGCGTTGGGGTAGGGGTGGTTGGCGCCCATGTGGACGAATTTCGGCTTGCCCGGCTTGCCCTTGGCCTTCCAGTCCTCCGCCGCCCAGGTCAGCTCGGCGCGCAGTGCATCCGAATAGCTCGGACCGTAGAAGAAGTTGTAGGGCGCGGGCTTGGCCTTGCCGCTGGTGCCCTCGGGATCAGTGAGCGCGGCTGCGTAGGAGCCGGACATGTCCGGGATCTTGTCGTTGGCGAGGAAGCCGGTCAGCGCCTCGGTGTCGGCAGTGCCCCAGCCCATGATCGCGGCGACCTTGTTGTCCGGCGCTGACCACTTCTTGTACAGTGCGATCGCCTTCGGCACCTGATAGCCGTAATCGTTGCTGTCGACCGCAAGCTGCTTCCCGCCGATGCCGCCGTTCTTGTTGATCCAGGCGAAGGTGTCGACGACGCCCTGGCCATACGGCGTGCCGACGTCGGACGTGCCGCCCGAGAGATCCTGCAGATGGCCGATCGCGATCTGCTGTGCGTTGGCCTGCGACGCGAAGGTGCCTGCGAGCAGCGCCAGCGCCGCCGAGCCGAGCCATGATTTGATGTTCATCGTGCTTCCTCCTGTGGTGCGTTCCGGGCCGGATTGTCGCCGGTCCCTGTTGGTTGGAATCAATGTGAGAACGGATAGAGCTTCCAGTATGTCTTGATCTGCCGCCAGCGATGCGCGAGCCCGTCCGGCTCGAACATCAGGAAGGCGATGATGATCAGGCCGATCGCGATCTCACGCAGGAATGTGATGTTGTTGTTGAGCGCGAGCGCCTTGTCGATCGCGCCGCCCTTGAGGTAGTGGCTCAGCAATTCCATCGATTCCGGCAGCAGCACCACGAAGGCGGTCCCCATCAGGGTGCCCATGATCGAGCCGGTGCCGCCGATGATGATCATGGCCAGGAACAGGATCGAGCGCTCGATGCCGAACCCTTCCTGCGAGACCACCAGCTGGTAGTGCGCATAGAGCGCGCCGGCGATGCCGGCGAAGAACGCTGCGAGGCCGAACGACAGCGTCCGATACTTGGTCAAATTGATGCCCATGATCTCGGCCGAAAGATAATGGTCGCGGATCGCGATCAGCGCCCGGCCGTCGCGGGTGCGCATCAAATTGGTGACAAGGATGTAGCTGACCAGCACGTAGGCCAGCACGACGTAGAAATATTGCCGGTCGCCGCGCAGCGTATAGCCTAGAATCGAGAACGGATTGGCCGAGGCGGGCACCGAGCCGCCGGAGAACCATTCGGCGCGTGAGAAGAAGTCGAGCAGGATGTACTGCGCGGCGAGCGTCGCGATGACCAGATAAAGGCCCTTCAACCGTGCGGCGGGAATGCCGAACACCAGCCCAACCAGCGCCGTGACCACACCGGCGAGCGGGATCGCGAAGAACACCGGGATGGCATAGGCGTTGTTGAGATAGGCCGAAGTGAAGGCGCCGAGCAGGAAGAAGCCGGCCTGGCCGATCGAGATCTGGCCGGTGAAGCCGACCAGGATGTTCAAGCCGAGGGCTGCGATCGAGAAGATGCCGATCTGGATCGCGATCGACAGCCAGAACTCCGAGAACACCTGCGGCGCGAAGCACAGCAGGATCACGCCGGCAATCGCGAAATTGCGGCTGGTCCTGGTCGGGAAAATCGTGGTGTCGGCCGCGTAGGAGGTGCGGAAGTCACCGGCGGGGATCGTGGAACGTGCGACCATGATGGGCTTCTATCTCGCCTCGGGCTTGAGTTGCGTCATGGGCTCGCCCTTCTTCTTTGTTTGAGCATGATCGTTATCCAAAACCGGTGCCCACTTTTCGGCGATCATGCTCAGATCCGCTCGATGTCTCGGGTGCCGAACAGGCCGTAGGGCTTGATCATCAGGATGATGATCAGCACGTAGAACGGCGCGATCTCGTACAGATTGCCCCAGTGCAGATATTGGCTGTCGACGTACTGGGCGATGTTCTCCAAGAGACCGATGATGATGCCGCCGAGCACGGCGCCGCCGACGGAGTCGAGGCCGCCGAGGATCGCCGCGGGGAACACCTTGATGCCGTAGGCCGAGAGGCCTGACGAGACGCCATTGACCACGGCGACGACGACGCCGGCCACGGCCGAGACCGTAGCCGAGATCGCCCAGGCCATCGCGAACACGCTCTTGACGGAGATGCCGAGCGACTGCGCGACCTGCTGGTTGAAGGCGGTGGCGCGCATGGCGAGCCCGTATTTCGAGGCTTTGAAGAACCAGGCCATGCCGAGCATCATCAGCACCGACACCACCAGGCTCATCACGTAGACGGTCTGGATCTGCAGACCGAAGATGTCGACCGCCTTGCTGGAAAACACCGGCGGGAACGGCTGCGGGTTGACGCCGTAGATCCATTTCAGCGCGGCCTGGAACACGGTCGAGAGCCCGATCGTCACCATGATGACGGAGATGATGGGCTCGCCGATCATTGGCCGGAAGATGACGACCTGGATCGCGATGCCGAACGCAAACATGAAGATCAGCGACAGCGGCATGCCGGCCCAGAACGGCACCTGGAATTTGGTGAGCAGGGTCCAGCACACCCAGGCGCCGATCAGCAGCAACTCGCCTTGCGCGAAATTCACGACTTGGGTGGCCTTGTAGATCAGCACGAACGACATCGCGACCACGCCATAGAGCGTGCCGACGACGAGGCCGTTGACCAGGAGCTGTATGAGGAAGGCGGTGTTCATGATGCGGGCACGCTGTAACCCTCTCCCCTTGTGGGAGAGGGTGGCTGCGCGTAGCGCAGCCGGGTGAGGGGTTCTCTCCGCGGGCGAGCGAGGGGAGAGAGACCCCTCACCTGACCGCGCTCGTGTCGACCGGCGGAGATGCCCTCTCCCACAAGGGGAGAGGGCGCAGTCATGCGCAGTCGCATTCGTAGCTGCCCAAGTCCCTGTTCGTCATCGCCGGGCTTGACCCGGCGATCCAGCGCCAGAGGGGCTTTCGCAAGAGGATGGATGCGCGGGTCGAGCCCGCGCATGACGACCATTGGCGTGGTCGCTTCTGTGTGACTGAAATTGCGTGAGTGGGTGAACGGCGATCGCATCACTCAGCCGCCTCCGCCATGGCGCCGTGTCCACCGAGATCCACCACCTTCAGCGTCGTGCGGATGCGCTGCGTCGTCCCGTCCTGGAAGCGGATGATGGTGTCGACGGGGATGGCCGGCTTGCCGCCATAGATGCCGTCGATGATATCGGCGTATTTCTCGTTGATGACGCTGCGGCGGACTTTGCGGGTACGGGTCAGCTCGCCGTCGTCGGCATCGAGCTCTTTGTAGAGCAGCAGGAAGCGGGCGATGCGCTGCGCTGGGGGCAGGTGCGCGTTGACGGTCTCTACCTCTTTCTGCAGCAGCGCGTAGACCTCGTTGCGCGAGGCGAGATCGGAATAGGTGGTGAACGCGATGCGGTTCTTCTCCGCCCATTTCGAGATGATCGAGTAGCGGATGCAGATCATCGCCGCGAGGTGCTCGCGGCCGGCGCCGAGCACGACGGCCTCGGCGATGTAGGGCGAGAATTTCAGCTTGTTCTCGATGTATTGCGGCGAGAAGCGCTCGCCGCGCGCGGTCTCCGCGAGATCCTTGATGCGGTCGATGACGACGAGCTGTTTGGCGTCGTTGAAATAGCCGGCGTCGCCCGAATGCATCCAGCCGTCCTTGATGTCGGCGGCCGAGGCTTCCGGGTTCTTGTAGTACCCTAGGAACATGTTGGGATGGCGCACCAGGATCTCGCCGATGCCCTGGCTGTCCGGCTGATCGATCTTGATCTCGATATCCGCGGCCATCGGTACGCCGGTCGTGTCGGGATCGACCTTGTCGTCGGGATGCAGGGTGTAGGCCCCCAGCAGCTCAGTCTGGCCGTACAGCGTGCGCAGCGGCACGCCCATGGCGCGGAAGAACTTGAAGGTGTCGGGCCCGAGCGCGGCGCCGCCGGTGGCGGCCGAGCGCAGTCGGGTGAAGCCGAGCCGGTCGCGCAAGGCGCGGAACAGCAGCATGTCGGCGAAGCTCGAATGCTGACCCTTCTCCAGCGCGGCGAGGCCGCTCGACATGCCCAACTGATACAGCCGCTGCTTCAGCGGCGAGGCGTCCATGACCGCGGCGCGGACATCGGCCGCGATCTGCTCCCACACCCGCGGCGCGAACAGCACGAAGGTCGGCGCAATCTCGCGGAAGTCGTTCATCATGGTGTCCGGCTCTTCGACGAAGTTGACCTTCATCCGGCAGAGCAGGCCTTTGCCGAGCACGTAGACCTGTTCCATGATCCAGGGCAGCGGCAGCACCGAGACATATTCGTCCTCCGGCCCCTTGGGGTCGAAGGCGAGATAGGTGGCGCAGTGCTTGAGCACGCGCGCGGCCGAGAGCATCGCAAGCTTCGGATGCGACGTGGTGCCCGAGGTGGTGCAGAGAATGGCGACGTCGTCGCCGACGGTCGCATCGACCATGCGGTCGTAGAGGTCAGGCTCACGGGCCGCTCTATTGCGGCCGAGCTCGGCCAGCCTGTCGGCCGGCATCAGCCGGGGATCATCGTATTTCCGCATGCCGCGCGGGTCGGAATAGATGATGTGCTTGAGCGCGGGCACGCGGTCGGCCAGGTTCAGCAGCTTGTCGACCTGCTCCTCGTCCTCGGCGAATACCAGCCGTGCCTCACCATAGTTCAGGAGATAGGCGGCCTCGTCGTCGAGCACGTCGCGATAGAGGCCGAGACTGTGGCCGCGGATCGCATGCGTCGCGATCTCCGCCGCGACCCAGTCCGGTCGGTTGTCGCCGATGATGCCGACGACGTCGTCCTTGCCGAGACCAAGCTCGACCATCCCCAGCGCGAAGTCGCGCACGCGCGTCTGGTAGTCAGCCCAGGTGAACGTCCGCCACAGTCCGAGGTCTTTCTCGCGTAGCGCAATGTCCTTGCCGTGCTCTTTCGCATTCAGCCGCAGCAGCTTCGGATAGGTATCGGCCTGCTTGACGCGATCCGCATAGTCCATCATGCCGCGTCCTCCGCGATGGAGGGCGCCTCGTCAGGATCGACCAGCAGTTCATCCTCCTCACCGAGATAGGCGCGCTTGACGTGGGGATCGGCGAGCACAGCAGCCGGATCGCCCTCGGCGATCTTGCGGCCGAAATCGAGCACCATGACGCGATGGGAAATGTCCATGACCACGCCCATGTCGTGCTCGATCATCACGACGGTCATGCCGTATTCCTCGTTGAGGTCGACGATGTAGCGGGCCATGTCCTCCTTCTCCTCGAAGTTCATGCCGGCCATCGGCTCGTCGAGGAGGATGAGGTGCGGCTCCAGCGCCATCGCGCGGGCGAGCTCGACGCGCTTGCGCAGGCCGTAGGAGAGGGTGCCGGCTGGCGCCTTGCGCACCGACTGCAGGTCGAGGAAGTCGATGATCTGCTCGACCTTCTCGCGGTGCTTCAGCTCCTCGCGCCGCGCGCCGGTGAGCCAATACAGCGATCCCGTGAGGAAGTTGTTCTTCAACAGATGATGGCGCCCGACCATGATGTTGTCGAGCACGCTCATGTGGTGGAACAGCGCGAGGTTCTGGAAGGTGCGGCCGATGCCGATGTTGGCGCGCGCGTTCGGCGGCAGGCCGGTGATGTCGCGGCCGCGATGGAACAGGCGGCCCTCGGTCGGCTTGTAGCGGCCGGAGATGCAGTTGACGATCGAGGTCTTGCCCGCGCCGTTCGGGCCGATGATCGAGAACAGCTCGCCCTCGCGCACGCCGAAGCTGACGTCGGTCAGGGCTTTCACCCCGCCGAAACGCAGCGAGACTCCGCGCGCTTCCAACGTATAGTCCAAATCGTCCTCCCGAAGTCCTTGTCGGCGCTTGTCGCGCTCTTCAAGCCTCGTGGCGCGACGTCTGTCGCGCCGCTGTCGTCGCAATCCTAGCCCGCTCACCGGTTCCGCGCCATCCGACGAATGACGGGCCATGTGGGTGCGGTGCACTTTGCCGCATCAACGAGAGGCCTGCATCCTCCGCCCTGGGGATACGCCGAGTCGAATGCGGTGGTCCTCGATAGGGGAAAGCGCTATCAGGAACTGTCTTGCGCCTGACAATTCCCAGGCAAAATTCATGACGCGTTTGTTGCGATGCAATATGGTCGCGGCGAGATTCGACGAGACGAGATGACGGCTTGATCGCCTCCGACACCCTGCTGCGCATCGCGCCCTGGTCGCGCCATTTGAAGCCCGAGGAGGTCGACGTCGCCTCGGCCGGCATCGTCGAGCGTGCCTTCGCCGCCAACGAGCACATTTTCCTGCGCGGCGACCAGTTCGACTACTGGACCGGCATCGTCACGGGTCTGGCGCGGATGAGCACGGTCTCGCGCGGCGGCAAGGCGACGACCTTCGCGGGCATGTCGGCTGGCGCCTGGTTCGGCGAGGGCAGCGTGCTCAAGAACGAGCCGCGTCGCTACGACGTGGTGGCGCTGCGTGACACCCGGGCGGCGCTGATGGAGCGGCCGACCTTCATGTGGCTGTTCGAGAACAGCGTCGGCTTCAACCGCTTCCTGGTCACCCAGCTGAACGAGCGGCTCGGCCAGTTCATCGGCCTGGTCGAGGTCGGCCGCACGCTGGACGCGACGGCGCGGCTTGCCCGCAGCATCGCCTCGCTGTTCAACCCGATCCTCTACCCGAATACGACTCGCCACCTGGAGATCACCCAGGAGGAGATCGGCGCGCTCTCCGGCCTGTCGCGGCAGAACGCCAATCAATGCCTCAAGACCTTGGAGCGCGAGGGTCTGTTGCGGGTGGAATATGGCGGGATCACGATCCTCAATCTCGACCACCTGCGCTGCTATGGAGACTAGATCTGTTGTACCGAATTGACGTGGCACGTCAGGAGTTGGCCCGTGGCGTCGAGCTTTGATCTTGCCGGAAAGCGCGTCTTCGTCGCAGGACATCGCGGCATGGTCGGCGGCGCGCTGCTGCGGCGGCTGGCGCGGGAACGAGTCGATGTGGTCACGGTGTCGCGCAGCGAGGTCGATCTGCGCGATCAGGCCGCGGTGTTCTCATGGTTTGCGAAGGTGAGGCCGCAGGCCGTGTTCCTGGCCGCGGCCAAGGTCGGCGGCATCGTCGCCAACAACACGCTGCGTGCCGAATTCATCTACGACAACATCGCGATCGCCACCAATGTCATCCATGCCGCGCATGTGAACGGCGCCGAGAAGCTGATGTTTCTCGGCTCGTCCTGCATCTATCCGAAGCTCGCCGCGCAGCCCTTGCGCGAGGATTCGATGCTGACGGGGCCGCTGGAGCCGACCAACGAGCCCTATGCCATCGCCAAAATCGCCGGCATCAAGATGGTCGAGGCCTATCGCAGCCAATATGGCGCCGACTTCATCAACGTGATGCCGACCAATCTCTATGGTCCCGGCGACAACTATCATCCCGAATACAGCCACGTCGTTGCGGCACTGATCCGGCGCTTCCATGAAGCGAAGCTGGCCGATGCGCCGGAGGTGGTGGTCTGGGGCACCGGCACGCCCCGGCGAGAGTTTCTCTATGTCGACGACATGGCCGATGCCTGCGTGCATCTGATGAAGACCTACTCGGATCACGAACTGGTCAACATCGGCACTGGCGAGGACATCACGATTGCCAACTTCGCCCGCGTCGTAGCGACAGCCGTCGGCTATCACGGCCGCATCAGCTTCGATCCCTCGCGCCCCGACGGCACACCGCGCAAGCTGCTCGACGTCTCACGCCTGGCGAAGCTCGGCTGGCGCGCGACGACGTCGCTGGAGGAGGGCCTTACGCGCGCCTATCAGGCGTTCCTGCAGGAGATTGGCCGCGCTAGCGCCTAATCCTGCGCTGTCGTCCCGGCCTTGAGCCGGGACCCATACCGCGTAATGTCTGAAACGGGCAGGCGGCGCATTCCACGCGTCTCATCGCGTTCGGTGACTATGGGTCCCGGGTCAAGCCCGGGACGACACCGTTAGCGAGGTGCCGTCCGTTGTGACTTCACGCCCAGCGCGGTCGCCATGGCCGAGATCAGCGGCTTCATGAAATACGCCTCGCCCGCCGGCGTGATCGATGGCGACAGGCCATGCGCAGCCAACTCCTCCGTCACGACAGGCCCCACCGACGCGATCGGCGTGCGCGCCAGGCCCTGCCGCAGCCGATCCTCCATGCCGTGCGCCTTGGCAACATCAAACAGCCGTCGCGGCTGGCCGGAGCTCGTCAGCGCGATGGCGTCGACCTTGCCAGCCGTCATCTCGTCGATCGCGGTGAGGATGTTCGCATCGGCCGCCTTGGCGTCATAGACGTAAGGCAGGACAGCATCGACCTCGGCGCCACCGGCTTGGATGGCGCCGATCAGCGCGGAATGGTCCTTGTCGGGATAGAGCTGCAGGCCGAGCCGGTGGCCCTTCAAATCGTAGCGCGCCAGCAGCTCGGCGACGCCCTCCGAGGTCGGCTTCTCGGTCGTCACCTGTGATTCCAGTCCAAGCTCGCGGAGAGCCCGGCCAGGCTTCGGCCCGCGAGTGAACTTTCGCGACTTGCCCAGCGCGGCGACAAACTCCGCTTCCACCCCGATTCGGCGCACCACCGTCATCAGCCGGCGCAGGCCCTCGCCGGTCATCAGCACGAGATCATCGAATGGGTTGGAGATGCAGCGGCGAATCCAGGCTTCGATCGGCGCCGGATCGGGCGCATCCTGGATCGTGAACATCGGACATTGCAGCACGTCGGCGCCTTGCTCGGCGAGCAGCCGCGAGAACTGCGCTTCCTCGCGCGTTTCCAGGATCAGGATGCGGTTGCCCGTCAGCCGGTCGGCCATGCCATTCTCCACCGAAAGAGGTGATGTTTTGTTCATCCTGCCCCCTCGCCGAGCGTTGGCGCAAGGGCGCGGAGGGTGATAGAGCAGGGCCCGAAGCGGCCCTCGAGCCTGCCGCAAGATCAATCTCCCCATCCGGTACGCCATCGCCATGTCCGACCACCAGTATGTCCTGACCCTGTCTTGCCCGGATCGTCCCGGAATCGTCTCGGCCGTCTCCACCTTCCTTGCCCATAACGGCCAGAACATTCTCGACGCCCAGCAGTTCGGCGACTTCGAGACGGGTCACTTCTTCATGCGCGTGGTGTTCACGGCCGCCGATCTCGCCGTGAATCTGCCGGCGCTGCAGACCGGCTTCGCGGCGATCGCCGAGCGCTTCTCCATGGATTGGCAGATGCGCGACCGCGCCGGGCAGCGCCGGGTCATGCTGCTGGTCTCCAAGTTCGACCACTGTCTGGTCGACATCCTCTATCGCTGGCGCACCCGCGATCTGTCGATGATCCCGACCGCGATCGTCTCCAACCATCCGCGCGAGACCTATGCCGGGCTCGATTTCGGCGACATTCCGTTCCACCACATGCCGGTCACCAAGGACACCAAGCGCGACCAGGAGCAGGCGATCCTGAAGCTGGTCGAGGAGACCAAGACCGATCTCGTGGTGCTCGCGCGCTACATGCAGATCCTGTCGGACGAGATGTCGGCGAGCCTGTCCGGCCGCTGCATCAACATCCACCACTCGTTCCTGCCGGGCTTCAAGGGTGCAAAGCCCTATCACCAGGCCTATGAGCGCGGCGTCAAGCTGATCGGTGCCACCGCGCATTACGTCACCCGCGACCTCGACGAAGGCCCGATCATCGACCAGGACGTCGAGCGCATCAGCCACCGCGACACGCCGGAGGATCTCGTGCGCAAGGGCCGCG
This sequence comes from Bradyrhizobium sp. ORS 285, assembly GCF_900176205.1. Classification (NCBI taxonomy): domain Bacteria; kingdom Pseudomonadati; phylum Pseudomonadota; class Alphaproteobacteria; order Hyphomicrobiales; family Nitrobacteraceae; genus Bradyrhizobium; species Bradyrhizobium sp. ORS 285. The sequence goes on from NZ_LT859959.1 coordinate 1,882,929, forward strand.
ACATCGAGCGCCGCGTTCTGGCGCGGGCGATCCGCTATCACCTCGAGGATCGCGTCATCCTCAACGGCCGCAAGACCGTCGTGTTCATGGACTGATCGAAGCGCGGGCGGACGTCGCCGGCGGTCCAGCCGAAATCGCGGACCGCAGGCCCTCAACGTCGAGGCGTGGCCGCCTGGGCATTCGAATCCGACTGCGTCTCCTTGTCGCGCTCGCTGGCCGGCAATTGCCGCTGCCGCTCGCGCTCCTGCATGAAGCGGTCGTATTCCGGCGTCCCGGGTCGGGGCGGGGCACCCGCCGGCAGACCTCCGGCCCATTGCGGCATCAGGTCGCCCATCCCGGCCCCGACCGTCGCATTGATCGACGAGCAGCCGGCCAAGGAAAAGGACAGGGCAACAGCGGCTGCCAGCGGGACGAGAACGAGACGAAAACTGCGTGGCATGAGGTCAGAAACACCCTAGGGAACAAGGCAGGCCAGCAGCGCGGCAATGTCCGCCTTCAACCGGCCAATTCAGTCGATTTGATGCCCGGTAATATAATACTCTTTTCCGGCCCTGGCGGTCCCTCCGTCCTGACGGTCATCGCCCGCCAACCCTCCGAAGAAATTCCGCAGTTGCATGGCTGGCATACAGAATCTATTCCGAATTGCTATAGCTGTTAGAGCGTGCGGCAGGTGTCAGGCGGTCACAAATCGCTCTAGCGTCGCCGCAAAACTGAACATTTGATCGTAAGTGCCGCCCTTCGAAGCGGCGCAAAGGGAGGATGGCACGTGAACAATCGAATTGCGGGTCTGATGTTGGCCGGCGCGGCTGCCGCGCTCGCCGTTGGTCCGGCTTACGCCGAAGATGCGTTCAAGATCGGCCTGATCGTGCCGATGACCGGCGGCCAGGCGTCGACCGGCAAGCAGATCGACAACGCGATCAAGCTGTACATGCAGCAGAACGGCGATACCGTCGCCGGCAAGAAGATCCAGGTCATCCTGAAGGACGACGCCGCGCTGCCGGACAACACCAAGCGGCTGGCGCAGGAACTGATCGTCAACGACAAGGTCAACGTCATCGCCGGCTTCGGCGTGACCCCGGCCGCTTTTGCCGCCGCCCCGCTCGCCACCCAGGGCAAGATCCCGGAGGTCGTGATGGCCGCGGGCACGTCCGTCATCACCGAGAAGTCGCCCTACATCGTCCGCACCAGCTTCACCCTGCCGCAGTCCTCGACCATCATCGGCGACTGGGCGGTCAAGAACGGCATCAAGAAGGTCGCGACCCTGACCTCGGACTACGCGCCCGGCAATGACGCGCTGGCGTCGTTCAAGGAGCGCTTCACCGCCGGCGGCGGCGAGATCGTCGAGGAAGTGAAGGTCCCGCTGCAGAACCCGGACTTCGCGCCGTTCCTGCAGCGCATGAAGGATTCCAAGCCGGATGCGATGTTCGTGTTCGTGCCGGCCGGCCAGGGCGGCAACTTCATGAAGCAATATGCCGAGCGCGGCCTCGACAAGAGCGGCATCAAGGTCATCGGGCCGGGTGACGTGACCGACGACGACCTGCTCAACGACATGGGCGATGCCGTGCTCGGCGCGGTGACGGCGCACATCTATTCGGCGGCGCATCCGTCCGAGAAGAACAAGGCGTTCGTTGCGGCCTACAAGAAGGCCTACAACAGCCGTCCGGGCTTCATGGCGGTCGGCGGCTATGACGGCATCCACCTGATCTACGAGGCGCTGAAGAAGAGCGGCGGCAAGACCGACGGCGATTCGCTGCTCGCGGCGATGAAGGGCATGGCCTGGGAGAGCCCGCGCGGCCCGATCTCGATCGATCCGGAGACGCGCGACATCGTCCAGAACGTCTACATCCGTAAGGTCGAGAAGGTCGACGGCGAGCTCTACAATGTGGAGTTCCAAACCTTCGACGCCGTGAAGGATCCGGGCAAGGCGAAGAAGTGACGCTTCCATCGGCCGTCATGGCCGGGCTTGTCCCGGCCATCCACGTCGTTCTTCCAGGAAGGCGCAGCGTGGATGCCCGGGACAAGCCCGGGCATGACGGAGTTTGGAGCTGCTTGCCCACCTCTCTTCTCTGGTCGCGTGACTAATGACCTCCATCCTCACCAACCTGTTCGACGGCGTCGCCTACGGCATGCTGCTGTTCGTGCTGGCCTGCGGGCTCGCCGTGACGCTCGGCCTGATGAACTTCGTCAACCTGGCGCATGGCGCTTTCGCCATGGCCGGCGGCTATGTCTGCGCCGTGCTCGTCAACCGCATCGGCTGGCCGTTCTTCGCCGCTCTGCCGCTCGCCTTCGTCGCCAGTGCGCTGATCGGCGCACTGCTGGAGCGGACGCTCTACCAACACCTCTACGCCCGCAGCCATCTCGACCAGGTGCTGTTCTCGATCGGCCTGGTGTTCATGATGGTCGCGACCGTCGACTACATCATGGGCTCGTCGCGCATCTTCATCAAACTGCCGGCGGTGCTGCAGGGCCAGTTCGACATCGTCGGCGTCGGCATCGGCCGCTACCGGCTGATGATCATCGTGATCTGCGGCCTGCTCACGGTGGGGCTGCAGCTCGTGCTGTCCAAGACCCGGTTCGGCAGCCGGCTGCGCGCGGCGGTGGATGATCCTCGCGCGGCCAGCGGCCTTGGCATCAACGTGCCGCAGGTGTTCGCCTTCACCTTCGCCTTCGGCTGCGGGCTTGCCGGGCTCGGCGGCGCCTTGAGCGCCGAGATCCTCGGCCTCGATCCGTATTTTCCGCTGAAGTTCATGATCTACTTCCTGATCGTGGTCACCGTCGGCGGCTCGTCCTCGATCACCGGGCCGTTCCTGGCCTCGCTGCTGCTCGGCATCGGCGACGTCGCCGGCAAGTACTACGTGCCCAAGCTCGGCCCCTTCGTCATCTACACCATCATGATCGTGATCCTGATCTGGCGCCCGAACGGCCTGTTCGGTCGCACGGCGACGCGGTGAGGATCGCATGACCACGAACGCACAAACCGAGGTCGGCTTTCACGCCCGGCAGCACGGCCGCTGGCACTGGAGCGAGTTCGCCTTCTGGATCGTCGTGCTGGCGGTCGGGCTCGCCTTTCCGTCGCGCTACTTGATCATGACCGAGATCCTGCGGCTGGCGCTGTTCGCGCTGTCGCTCGACCTGATCCTCGGCTACGCCGGCATCGTCTCGCTCGGCCACGCCGCCTTCTTCGGTGTCGGCGCCTATTGCGCCGGGCTGCTGTCGGTGCACGGGATCATCAACGAGCCGGTGCTGGCATTGATCGTCGCGGGCCTTGCCGCCACCGTGCTCGGCTTCGCCACCAGCTTCCTCGTCATCCGCGGCGTCCACCTGACGCGGCTGATGGTGACGCTCGGCATTGCGCTCCTGATGGAAGCGCTCGCCGAGCGCTTCTCGAACATCACCGGCGGCACCGACGGTCTGCAAGGCATCGACATCCAGCCGATCTTCGGCGTGTTCGCCTTCGACATGTTCGGCAAGACCGGCTTCTTCTACGCACTCGCCGTGCTGTTCGTGCTGTTCCTGCTGGCGCGAATGATTGTGAATTCGCCGTTCGGCCTGTCGCTGCGCGCCATCAAGAACAACCCGCTGCGGGCGGCCGCCGTCGGCATTCCCGTCAACAAGCGCCTGATTGCGATCTACACCGTCGCGGCGTTCTACGCGGGTGTTGCCGGCGCGCTGTTCACGCAGACCACGGCGCTCGCCTCGCTCGACGTGTTCTCGTTCGAGCGCTCGGCCGATCTCGTGCTGATGCTGGTCATCGGCGGCTCCGGCTATCTCTATGGCGGCCTGATCGGCGCCGCCGTGTTCCGGATGCTGCAGGAGCTGTTCCAGTGGATCACGCCGCAATACTGGATGTTCTGGATCGGCCTTGTGCTGGTCGTGATCGTGCTGGTCGGCCGCCATCGCATCCACGCTTACGCGCTGTGGCTGCCCAATCTGATTCTCCGGCAGATCGCCGGCCGCAAGGCCGCGGTGGCCCTCACCGATAACGAGGCGCCATGACCTACGCCTTGGAAACCCGCGACCTCGACAAGCATTTCGGCGGCCTCCACGTCACCCGCAATCTCTCTCTTCAGATCGTGCCAGGTGCGCGGCACGCGCTGATCGGCCCGAACGGCGCCGGCAAGACCACGGTCATCAATCAGCTCACCGGCGTGCTGGAGCCGAGCTCCGGCCGCATCCTGCTCGAAGGCCAGGACATCACCGATCTGCCCGTGCACAAGCGCGTGCTGCGCGGCCTGTCGCGCACCTTCCAGATCAACCAGCTCTATCCGGATCTGACGCCGCTCGAGACGATTGGTCTGGCTGTGTCGGAGCGGCTCGGCGGCGGTGGCAATTGGTGGCGGCGCATGGGCACGCGCGACGACATCAACGCCGAGATCGCCGACACCCTGGAGCGCTTCCGGTTGCTCGACGTCATGAACGACCGCACCTCGACGCTCCCTTACGGCAAGCAGCGCCTCCTGGAGATCGCGGTCGCGATCGCCGCCAAGCCGCGCGTGCTGCTGCTCGACGAGCCCGCCGCGGGCGTGCCCGAGGGCGAGCGCAAGGACATCCTTGCCGCCGTCGCCGCGCTGCCGCGCGACGTCACGGTGCTCCTGATCGAGCACGACATGGATCTCGTCTTCTCCTTCGCCGACCGCATCTCGGTCCTGGTCTCCGGTGCGCTTCTGGTCGAGGGCACACCTGACGAGGTCGCGCGCGATCCGCAGGTCAAGGCCGTCTATCTCGGCGAGGCTGCGTGATGACCGATCTGCTCTCAATCGAGAATCTACGCGCCGGCTATGGCCAGGCGATCGTGCTGCCGAACATGTCGCTGTCGCTGCCGGAGGGGCAGGTGCTGGCGCTGCTCGGCCGCAACGGCACCGGCAAGACCACCTTGATCAACTCCATCGTCGGCGTCACCCGTCGCTTTTCCGGCAAGCTCGCGCTCGGCGGCACCGACATCACCTCGTTGCGTGCCGACCAGCGCGCCCGCGCCGGCATCGGCTGGGTGCCGCAGGAGCGCAACATCTTCCGCTCGCTGACGGTGGAGGAGAACATGACTGCGGTGGCGCAGCCGGGGCCATGGACGGTGGAGCGTGTCTACCAGATGTTTCCGCGGCTCAAGGAGCGGCGCAACAATTTCGGCAACCAGCTCTCCGGCGGCGAGCAGCAGATGCTGGCGATCGGCCGCGCCCTGACGCTGAACCCGAAGGTGCTGTTGTTGGATGAGCCGACCGAGGGCCTGGCACCGATCATCGTCGAGGAACTGCTTGCTGCGATCGGTACCATCAGCCGCGCCGGAGGGCTGTGCTCTATCATCGTCGAGCAGCATGCCCAGAAGCTGCTCGCGCTGGCCGACCGTGTCGTGATTCTGGAGCGCGGCACCATCGTGCACGACGCGCCATCAAGCGCGCTGAAGGCCGATCCCGCGCCGCTTGAGCGGCATCTCGGGGTGGCCAGCGCTGCGGCGCACTGACACGAAGGGCCGCCGGGCTGGGCCCGGCCTCTGAAGCGCGCTGTCTCGAACCGAACGAGGCGTTATTCTGTATACCGGAACATCGACCGCAGGGATCGTTCGTCACGGCCGCTGTGTGACTGGAATCGTGAAATCGGCCTAGACGCCAAAGCCAGACGGGCGCACGGGGCGGACTTTCCACCCCCGCACACAATCCTGACCGAACGGAATTGTATACTGATCGGAGACGCGCTAGGGCTTGCCCCGGCTTTTGAGAACGCGCGGGCGCCGCCACGGGGCCGCTCGTCGAGGCAGGATCATTTAACCGATCCAACGACCAGATCGAAGACGTCGACCATTCCAAGGAGTGAACAGATGCAACGCACCAAGCCTCCCTTCCGCGCCGACGAAGTCGGCAGCCTCTTGCGCCCGCAGAAGATCAAGGAAGCCCGCGCCAAGCTCGAGAAGGGCGAGATCTCCGCGGCCGACCTCGCCAAGATCGAGGACATGGAGATCGAGAAGGTCGTGCACCGCCAGGCCTCGACCGGCCTGAAGCTCGCGACCGACGGCGAGTTTCGCCGCTCCTGGTGGCATTTCGACTTTCTCGCCAAGCTGACCGGCTGCGAGCTGTTTCACCCCGACGCCGGCATCCAGTTCACGGGCGTGCAGACCCGTCACGACGCGGTGCGCGTGATCGGCAAGCTCGACTTCCCCGACGATCATCCGATGCTCGACCACTTCCGCTTCCTGAAGAAGCATGCCGATACGGCGCATGTGACGGCGAAGATGACGATCCCGTCGCCGGCCGTGCTGCACTTCCGCGGCGGCCGCAAGTCGATCTCCAAGGAGGTCTATCCCGATCTCGACGCCTTCTACGAGGATCTCGGCAAGACCTACCGCAAGGCCGTGAAGGCGTTCTATGACGCCGGCTGCCGCTATCTGCAGTTCGACGACACCGTCTGGGCCTATCTCTGCTCGCAGGACGAGTTGCAGAAGGCGCGGGAGCGTGGTGACAATCCGGATGGCCTGCAGCAGATCTATTCGCGCATCATCAACTATGCGATCGCCGAGCGTCCCGCCGACATGACGATCTCGACCCACGTCTGCCGCGGCAATTTCCGTTCGACCTGGATCTCCTCGGGCGGCTACGAGCCGGTGGCCGAGACCATGCTCGCCAACACCAACTATGACGGCTACTTCCTGGAGTACGACAGCGAACGTGCCGGCGGCTTCGAGCCGCTGCGCTTCCTGCCGAAGGGCAACAAGGTCGTCGTCGTCGGTCTCGTCACCTCGAAGGTCGGCGAGCTCGAGAAGAAGGACGACATCAAGCGCCGCATGGAAGAGGCCTCGAAGTTCGCTCCCCTCGACCAGCTCGCGCTGTCCCCGCAATGCGGCTTCGCCTCGACCGAGGAAGGCAACATCCTGAGCGAGGAAGAGCAGTGGGCCAAGCTGCGCCTCTGCGTCGAGCTCGCCGAGGAAATCTGGGGCAAGTAGTCAGCCGCCCGAGATGGCGCGCCTGGCGATCAGGCGCGCTGATCGTGCCGATCAATGATGTGGAAGCGGGGCCGGAGCAATCCGCCCCGCTTCGTTTTTGCGCAGCAGGGCGCGGCGGATCAGCCGCTGGGCGGGCGCCTCGAGCCAGTCATAGGTGAGATAGGCCGCGCTCAGCGTCAGCCCGATGAAGCCGATCCAGAACAGCTGGCTGCCATACGGGATCGGTCGACCCCACGCCGCGAAGGCCAGCGCGATCACCAGCTGGATCGGGAAGTGCAGCAGATAGCACGAATAGGTCATGTTGCCTGCGACCTGCAGCAGGTCTTCAATACGCCTTGGCAGCGTGATCGGCGTTGTGCAGACGAACAACAGCATCGGCGTATAAATCAGCAGCAGCGCCGCGGCCCGCTCCGCGAGCCCGACGCCTGACAGCCAGAGTACCAAGGGAATGCCGACGACGGCGCCCGCGGCGAGCGTCTCGAGCTTTGGCCGATACCAGGCATCGGTAACGCTCTGCCGTGCCATCGCGGCGAGCCCGCCCGCATAGAAGAACACGAAACATTTGCCGACCAGCGTGCCGCTTGCGATCCCCGCCAGGATCATCGCCAGGTTCAACAGCGGCGAGGCGGTGACGAAGCGCAAGCCTGCGAAGAACGCGGCGTAGACCAGCACCTCGATCGAGACCGACCAGATCGGTCCGTTGAAGCTGACGCCGGTTGGCGGCAGCCAGTCGCTCGCCATGAACAGCTGCGCGACGAAATGGGCGAGATCGTTGCTCTGGTACACGAACGCGTAACCGTGCTGAGCGACGTAGGCGGCTTGCAGCCCCGCGACCAGCAGCAGCGTCGCGAGATGCAGCGGGTAGAGCCGCGAGAGCCGGTTGACGAAGAACGTCCAGCCGTCGACCGTGCCGTCCGGGATGAGCGCGCTGTACTTCCAGAAGAAGATGAAGCCCGAGATGCACCAGAAGATCACGACGCCGTACTCGCCGAGCTCATAGAACGGGAACAGCACGCGATAGAACGGCAACTCGCTGCGGATGAGACCGGCCGGCGCGTCGGCGACGTAGGCGAAATGCGGGTAGTGCCACAGCAGGACCGAGATCGTGGCGAGGAAGCGCAGCAGCTCCAATCCGAGCAGCTTGTGAGTCCCAGGCGAGGTCGAGTTTGGGGGCTGGGCCATGCAGGGACCTGTTAACCGTCGCAATGGGATGTGCTGACTGATCCTACCCGGACCCGAGTGAAGGATTGTTTTCGCCTGCGGAAGTTAAGCTTCGGCCGGTCGTCTTCAGCGGCAGGCGAGCTCGATGGCCTGCTGGATCGCCTGGTCCCAGGAGCGATAGCCGGCGGCATTGAGATGGATGCCTTCGAGCGTGAACGGGGACTCGATCGGCGGCAGGGGCACGAAGGTCGCGCCGTTGCGCTTCGCGAGATCCGGCAGCGCGGCGCGATAGCCGGTGATGCTTGCAGTGGCGATCTTCTCCATGGCCGCCGTGAACGGACCGCGCACTTCGACCGGAGGAAACTCGATGATGGAGAGGCGCGTGCTGAGTTTCGCCAATTCGCGCAGCAGCGCCTCGTAGCGCCCGGCAAAGACGTCGCTGGAGTCGGGCTTGGCCGTCAGCGCGTCGTTGACGCCGAGTGAGACGATGATGGCGAACGGCTGCTTCGGTCCCAGCGCCGGCTTCAGCCAGCCGGCGAGGTCGCTGCGGGTGCCGGCGCCGGCAAGCCCGGCGTTGACGATAGGATGCCCGCAGGCGCTGGCGGGCAATGTCGCGGCCTCGACGATGCTGTCGCCGAGCACGATGATCGGGTCACCCGGGCGCGACAGCAGGTTGTAGTGGACGACAAGCTGGCGGACGGTGCGGTGATCACCGCCGGACGGCGCCGCGGAGCGGCGCGCGAGCACGAACGTCGCGGCTGCTGCGGCAATCACCGCAAACAGCACGAACCCCAGCCGCGCCTGCGTCTTCGCTGCCATGTTGACGATTGATGCTCCTCGATCGCCGACGCTACCGCGAATTCGCGAACGGATCTCTAATTTGCGCGCGTCCAGGTCGAGGACCGGCAGATCGCGCCGCCAAAGGCGCAGCCCGCGGTCGTCAGCGTGCCGCCGGAGAGCGTCATCTTGGCATCATAGGTCTTGCCGTCGTCGGGATTGCTGTAGCTGCCGGCCCAGGCGTTGGGCCCGGTCGGCTTCATGCCGGAGAACAGCCGCTGGCCGACCTTGGCGGGCGTATCGGTGCCCTCCTTGATCCAGACCAGCGTGCCGCAGATGGCGCCGCCGCAGGGCGCGAACTTGACCTTGGACGCACCGGTCTCGCGCAGCCAGACGCCGGTGACGTCGTCAGCCAGCGCCGGGCTCGCGGCAAGCGCGAGCGAAAAACCAAGTCCAAGGATGAGTCCGAGGATGAAACGACCGATCATGCGAGCCTCCCTGCATCGTTCGAGACGTGTCTTGTTGCGTCGGATCGTGTCGGCAACGAGATGCCGACGGCGATCCGCGTCGTCTCTGTTGAGCAAAGAGGATAGCAGGATTCGGGCGTGCTGCATCTGCTCCGAACAGGGGCTTTGGGGAGCCGTCTGTCGCAGCCACCGAGTTCCCGCAGCTCTATTTCGTCGCCAGATAGACCTCGCCGAGCAGCGAGGAGTTCGACCACGGCACCTGTCGGTTTTTGGTGCCGGCGACGACCTCGGCGCGCACCCGCGTCAGCATCTGCTGCACCTCGAGCCCGGGCGTGCCGATGTGGCGCGACAGTGCCGCGGAAAACGGGCTGTTCTCGCCATCGCCGTCGAGCGCGACCTTGCCCGGAGCCGTCGCAAACGCGATCAGCGTGCCGGCGCCCGAGGTCGCACCGGTGCCGAGCGAGGATGGGGCGGCCAAGCCACTGCCGCTCAGGCTCCGGCTTGCCGCAGTGCCGGCGCCTTCCGGCGGCGCGAACGGATTGTTGCGGCAGGCATCGAGGATCAGGATGTTGGTGCGGACCTGATCGTCAAGCCCGGCGAGGATCTGGTCCATGTCGACCATGGCTGACGTGACGTTGCTTCCCGACCCGAACGCGATGTCTGTGGGCACAAGATAGTTGCGGCCGTCGATCTGCACGCCATGCCCGGCATAGAACACGACGGCGACCTGCGCCCGCGCGGCTTCGCGCAGGAAGTCGCGGGTCTTGGCCTGCATGGCCGCCCGGTCCAAATCGGTACCCTCCACCACGGTGAAACCGATATCGCGCAGGCTCTTGGCGATCGCGCGAGCATCCCGCGGCGGGTTGGGTAGGGCCTGCACATGCGCATAGGCGCCGTTGCCGATGACCAGCGCCATGCGTTGTCCGATCGGCGCTGCGGCGGTCGATGACGGTGAGATCTGCGTGTCCGTCCGTTGCGGCGGCGGGGCCGGCTCCGACAGCAGCGACAGCCGCACCTTGGCGGTGGCCTGGTTAGCCTTGCTGCCGGAATCCGACGCGGTCGGCTTGAGCGCGGCCGCGTAGTCGCTCTTCGCGGCATCGAGCTCGCCCTTGGCCTCATAGGCGAGCGCGCGATGCACCAGCGCGGCAATGACGACGCTGCCGGGCGGCGTCATCACATTGGCGGGCGGATTCTGCGCCAGCCGGACCGCCTCGGAGCCATCGGCGATGGCGCGCTCGATGTTGCCTTTGGCGCGCCAGATCACCGAGCGGTTGGTCATCGCCGAGGCGAGCGATGGATTGAGCCGGATCGCTTCGTTGATGTCGCTCAGTGCGCCGTCCAGATCGCCCTGGGCGGCCTTGGTGATGCCGCGGTTCTGCCAGCTATAGGCTTCGCGCGGGCTGAGCTTGATGGCCTGGTCGTAATCGCCGAGCGCATGGGCGTAGTCGCCCTTGGAGCGATAGGCGTTGCCGCGGTTGTGATAGATGGTTGCGCTCGGCGGCCCAAGCTTGAGGGCGTCGTTGAAGTCGGCGATGGCGATGTCGTCCTCGCCCTTGTCGTAATAGGCGGAGCCGCGGAGATTGTAGACCGCCTGCGACGGCTGCAGCCGGATCGCCTCGGTGGCGTCCGCGATCACATGAGCGTAGTCGCCTTTCTTGTTCCACCCGACCGCGCGCCAGAAATAGATCGTGGCGAGCTGGCCGCCGGAGAACACCTTCAACGCGATGATCTTGGTGCAGGCCGCGATCATCTGATCCGCTGGCGTCGTCTCGGTGGTGCAGAGCGGGCCGAGCTGCGAACGGGATTGGGCGGACGCTGCGGGCGCGATCAGGGCGGCCAACAACGGGAGGAGCAGCAGGAGCGAGCGGCGCATAGGCACGGACCGTGAGGCGAAGAGCGAGGACGACTGATCGTCTGTTGTCGCCAATGATCCCTTGGTTCAAGGCGCCTCCGCCCCATGCGCCGTCTCACGAGCTCGATCCCGCTGATGTATTGAGCTGCGCCCTACGGCCTCTGCGCGCGGCGCGGCCGCACCTCGACGAAGTCGGCGGCGATCTGGACGTCGAAGCGGGAGAGGAAGCTCATGCCGAGCAATCCGTCGATCCCGGTGCCGTAGTCCTTCTGCTCGCCACTCTGAACCGCCACCGGAATTCCAGTCGCTTGGAGCGAGTTCAGCTTGATCTTGTCCGCCCGGGACAGCCGCGCCTTTGTCTCTCCGTTCGCCGTGACGAGCGTGATGTCGCTGCCTCCGCTCTGAGGCAGCTTGGCGCGCTCAGCGAAGCCGGTGCGGACCGAGACGTAGCTCGCGCCGGTGTCGAGGATGAACGATCCCTTGATGCCGTTGATCTCCGCCTTGATCACGATGACGTTCTTCTGTCCGCGTAGCGGAAAGCGCTCCTGATGCGCGTCGGTCGATGCAGCGCAATTGCCCTGGCGTTCGTAGTCGGCGATCATACGCTGGGTCTGGCTGGTGTCGCGGGCGCGCGGATCGAACGACACCCACTGGCTGATCGGCGAGATCGCCTCGCAATAGCGCTTCAGCGCCGCATAGGACTCGGACATCTGGGTAAAGACCCGGCTCGCGACCTTGGCCTTGTCCTGCGACAGCTCGATCGTGTCGGAGTAGTCGGCCAGCGCGCGCTGGTGGTCGCCGGCGCCGGCCAGCGCCGTGGCGCGCAGATAATGCGCATCCCGATTCGACGGAGCCCTCCGGACATACTCGTCGGCGACCTCGACCGCTTTGGGATAGTCGGTCAGCTTCATGTAGGTGTCGGCGGCGCGGTGCAGGGCCATGAGCGGGGCGCCGCAGTCCTTCACAAAGCGGAATTGGCCTTCGGCGGCCTGACGGCGATAGCCGAGCTTGTCGAGCATCAGCGCGAGGTCGCCGATGCTCTTCTGGTCACAGGGCTCGCGCTTCAGCTCCTGCAGCCGCAGCCACACGAACGGATCCCGGGCCGCCTGCAGCGGCAGCGCGCCGAGCCGTTCGTAGACACCTGCGAAGACCTCGTCCGGATTTTCATCGAGGTAGCCGGCAGCCGCCTGACTCAGCGTCGCGACAAACAGCAGCGCGGCCACGGACAGCGTGGACCCCAGATACCTCGACATGCGCACCCCAGCGTTGATCCCGCGGGAACTGTATCGCTTCTAAGCGTGGCGGAACAAGGTACCGACTCGCGGCTATGCACGGTGGGCAGAAGGTGCTACAGCGTTGGGCTACGGGCCATCTGCCCACCGCTGTTTCCCACCCTTTCCGGCCGCATGAAGAACGACCAGCTGCTCGCCCAGATCACGGAGTTCTGCCGCCAGTCGGACATGGCGGAATCGACGTTCGGCCGGCGGGCCGTCAACGACGGCAAGCTCGTGCAGCGGCTGCGCGAGGGCAAGCGCATCACCATCGATACGCTGGACCGCATCCAGGCGTATATCGCGGCCTCCACGGGCACGCTGCCGCCGCCGCGGCTCGACGTGGTGCCGGAGAAGCGCGACCCCAAGAGCAATTTCCGCTTCTTCGAGAACCGCCAGAAATATCTGCTGTTCGTGCACACCTGCAGCGAGAAGCGGGTGGTCGCCGAGCGCGTCGGTCTCGAGCTCGCCAGCATTCATCCGCGTCCGCCGGCGCTGCGGCTGTTCGACGCCGGCGTCGGCGATGGCACCGTGCTGTCGAAGGTGCTGCGGACGATGCACGGCCGTTTTCCACACATTCCGTTCTATGTCGCCGGCAAGGAGCTGAGCCTCGAGGACGTCCGGCTGACCCTGGAAAAGGTGCCGGACCGGCTGTTCGAGCATCCGGCCTCGGTGTTCGTGTTCACCAACATGAACTATGCCGAGGCGCCCTGGCTGACGCCGGCCTCACCGTCGGTGGCGGCCTCGATGATCTGGCACGAGGTCGTGCTGCAGGGTGATTCCTCGGGCGATTTCGAGGCGCAGATCACGGCGCTGAAGCCGTTCCTGGAGCAGAACTGGCGCGCCAACGTCTCGCAGCGCACGGGCATGCCGGTCTATGAGCGCCCGATCGCGCTGGTGCTGTACCGCGAGGACCACCGCTTCCTGCTCGACAACATCATTCCCAGGGCAGGGCGGGTCGAGGCCAATTTCGACCTGATCATCGCCTCGCAGCCCTATCGGGCGCGTTCCTCGGTGAATTTCCGCGCCAAACGGATCATCGCACCGCTGGCGCGGGCCCTGAAACCCGGCGGCCGGCTGATCGGAATCCACTCCCACGGCCAGGATCCGGGCCTGGAAATCATCCAGTCGGTCTGGCCCGGAGAAAATCCTTTCTCGGTCAGCCGGCATGAGCTATTGCGCGCCGTCAAGTACGAGCTGGGCTCCAGTGGGCGGGACTTAAATTTTAACGCCTATGCGGACAATCGCTCGATTTTCAGGTATGAGATGGAGGCTCTGCCCAACGAGGTCACCGGTGCGATCGGAACCTCGACGGCCTTTGCAGCCTGGAACGCGGCGGTGTATGTCGCGCAGATCGAGGAAGACCGCCTGACCGAGGTGGCCCACTCGTCCCGCGCGCTCGATGCCGCCAGAGAGGTCCTGCGAAAGCACAACGGGCTGTGGTTCTACGACGAGTCCTACGTCATCTCGCGGCGTCGCGACTGACATCCTGGGGATCAATCGAGGTCACCTTGAGATCAATACAAACGACCGCCGTGGGCGGCAAAGAAGGGGTTGCTTGATGCGCGCGTCATATCTGTTCACGTCGGAATCGGTGTCCGAGGGCCATCCGGACAAGGTCTGCGACCGGATTTCGGACGAGATCGTCGACCTGTTCTACCGCGAAGGACCGAAGGCCGGCATCGACCCCTGGCAGATCCGCGCCGCCTGCGAAACTCTGGCGACCACCAACAAGGTCGTGATCGCCGGTGAGACCCGTGGTCCGTCCTCGGTGACCAACGAGCACATCGAGCACGTCGTCCGCGAGGCCATCAAGGACATCGGCTACGAGCAGCAAGGTTTCCACTGGAAGACCTGCGACATCGAGATCCTCTTGCATCCGCAGTCGGCCGACATCGCGCAGGGCGTCGATGCGCTGCAGCCGGGCGAAGTCAAGGAAGAGGGCGCCGGCGACCAGGGCATCATGTTCGGTTACGCCACCAACGAGACGCCCGATCTGATGCCGGCGCCGATCTTCTACGCCCACAAGATCCTGCGCCTGATCTCGGAAGCCCGTCACTCCGGCGTCGAAAAGGTGCTCGGCCCGGACTCCAAGAGCCAGGTCACCGTGCAATATGAGAACGGCAAGCCGGTCGGCGTGCGGGAGATCGTGGTCTCGCATCAGCATCTGGTCGAGGACATGACGTCGGCGCAGGTGCGCGAGCGCGTGGAGCCCTACGTGCGCAAGGCGCTGCCGGAAGGCTGGATCACTCCGAAGACGATCTGGCACATCAACCCGACCGGCAAGTTCTTCATCGGCGGTCCCGACGGCGATGCCGGCCTCACAGGCCGGAAGATCATCGTCGATACCTACGGCGGCGCGGCCCCGCATGGCGGCGGCGCGTTCTCCGGCAAAGACCCGACCAAGGTCGATCGCTCGGCCGCCTATGCGGCGCGCTATGTCGCTAAGAATATTGTCGCCGCCGGTCTCGCCGATCGCTGCACCCTGCAGCTTGCCTACGCCATCGGCGTGGCGCGGCCGCTGTCGATCTATATCGACACTCACGGCACCGGCAAGGTGTCGGAGGATGCGCTCGAGAAGGCCGTGGCCAAGGCCATGGACCTGACGCCGCGCGGTATCCGCACTCATCTCGACCTCAACCGTCCGATCTACGCGCGCACCTCGTCCTACGGCCATTTCGGCCGCACGCCGGACAATGAGGGCGGCTTCTCCTGGGAGAAGACCGACCTCGTGGAGCCGCTGAAGCGCGCGGTGTGATTCATACGTCATCTCCCCTCGCGCGCGGGGAGAGATGACTGCCGATGCCCCGCATCGGTGTCGTTAGATTGAAGACGGCGGCAGAAGGCCGCCATTGCCTCTCCCCGTAAGGAACGGGGAGAGTGATCTGGACTGCGCCTCGACGCGTCTATCTCATTCGTTACGATCAGTTCGAATTCATCCGACCAGGAACCCCCACATGACCGCCAAGCCAGGTTTTACCGACTACATCGTCAAGGACATGTCGCTCGCCGAGTTCGGCCGCAAGGAGATCTCGCTTGCTGAGACCGAGATGCCCGGCCTGATGGCGACGCGCGAGGAGTATGGCCCGAAGCAGCCGCTGAAGGGCGCGCGCATCGCAGGCTCCCTGCACATGACCATTCAGACCGCGGTGCTGATCGAGACGCTGGCCGCCCTCGGCGCCGACATCCGCTGGGTCTCCTGCAACATCTACTCGACCCAGGACCACGCCGCGGCCGCGATCGCCGCCGCCGGCATCCCTGTGTTCGCCGTCAAGGGCGAGACCCTGGTCGACTATTGGGACTACACCGCCAAGCTGTTCGACTGGCATGGCGGCGGCCATCCGAACATGATCCTCGATGACGGCGGCGACGCCACCATGTACGTCCATCTCGGCCTGCGCGCCGAGAACGGCGATACGGCGTTCCTCGACAAGCCGGCCTCCGAGGAAGAGGAAGTGTTCTTCGCGCTGCTGAAGAAGCAGCTCAAGGAGAAGCCGAAGGGCTACTTCGCCGAGATCGCCAAGTCGATCAAGGGTGTCTCGGAAGAGACCACCACCGGCGTGCATCGTCTGTACGACATGCAGAAGGCCGGCACGCTGCTGTGGCCGGCGATCAACGTCAACGACAGCGTCACCAAGTCGAAGTTCGACAACCTCTATGGCTGCCGCGAGTCGCTGGTCGACGGCATCCGCCGCGGCACCGACGTGATGATGTCGGGCAAGGTCGCGATGGTCGCGGGCTTCGGCGACGTCGGCAAGGGCTCGGCCGCCTCGCTGCGCCAGGCCGGCTGCCGCGTCATGGTCTCAGAGATCGATCCGATCTGCGCGTTGCAGGCATCGATGGAGGGCTATGAGGTGGTGACGATGGAAGATGCCGCGCCGCGCGCCGACATCTTCGTGACCGCCACCGGCAACAAGGACATCATCACCATCGAGCACATGCGCGCGATGAAGGATCGCGCCATCGTCTGCAACATCGGCCACTTCGACAACGAGATCCAGGTCGCCTCGCTGAAGAACCTGAAGTGGACGAACATCAAGCCGCAGGTCGACGAGATCACCTTCCCCGACGGCAAGCGCATGATCCTGCTGTCGGAAGGCCGCCTCGTGAACCTCGGCAACGCGATGGGCCATCCGTCGTTCGTGATGTCGGCGTCCTTCACCAACCAGACGCTGGCGCAGATCGAGCTCTACGCCAACAACAAGGACGGCAAGTACAAGAAGGAAGTCTACGTGCTGCCGAAGTCGCTCGACGAGAAGGTGGCCCGCCTGCACCTCGCCAAGATCGGCGTCAAGCTCACCGAGCTGCGCCCCGACCAGGCCGCCTATATCGGCGTCAAGCAGGAAGGCCCGTTCAAGTCGGACCACTATCGCTACTGAGTTCTGCGCTTACGCGCGGCGGAGACAGCGAAGGCCGGGGCATTGCCCCGGCTTTTTTGTTCTCTGCGTAGGGTGGGCAAAGCGCCGTCTTGCTCAGTGTCTCGACAAACGACGGCAGAAGCGTGCCCACCACGATCGGGCATCGCATGCATCACGGTGGGCACGGCGCGCAATGGATCTGCGAATGACGCGACGGCGTCGTCCGCGCCTTTGCCCACCCTACGGCCGCGGCGCTCTGCACGGACGTTGTCATTGCGAGCGAAGCGAAGCAATCCAGGGATGTGGGCGAGACTCTGAATTGCTTCGCTTCGCTCGCAATGACGGAGAATGCGCGCGCTCTAGGACATCACTCGGGCGTCGCCACCCCGGCAGCGGCGAGACGATCACCCCGTCCGCCGCGACGCCAGCGCAGACGCCCGCACGGTCTTCGCGCGCTTCCCCGCGTGATGCTCCTGCCGCGCCGCGATCCGCTTGTGCTTCTTCGTCTCCACCGCGGCGACCTTCACGGCCGGCGTGCGGTGCTTGGTGTATTCCTCGCCGTCGACCGGGCCGACATGCGGCGGGTCGCGGTCGAGATAGGGGCGGCCGACACCAAAACTCTTGCCGTTGGCGTCGACCCATTTCCACAGCTGCTCGGTCGCCACCCAGCGCTGTGCGCGCGTCGCGCCGTTGACGCTGACGATGTCGGCGGCAAGGCCGTGGCCGTAGCCGCCGCGCAGGCTGCCGCCGTGATAGGATCGGTTGGTGGCAGCCTTCAGCCCGCTCGCGATCTCCTGGCGATAATCGTCGCGGAAGCCGCTGGTGATGCCGGGCGCGAGACCTGTGGCCTCCGCGGCGTGCAGCGTGTGAAACAGCTTCAGCTTGAAGCCGCGGTCCATGCCGCCGATCACATATTCCGCCATGCTGCGGCCGACGCGCTCGGCGGCCTTCGGATCCTTCCAGGCGAAATCATTGTCGACGAGCCTGGTGAAGCTGCGTGTCACCTTCACCATGCGGCCCTTGCGCTTGATCGTGACGACACGGCGCTCGGTCTCCCTGATCTTGTCGAGCTTCGGCGCGCGCTCATACAGCGCAAACAGATAGCGATCGACACAGGCGTCGATGTCGGGGCACTCGTCGAGGATCTCGATGCGATCGGCGCTGGCGACGGTAGATCTCGGTACTTCGCCCGCGGCCGTCGGCGCGACCAACTCATCGACGGGCAGGGGAGCCGACGGCGTGATCGATGCCGTCGTCAGCGCTGTCTCGGATGAGAGCGGCTGCGTGGCTGTCGGTGCCGTCGTTGTCGATGCCGTCACTTCCGCCACGACCGGCGTCGTCGCTGGCTCCGGCTCGGCGGCTGCCGCGGGCCAGGCGATGACGCAGCCTGCGAGAACAACCGATCGGCACAACGCACGCGTGGTGAACTGCTGCGAGCTCATCATCCGGCCTCCCCAAGATCCGTGCTCCTGCAGGCAGGAGCGGTCAGGCATCCGATACCTGCGATTGTTCGGCGCTTCGCGGCAGGGTGCAATAACACAGCGGGCGTCGTTGGCAGCTTTTGCGGGAACTGTGTCCTCAGTGCAACGATCAGGGATTGTGAGTTCCCTGTGTCCCCGATGAGTCCGTTTGGCGTTGGAGTCCGCGCTGCATCGTGCGCCGTAGCAGCTTGCGCCCCGTCAGCATGGCGCGCGCGAGGTTCTCGCCCTGCAGACGGCTGACCAGCACGACGCCGGCGACATGCAGCACGACCAGCGGGATCAACAGATACGAGGTGATCTCATGGGTATCCTCGACCCACCACACGCCGAAGAACCGCACCGTCACTTGCATCGCGCCGGTGACGGCGGACACGATCAGCACGAGCAGCAGCACCAGCTGCATCGCCGTGCCGGCCGGGTTGAGGCCGAGATAGCGCCCGGTCTTGCCGCGCCGCAGATTCCACAAATAAGCCGGTGTCGCGCGGAGCCGGGCGCGGAGGCTGCGAAAGCGCGAATGGCGCGTGCCGAGAACGCCCCAGATCAGCCGAAAGGTGAGCAGCCCGAGGATCGCGTAGCCGGCCACGCGATGCAGGCCATCATAGACGTTCGGTGTGACCCCGGCGACGACCACCAGCGCGGCCAGCATCCAATGCCACAGGCGCAAGGGAAGATCCCAGACCAGCACGGTCTCGGCCTGGTCTGGGTCCTTGGAGCTCGATCTCGGAGCTGTGCCGTGCATGGCCGTCACATCAGGGCGTGCAGCGATGCTGCACGCGTGCCGATTACTTGGCGCAGATTACTTGGCGCCGACTACTTGGCGATCGTATGCTTCAGGCTGAGGTCTTCCGGGCTGTAGAACAGCTCATACAGCTTGCCGGCCTTGACGCCATAGACCTCGTAGCAGCTGCCCTCGACCTTGGAACGCCGCACCTCATAGCCCGCATCCTTGGCCTTCGCCTCTGCCTCGGCGGCCGGCTTCCACTGGGGCTTGTCGAGCTTGGTGCAGTCCTTGTAGCCGTCGGCCAGGGCCGGCGAGATGGCGAAGCCGGCGAGTGCGGCGCCGATCGCGGCAGCGATGGTCAGTCTCATCAATCCCTCCAATGAGCAAAATCAAACACGATGCATCGTGGGATCAGGGAAGACGGCAATGGCCGCAATGTGTCAACGGAGCGGCAGCTGGAATCGCTCTTAGAGCTTTTCCAGATTGAGGTTGGCCCCTTAAAACACGGCCCGTAGCGATGTCACCGGCATCCGCGACGTTAGGTCTCGCTGCTCGCCAAAACCTACTCTCGACGCGCAAACACAGCGGAGCGTCCGGGTGCATTCGGCACGGGATCCGGCAGATCGATCCGCAGACACTGCGCCCGGACGGTTGCGTCCGGAAAGTCCGCCATCACCTCCGTCTCCACGCAACTCATCGACTCCCGGTCATCCTCTGACATGCTGCCGTCGAAGATGCAGAAGATGTCGATCTTGCGATCGACGAGCTCAAACTGAACGGTCCGCAGCGATGGCGTCACCTCGCCGAGAAGAGCGCGGGTCAGGGATAGAAAAACGGACGATCTCTCAAGCACGGCTCAAACTCTGACCTTTCGACGGATCCCCGCAAGCAGGCGCGAAGACGACAGGTGTCACCCTCGTTGAACAGGACCAGCGAGGGGATCGTCAACGCAGGCAGCGCCGTCGCTGGACGATGCTGCCGATCTCTGTCAAGATGTTCGGCATGATCTTGCATGTTCACATCGCAGGCGCGGCGCTCAGCCGTCGAATTACCGACCCGGCCTGATCCGTCGGGCCGGGCGCGGTTGCCTGCGAATGCCATGTTGTGAACGTTTCGGCGCCTGAGGCGGCGCCGCATGTGAGGTCTCGATCCATGTCTCCGAACCCACCCATGCTGCACCTCTTGTGCGGCAAGATCGCTGCCGGCAAGTCGACGCTCGTGGCGGAGCTCGGCCGGCGCCCGGCCACCGTCGTGATCGCCGAGGACGATTGGCTGGCGCAGCTCTATCCGGGCGAGCAGACGAGCCTCGCCGACTATGTCCGGAATTCCTCGCGGCTGCGTGCCGTGATGGGCCCGCATGTCGTCGCGCTGCTGCGCGCCGGCGTTTCGGTAGTGCTGGATTTCCCCGCCAACACGCTGGCGAGCCGTGCCTGGATGCGCGGCCTGTTCGAAGCCGCCGGCGTGTCGCACCAGCTGCATCATCTGGACGTGCCCGATGACGTCTGCAAGGCGCGGCTGCGGGCGCGCAATGAAGCGGGTGGGCATGCGTTCAATGTGACCGACGAGGAGTTCGATCTGTTCACCTCGTATTTCGTGGCGCCGACGCCCGAGGAAGGTTTCGACGTTGTTGTGCATCGGTCGTAAGCTCGGACACGGAGTTGGAATGATGCGTGGGTTCTGGGGTGTCGTCGTCTCCATGGGAGTCTTCCTCCCCGCTTGTCCGGCCCAGGCGCTGGATTGTGCAAAGGCGCAGCAGCCTGTCGACAAGATCATCTGCGCCACGCCGGAGCTGAGGAAGGCGGACGAGGCGATGAGCGCCGCCTATTTCAAGCTGCTGCGCGAGACGACGGATCCTGAGTTTCACGAGGCGCTGATCCGGAGCCAGCGGCGCTGGCTCAAGACGCGGTCCGGTGGCGTCGACCGGTTTGGTGCGGCCGAGAACGATTCGGAAGCCCAGCTAAGCGACGCGCGCATCCTCCTGGACCTCACACGGGGCCGAGCATACCAGCTGCAAAGCGGCGCGTTTACCCGCGCCCTCGAGCGGCAACGGCAGATCGTTGCGAAGGACAGCGGCGGTGCATTCGCCGGCTATGATCCGGCATCATGCTTCTTCTCGCCTCCGCCTTATGGAAACTGGAACTATACGTGCCTCAGCAGCATGTATCGTCAGCACCAGGACCGCATCTGTAGCGTGAGCTTGGAATGGGCCAGCGGACATATCTCGGAGACGCGGAGCCTCGACGTCGTCAAGGACGGCCTCGCGAGCCCAAAGGCGAGCTGCGCAATCCGCGATTTTGCCGGCGACGATAAATGCCCCGAGCCCGATGATGACGCGGATACCAAGGACATCGCGCATTGGACCATAGCGTCGCCGGGAGCGGCCTCAGTGCCCGCGCCAACGCCGGAGCGGCGCTGGAAATATGACCCGGATGCCGACGCGCGCCTGGATAATCAACCATGGATGCAGGATTGTCTGTTTGCGCCGGTCTTCCCGCCACCCGGCCAGACCCGACCGGCTCCCGGAGCCAAACCGTGACAGTCCCGTAGCGGGATGAGCGCAGCGACATCCGGGCTCGCGGAGACGGCGTGTAAGACCTGGATGTCGCCGCATTCATCGGGGCTACAAGGCCACTCCTAGTGGCTCTCTAGCCCGATCCTGAACCGCCTATTTTGCCGCCCCTTGTTGTCCACCTTCAGAATCCGAATGCGCCGCGCCTGCGCGGTCGACACCAGATGTGTGCCGCCGCAGGCCTGGCGGTCGAGGCCGTCGATATCGACGATGCGGATCATGCCGTCGGCCTGGCGCGGCGGGGCGACGGATTTGGCGCGGAACAGGCCGGCGGTCGCCTGCGCGGCGTCGTACTCCATGTCGAAGGAGCGCACCGGACGGCCGTCGGCGATGGCCGCGTTGACGGCGTCCTCGATGGCGCGCAACTGCTCCGACGCGACTTTCGGTAGATCGAAATCGACGCTGAATTCGTCGGCGTCGGTCATGCGGACGCCGGTCAGCAGTGCGCCGTCGAGCAGCGTGTAGACGGCGCTGTTGACGAGGTGGGCGACCGTGTGCTGCTCGCACATCCGCTGTCGAAAGGCGAGATCGACATGGAGCTCGATCGTGCCGTCGGGAATGGCGTCGTCTCCGATCAGGTGCCAGAGGCCGACAGCGGTCGGCTCGAAGCCCACGACGTCGCGCACGATCCCGTTCCACGCGATCGTGCCGCGGTCCGGCAGCTGTCCGCCGCCGCCGGGATAAAATGGCGAGCGCGCCAGCAGCACCGCGCCCGGGCGCGCGTCAAGCGCTGGGATGTCGAGCTCAAGCACATCGGGATGGTCGACGGCGAAAGGGCGGGGCAGGAAGTCGGTCATGTAACGACGGCTCGCGTGGCGTGGCCGGGATGAGCGGAGCGAGCTTCGGGCGCGGCGATGCGCAAGGCTCCGAATGTCGTCGCGCTCGGACAGCCCGCGAAAAGAGGATACGCAGCATCACGCCGTGACGCAAATGGCCGGTCAGACCTGTTCGGCGCTCAGCGCCGCCTCACCGGCACGCCGCAACCGTGAACCACGCCATCCGGAACGCGCCATCACGCAGGCGCAGGCACACGGCGTCCCCGGGCTGGAGCCGCTCGTACAGCGCTTGCGTGACATGCGCGTCGGTGGCCATCGCAAACGGGCCCCACGCCTCCAGCGTCACCTGATGGGTCGCAAGACGGCTGTGGCCGAGATGCTTTGAGAGCACGCGGCTGCGTAGCAGCGCCGGCGCCGAGTGGTCGAGCGCGGTGTTGAACTGGCCGAGCGTCCCGAACGCATAGGCGCCGACGAACAGCGATGCGAGCAGGATACGCCAGCCGCGGCGGCGCAGCTGGCTCTCGAACCTGATGGCGACGATCAGGAACACGACGGCCACTGCGACCGCGAACGCCGCCAGCGGCAGCCAGCTGACGAGGTTGACGTCCGACAGCGTTCGCGCGGCCAGCGTGCCCGCGGCCACGATGCAGCCGGTGCCGAGATTGGCGCCATAGCCGGAGCCTAGGCCGATGCGGAACCGGTCGGGGAAACGCAAGGTGAGGATCAGCGCCAGCAGCGGGATCACGGTGACGACCGCGATCAGCTGGCCCGTCGGGAAGCTCGGAAACAGCGACCAGCCTGCCAGCCCGATCGCAGCGATGTTGACGCCTAACGCGATGCGCTGCGCCAGCGCGCCGCGTTCCCGGCTGCCGTCTGTGCCGGGCGGTTGATGGTGCGGGGCGGGGGCGTTCATCGCGAGGTCCGTCTGAGGATGACCATCTTGGATACAGCAGGAGAGTTGATCGACTACGAACGCGCCGCCGATTTGACAGCGGCGGTCGGGGTTGCGACTGTCCGCCACCGGCGCGGGACGCCGGACCAGGGAACGCCAGGACCGCCTCATGTCAACAGAGCATGTCGATGTGCTGATTGTCGGCGCCGGACTGTCCGGCATCGCCGCTGCCTATCATCTGCAGCACAAATGCCCGGGCAAGCGGTTCGCGATCCTGGAAGGGCGCGGCGCCATCGGCGGCACCTGGGACCTGTTCCGCTATCCCGGCATCCGCTCCGACAGCGACATGTACACGCTCGGCTATTCGTTCAAGCCGTGGACCGATCCGAAGGCGATTGCCGATGGGCCGCAGATCCTGAAATACGTTCGCGACACGGCGACCGAGAACGGCATCGACCGCCACATCCGCTTCAACCATCGCGTCCTCAACGCCTCCTGGTCCAGCGCAGACGCGCGCTGGACCGTCGAGGCGGAGCGGAAGACGGAGCAGGGCACTGACATCGTGCAAATCACCTGCGGCTTCCTGTTCATGTGCTCGGGCTATTATCGCTACGAGAGCGGCTACCTGCCGGACTTCAAGGGCATGGCCGATTTCAAGGGCCGCATCGTGCATCCGCAGGCCTGGCCCGTGGATCTCGACTATGCCGGCAAGCGCGTCGTCGTGATCGGATCTGGCGCGACCGCGGTCACGCTGGTGCCGGCGATGGCCAAGACCGCCGCGAATGTGACGATGCTGCAGCGCTCGCCAACCTATGTCGTGTCGCGACCGGCGCAGGATGCGCTGGCGAACAAGCTGCGCCGGCATCTCCCCGCTGGTCTCGCCTATCGTTTGATCCGCTGGCGCAACGTGCTGTTCGGGATGTACTTCTTCCAGCTCAGCCGGCGCAAGCCGGAGCGCGTCAAGCAGCTCATCCTCGGCGGCGTGCGCGCCGCGCTCGGCGCCGACTACGACGTCGCCACGCATTTCACCCCACGCTACAATCCCTGGGACCAGCGGCTGTGCCTGGTGCCGGACGGCGATCTGTTCAAGACCATCCGCGAGCAGCGCGCTTCGGTGGTGACCGCCGGAATCGAAACGTTCACCGAGCGCGGCCTGCGCCTCTCGGACGGCCGCGAGCTCGAAGCCGACGTGGTCGTCACCGCGACCGGGCTGGTCTTGCAGGTGCTCGGCGGCATCGAGGTCGTGGTCGACGGTCGAAAGGTCGATTTCGCGAAGACGCTGAACTACAAGGGGATGATGTATTCCGACGTGCCGAACATGGCGGCGACGCTCGGTTACACCAACGCGTCGTGGACGCTGAAATGCGACCTGACCTGCGAATATGTCTGCCGTCTGCTCAACTACATGGACCGGCACGGCTACCGCCAATGCGTGCCGCACAACGACGACTCCACGGTCACGCCGCTGCCGTCGCTCAGCTTCAGCTCAGGCTATGTGCAGCGCGCGATCGCCGACCTGCCCAAGCAAGGTTCGAAACGGCCGTGGCGGCTGTACCAGAACTACGCGCTCGACATCGTCTCACTGCGCTTCGGCAAGGTGGATGATGGGGTGATGCGGTATTCGTGAGGGGAACGGAAGCTCGCGGCCTGCGCTGCTGCGGCGAGGACATGTAACCCATCGCTCGAAAAGCTACCGATGAGGCGGGACGAACGTCGATGCGGTGCCGGTGTTCTCCCTCTCCCCGTTCTTCACGGGGAGAGGGTCGGGGTGAGGGGCCGCGGCACGGGCAGACCTAGTGAGTTGACGTGTGCCGCGCTGCTTCGGAGCGGATGTCTGATGCTGCACGCCTTGTTGGTGAGCAGAGCGCGCTCGTGACGCGCACCGCCCGTGTAGCTGCCCCTCACCCCGACCCTCTCCCCGTGAAGAACGGGGAGAGGGAGCAGAGCGGCGCTCGTGGCGAACGAACGGGCTACATCCTCGGTCGTCGACATCACCGCTCCGCCGCACCGCCGGTGCGCTCCCTCTCCCCGTTCTTCACGGGGAGAGGGTCGGGGTGAGGGGCGCCACACGGGCAGACTTAGTTGGTTGACCTGTAGCAGGCTGCTTCGGAGCAGCTAGCGGATGTTGCACACCCTCTTGGTGAGCAGAGCACGCTCCGAGCGCGCACCGCCCGTGTGGCTGCCCCTCACCCCAGCCCTCTCCCCGTGAAGAACGGGGAGAGGGAGCAGAGCGGCGCTCGTGGCGAACGAGCGGGCCACATCCCCGGCTGTCAACGCTCCACACTCACCGCTCCGCCGCCTCTCGCAACGGCGCCCGGCTGAGCTCGTTGCCGGCGGCGATCGCCTTCTGCATCAGGCGGACCAGCTCCTTTGCCTCGGCCTTGGTCAGGCCGCGCACCATCATCCGCTGCGCGGTCTCCACCGCCGGCGTGATCGCCTCCAATGTCCGCCGCCCCTCCGCGGTGATCGAGAGCTCCCGCGCGCGCCGGTCGCGCAGGCTGGCCTGGCGGACGACCAGTCCCTTCTGCGCCAGCCGGTCGATCACGCCGGTGATCGTGGTGCGGTCGTAGGCGATCAGTCCGGCCAGCGTGATCTGGTCGACGGCAGGGTTCGCCGCAATCGCCGCCAGGGCGGCGTACTGAACCGGCGTCAGGTCGAATCCGGCCGCCTCGACCTCGGCCAGGAACACCGCCACTGCGATCTGCTGAAACCGGCGCGCCAAGTGCCCCGGCATCTCCTGCATCTCGGCCAAATCCCATCTCCCTCGCTCGCTTGACAAGCATACTGATGATCAGCATACTGATCAATAAGGAACAGCGCGGGAGGGCGCCACATGCAATTCCACCTGAATGGATTCCAGCCGGGCGATCCCGAGATCGCGGACGCCGCCGAGCGCGTGGCGAGCCAAGGTGCGAGCGGCCCTTTGCCGACTGATGTCGACGTCCTCATCGTCGGCTGCGGCCCGGCGGGGCTCAACCTCGCTGCCCAGCTCGCAGCCTTTCCAGATATCAAGACCTGCATCGTCGAGCAGAAGCCCGGCCGGCTGCTGCTCGGCCAGGCCGACGGCATCGCCTGCCGCACGATGGAGATGTTCAACGCCTATGGCTTTGCCGAGAAGGTGCTGAAGGAAGCCTGCTGGATCAACGAGACCACGTTCTGGAAGCCCGACGAGGCCAACAGCGCTGACATCGCGCGCAGCGGCCGCGTGCAGGACGTCGAGGACGGCCTGTCGGAGATGCCGCATGTCGTGCTGAACCAGGCGCGCGTGCACGACTTCTTTCTCGAAATGATGCGCCGCTCGGCCGCGAAGCTCGAGCCGTACTATTCGCGGCGGCTGCGCAATCTCACGATCGATCCCGCAGCGCCCGCCGGCGCGCATGGCGTGACCGTCAGCTTCGACCGCATCGATGCGGAGCACGAGGGGCAGGTCGAGACCATCAGAGCGCGCTACGTCGTCGGTTGCGATGGTGCTCGAAGCCAGGTGCGCAAGGCGATCGGCCGCGAGCTGCACGGCGATTCCGCCAACCATGCCTGGGGCGTGATGGACGTGCTCGCCGTCACCGATTTCCCCGACATCCGCTTCAAGTCGCTGATCCAATCGTCCAAGGACGGCAGCCTCTTGGTGATCCCGCGCGAGGGCGGCTATCTCGTGCGGCTCTATGTCGAGCTCGCCAAGCTCGAGGTCGGCGAGCGCGTCGCCGGCCGCAACATCACGGTCGACGAGGTGATCGCCAAGGCGCGGCGGATTCTCTCGCCCTATATGCTGGAAGTGAAAGAGGTCGCGTGGTGGTCGGTCTACGAGATCGGCCAGCGCATCACCGACAAGTTCGACGACGTGCCGGAGACGGAGGTCGCCACAAGGCTGCCGCGCGTATTCATCGCCGGCGACGCCTGCCACACCCATAGCCCGAAGGCGGGGCAGGGCATGAACGTGTCCATGCAGGACACCTTCAATCTCGGCTGGAAGCTCGCTGCCGTCTTGCGCAAGCGTTGCGCGCCGGAGCTGCTGCACAGCTACTCGGCCGAGCGCAAGGCGATCGCGCAGGAGCTGATCGATTTCGACCGCGAATGGTCGGGGATTCTGGCGTCCGCCGCCAAGCAGGGCGGCGCGGACGCCGCCAAGACGCAGGACTATTTCGTGCGCCACGGCCGGTATACCGCGGGCACCGCGACGCACTATCGGCCGTCGGTCCTTACCGGAGACGACACCTTCCAGCCGCTCGCCACCGGTTTCGTGATCGGCAAGCGCTTCCATTCTGCCCCGGTGATCCGGCTCGGCGACGCCAAGCCGCTACAACTCGGTCACGTCATCAAGGCCGACGGCCGCTTCCGCCTGTTCGCCTTTGCGGGTAGCGAAGATCCGACCGCGCCGGACTCCGCCATCCGCCGCCTGTGCCAATTCCTCAGCGAGGAAGCAGCCTCTCCCGTGCGTCGCTACACGCCTGATGGCGCCGACATCGATTCGGTGATCGATCTGCGCGCGGTGTTCCAGCAGGGCCATCGCGAACTCGCGCTCGAGAAGATGCCCGCGCTGCTGCTGCCGCGGAAGGGCCGCTACGGCCTGATCGATTATGAGAAGATGTTCTGTCCGGATCTGAAGAGCGGCCAGGACATTTTCGCGATGCGCGGCATCGATCGCGCCAGCGGCTGCCTCGTGATCATCAGGCCCGACCAGTATGTCGCGGATATCATGCCGATCGACGATGTCAGACGGCTGGCAGCGTATTTCGACGGCTTCATGCTGCCGGCCGGCGGAAGGTAAACGAATTCCAAATCGCAGCTCCGGATTTCCGGGGCAGGCGCTAGCCAGATCCCAACGTTTCCTCGCTAAAAGGAAGATCTCGGATGGACGATTGAGTGGGTGAGCGTCGAGATGTTGATGTTGGCGAACCGTCGTAAGAGCGAACGTCGGCTGTGCAGGAGGATCGCGAAGATCCATTATGGCAATGGCAGCCTGCCGCGGGACTGCACCGTGACGGATATCTCCGATGGCGGCGTGAAGGTCGTGGCTGAATTCGTCGAGATCCCGCCGCAGTTCACGATCGTGTTCTCGCCCGACCATCAGCGCAAGTGTCGCTTGGCCTGGCGCATCGGCTGCGAATTCGGCGCCGAATTCATCGATTGAGCGGGACGGCCGCAACAGCTTAACGGGACCTTAGGGTTAATCTGCCAGCGTGCAGATCATCCGGTCCCGAAGTAGTTCAGTTGCATGCGTACGCGGCCCTTTCGTTCCCTCCCTCTGCGCCGGCCTGTGGCGTTCGCGCTGTCCTTCGGCGTCGTGCTGCTCGGTCTCGGCGCCTGCCAGACCACCGATCTCGGCGATATCACCGGCGCGCTCGGCGGCAAGTCCGAAAAGCCCGGCGGGGCCGCCTCCGACCCGCGCGCCGAGCTCGACCAGCTCCGCGAGCGCTTTCGCGCCACCCCGAGCGATCCCGACGTCGCGCTGCGCTATGGCAGCGCGCTGCGCGCCACCGGGCAGCGCTCGCAGGCGGTGGCCGTGCTCGAGCAGGCGACCATCGCCAATCCCGGCAACAAGGCGCTTCTGGCGGCTTACGGCCGCGCGCTCGCCGACAACGGCAATTTCCAGCAGGCGTTCGACGTGCTGAGCCGGGCGCATTCGCCCGAGGATCCCGACTGGCGCATCCTGTCGGCGCAGGGCGCCGCGCTCGACCAGATGGGGCGCAACGAGGAGGCGCGGCAGTACTACGCGACCGCGCTGAAGATCGCGCCCGACGATCCCTCCGTGCTGTCCAATCTCGGCCTGTCCTATGCGCTCTCCAACGAGCTGCCGAAGGCCGAGGAGCAACTGCGCAAGGCCAGCGCCAATCCGGATGCGAGTCCGCGGGTGAAGACCAATCTCGCCGTCATCGTCGGCCTGCAGGGCCGCATGAGCGAGGCGGAGAGCATCGCACGCTCCGGGCTGCCGCCGGAGCAGGCCAATGCCAACGTCGCCTATGTGAAGCGGATTCTGGTGCGCCGGCAGATGGCGCAGCGCGAGCTGTCGCCGCGCCACGACCGGCCGGTGGCCGGCCAGCCCGACAAGGCCTTGGCGAAGGCGCTGAGCCGCTCCGACGACTGAGCGCTATTTCGCGCCGAGCAGTTTGGCGATCGGCGCCAGCAGCGAGCTGCGCTGCGGCCTCGCCTCGACCCGCCCCGTCAGCCGGTTGGCGATCTGCTGAAACAGTTTCGGCGTCCGGCTCAGCGCCCCGACCTCCGCGATCATCTGGCCGTTATTGGCGGCGGTGCCGAACAGCTTGCAGTCGAACGGGATCACCGCGACCGGCTCGGCCTCGACGGTCTTGGCGAAGCGCTTCAGGTCGATCTCCGGCCGCTTGGGCATGCCGACCTGGTTCAGGCAATACAGCGGCGGCCGGTCATTGGGGCGCGAGGCCTTGAGCACGGAGAGCAGGTTCTTGGCGTTGCGCAGGTTGGCGAGATCCGGCTCGGCGACCACCAGGATGTCGTCGGCATTGATCAGCGCGTGCCGCGTCCAGGCCGACCATTGGTGCGGCACGTCGAGCACGATGCATTGCTGCGTCAGGCGCAGCGTATCGAAGATCGCGTCGAACGCCTCGGCGCCGAAATCATAGACGCGGTCGAGCGTCGCTGGCGCCGCGAGCAGATTGAGATGCTCGGTGCATTTGGCGAGCAGGCGGTCCATCAGCGCCGTATCCGGCCGGTCCGGCTGGAAGATGGCGTTGGCGATGCCCTGCAGCGGGTCCTGATTGTAGTCGAGGCCGGCGGTGCCGAACGCCATGTCGAGGTCGATGACCACGGAATCCAGCGTCAGGTCGCGCGCCATGCTCCAGGCGACGTTGTGCGCGACGGTCGAAGCGCCGACGCCGCCCTTGGCGCCGACCACCGCGATGATGCGGCCGGTGATGACCGCCTCGGAGGCCGAGAACAGGCTGCAGATCGAGCGGATGATGTCGATGGTCTCGACCGGGCCCATGACGTAGTCGTTGACGCCGCGCCGCACCAGCTCGCGATAGGCGACGCCGTCGGACGGGCTGCCGATCAGCACCACGCGGGTGCCGGGATCGCAGACGCTGGCGAGATCGTCGAGGCCGGCGAGAATGTCGCCGTCCGGCCTGGTCTCGATCACGATGACGTTCGGCGTCGGCTGCGAATGATAGGTCTCGATGGCGCGGGCCATGCCGCCGGCCTTGATCGTGATATGCGCCTTGCCGAGCCGGCGGTCCTGGCTCGCCGCGAGCACCGCCGACGAGGTCTGGTCGGTCTCGGTGAACGCCTGCACGGAGACGCGGGGGACCGGCGCGATGTGATCGTCGAGCGCCGGGCCGCTGGGCGCCGGCTGCTCATCCTGGCTGAGACGGGACGCTTTGATCATTTGCCTGTATCGCTGAGCTTGGCCTTGTCGGCTTCCGGATAGGTGATCGCCGTCGACTCGCCCTTGCGGTATTTCTCGAACAGGGCGGTGCGGCGCGGCGTGTAGGCGGCCGTCTCCGAGCGCGGCTGCTCGAGATCGGCCGGATTGTCGATCATCGCAGCGAGGTTGCGCTGCGTGGCGCAGCCGAAGTTCTGATAGTGCTGATTGCTGCTGTAGCCGGGATTGTTGATGTTCGGCCCAAGATCGTCGGGCCACAGCCCGCAGGGGCCGGCGACGGCGGCCATCTTCGGATAGGTCAGGCGGATCACCGCGAGCTGCCGCGGATCATCCGGCGTGGTGTGCCGCAGCGTGATGGCGCGCGACGGCACGCCGCCTGAGGTCAGCACCGCGTGGATTTCGCGATAGGCATCGGAGGCGGCGCGCGCATTCGGCGTCCCGGCCGGCACGTCGGCGATGATCGCGCCGGTGCCTTCGCGCTGCCAGGAGCGCGCCAGGCCGATGACGTCGTCGCGCTGCGGCGAGGTGAGGCCGCCGCGGCCGCTGCCGATGAACACGACGATCGACTTCCGGCCTTCCTCGATCGCGATCGGATGGCGCATCTTGTAGTCATCGGGGATGGTCGCGACGACCTCGCCGGTGGTGGAGTTGCAGGCGCCGAGCGTGAGCGCGAGGCCCGCGATGGCCCCCAGCCGGTGCAGCGCGCGCAAGCCGTGATGTTCCGATGATCCCGCCATGATCTGATCCCCCCGTGCCCCGAAATCCCCGTCGTCTCAGTCGATGATGAAGCCGAAGCCGGCCGGCTGCCCCGTGGCCGTGTCGACCTTGGCGGCGATGCCGTACAGCCGGTTCATGCGGCCGAGCAGCGCCGATTCCGAATCGGTCGCCGGCGCAAAGCCGTCATCCGGCCGCGACAGCTCCTTCTGCGCGACGGCGCGCACGACATAGGGCGTCACCATCACCATCAGCTCGGTCTCGTTGTTGACGTAGTCCTGGCTGCGGAACAGCTGGCCGAGCACCGGCAGCTGATTGAGCCCGGGCAGGCCGTTGATCGCCTGCTTGGTCTGGTTCTGGATCAGGCCGGCCATCGCCATCGAGCCGCCGGAGGGAATCTCCAGCGTGGTCTCGGCGCGGCGGGTGCGGATCGCGGGGATGGTGACCGACGAGGCCGAGCCCGCGCTCGTGGCGTAGGACAGGGTGATCGCGTTGTCGTTCGACAGCTCCGACACTTCGGTCATGACGCGCAGGCTGATGCGGCCTTCGCTGAGCACGACCGGCGTGAAGTTCAGCGAGATGCCGAACTTCTTGAAGGTGACCGACGTGCTGCAGAGTCCGGTCTTCGGATCGCAGGCGTAGCCGCCGGGGACCGGGAATTCGCCGCCGGCGATGAAGGTCGCGGACTCTCCCGAGATCGCGGTCAGGTTCGGCTCGGCCAGCGTCTTGACGACACCCGCGGTCTCCATCGCGCGCATCGTCGCCGACACCGACGACAGATTGCCGCCGCCGATGGCGGAGAGGCCGTTGCCGGCCACCAGCGACTTGCCATAGGCCGTGAACGGATTGGTCTGGTTGAAGTTCACCACCGCAGTGCCGTAGGTCATGCTGGCGCTGAGGTCGATGCCGAGCTGCTTGACGATCTCGCGCCTCACTTCGGAGACGTTGACCTTCAGCATCACCTGGTCGCGGCCGCGCACGGCGATCGAGTTGACGACCTTGTCGGTGCCGCCGACCAGCCGTGCCGCGATCTCGCCGGCCTGCTGCGCCTCGACCGGGCTCGACACCGAGCCGGTGAGGATGACGCCGTCGCCGACGCCGTCGATCTTGACGCCGGGAATGCTCTGGCTCAGCGCCTGGCGCACGCCGTTGAGATCGCGCTTGATGGCGATGTCATAGGCGGCGACCTGCTGTCCCTCGCCGTCGAAGAACACCACGTTGGTCTGGCCGACCGCGGCGCCGATGATGTAGGCGCGCCGCGCCGAGCGCACCACGGCGTTGGCGATCTTGGGATCTGCGACCAGCACGTCCTTGACGTCCTGCGGGAAGTCGACGACCACCGACTTGCCGATGCCGAGCGACATGTAGCGGACCTTCGACGAGCCGACCGAGACGACCGGCGTGTCCAGCCGCTCATCGGCCGCCTTCACCGGCGCCAGCGCCGGATTGAGCGCGAGCGCGACGGCTGCCGAGATGGAAAGCGCGCGGACGATCCCCATCCCCATCTTTGCGCGTTGATGCCCCTTCATGGTCCCCGTCCTTACTTTGCGCCCTGCGAGGTCGAAACCCCGTAGCGAATGATCTCGATGGCGTTGCCCCGCTGCGCCATCTGCTGCTGTTGCTGCGTGTCGGACTTGCTGGTCTCGCTCGCATTGACGTCGGCGATGCTGCGCAGCGCGAGTGCGAGCGTGCCGGCCTGGCGTGCACGGGCCAGCGTCTCCGCCTGCTCCGGCTTGAGCTCGAGCGTCACGGTCTTGCCGACCACCGTGTTCTGGCCTTCCTTCTCCTTCGGCGCCTGGTCGATCGCGAGCACGCGCACATTGGTGAGGATGGTCTCTGAGCTGACGGAGTCGGCCGCGCCCGGCTTGTCCGGATTCTTGTCGCGCTTGGAGAGAATGACGTCGACGCGATCGTTCGGCAGGATGAAGCCGCCGGCGCCGGTCTCCGGCGAGATCTCGGTGGAGATGGCGCGCATGCCGGCGGGCAGGATCGCGGCCATGAAGCCGGAGCCGTCCGACTTGACCAGCTTCTGCTCGCGGATCGGCTCGCCGACCACGAACGGCGCGCGCGCGATCGAGCCGACCAATTGATTGGCGGCTTCCGGGCGATCGCCGCGCCGGATGAAGATGTTGCTCGCAGCCTCGGGCCAGGTCTGCCAGACGAGGTCGCCGGGCTTGATCGCCTGTCCGAGGCCGATGTCGGCCTTGGCCACCAGCACCTCGACGGTCGGCAGCTGCACGACCGGTGCGGCGGGCGCCGGCTGCTGGCCTTCGGAGTTGCTGACGAGATAGGCCGCAACGCCGCCAGCGCCGAGAGCGATGGTTAACACCACGATGCGTGCGGTCATCATGCGCGGAACTACTTTCTACTCATACACGGGGAGCAAACACGCTGATCGATCGACAGCGGTTCTCCCTGACTAACGACTAAGCGCCAATGGTATAAGCAGACTTGAACGAGACGGGCCGCAGCACCCGCCCCAAGCAACGATTGCGCAAGTGGTGAACAGGTTGTTAGCGTGCAAATAGTGAAACGCCGCGAATGTGTTAGCATTTCGTGGGCGGCGCGTTTGCACGCAGTAATCGTCGCGCGTGCAACAGAATGAGATCGTGAGTTGCAGCCGCGCCTCAGTGGTCATCTCGTTAAGCTTGATCGTTTGCTAACAACGCGTCGTAGGAACGATGACGGCCTCGACGTGGTTGTGCGGTCGCGCGAGGAGATGCGGATCGGTCGATCATGCTTGCCTGCGCCCGCGCGAGACGTCCGCGCTGCACTCTCCAGGGGAGCGACGATGCCGATACAGCATGCCGCGCTGCACCGTAATCAGACGGGGCCGCATCTTCAGAAAGCGGAAAGGGGTTGGACCTACGATTCCGTTGAGCGGGATTTCCGACCTGATTTTCAGACTTCTTTAGGTTTTTGCGCGCACCGTCCCGTCATGATGGCTGGGTTCGTGCGCGGTGTATTTCGTTCGAAAATACACGCAGAGATTGCATTGACTGCGGCGCGCTGCGGAGAGCGGCGGGCGGTCGCGGATCACGGGGATCAATGGGGATCGAGGGGAGGCGTGCGATGTCGGTTGCTCGATTCCTGAGGCAACGCGCGGTCCGGATCCAGACGGTCGGCACCTACACGCTGCCGAACTGGTATGATCCGCAAGGGAAGCTGCGCTCCTTCGCCTGCCGCACCACGCGGGTGTCGCCGTTTCGCGCGCTGCTCGACGTGCCCGTGGTCGGCAAGGTCGGCGATCGGCTGACGTCGTATTTCCGTGACTTCGGCAAGTTCGAAGGCGAGATCAGCGACACCGTGCATGGCGGCTTCCTGCTCGAATTGGAGATGACGCGCGCCGAGCGCGCCAAGCTCGCCGAGAAGCTGGTCTGGCTGGAGAAGAAGCAGAAGGATCCGACGATCCGCGATTCCCGCCGCGAGGCGCGCTTCGTGCCGAACTCGCCGCATTCGGAGCTGACGCTCGCCGACGGCAGCTGCATCCCTTGTCTTGTCATCGATGCCTCAATGTCGGGCGCGGCCGTCTCGGCCGCCGTCCAGCCGGAGATCGGCACGCCGCTCGCGGTCGGCAGCTGCATCGGCCGCGTGGTCAGGCATTTCCCCGACGGCTTCGCCGTCAGGTTCGTCGATACGATCCCGGCGTCATCGGAGCTCGAGCGGCGCGTCATCACCCCGCCGACCCGCCCCACCCGCCAGAAGCTCGTCACGCAACATGCCGACGAACGCAGCGTCGAGACGCCGCAGGACTTCTTCCTGGTGTGAAGGCGTCGGGGCAGGGCGGTTGCATGTAGCAAGCGCCGTCGCTGCGAGCTCGGGCTCCAAACGTCCTTCGAGACGCCCGCCTGCGGCGGGCTCCTCAGGACGAGGGCTGACTTCGTGGCGAAATCTCAACCCTCTCCATGGACGCACCACCGGCGTGTTCATGGTCCGTGTGCAGGCCCCCCTTTGGTGCCACCCCTCATGGTGAGGAGCGTCGCTCTTGCGACGCGTCTCGAACCATGAGGCCCGCGAGCGCGCGACCTGCTGAGTCTGCCGAGCAACATCCGCGGTTTCGCGTATTGGGCGTGTCAGCGAATCCGGGCAAGGGGAACTGGCAGCCGTCCGCACGGTTAACGCGCTGTTAAGCGGCGTCGTGAAAGCTTGGCGACGCCGGGTGCAATGCCAGGAGGACCAGTCCCATGGAGGCCCAGAAGACCGCGGTCGACGCCGTCGTCATCCTGACCGGTTGCGACCGTGACGCCGTCGCCGCCTTCATCCGCCGGATGTATCTGGCCGGCGTGCGCGATCCGAAGCGGCTGACCTTCAAGGGGCTGCAGGAGATGGCGCGGGGTTGACGTCCCGCCGCCGAGGGCCGGCGCCCAACCAGCCCAGCTGTTGCCGCCAGAACACGCTTCAGGACTTTCGCGCGTGAGTTGCGATCACATCCCGCACTGCGGGGGATGCAGCCTGCCGCACTTCCGGCTAAATTGAGTTCCTCGCGGCTGGTATCAGGCGACCGTCTTCGATCTCGCCCATAAGGCGACACGGTTCTGCGCAACACGCTCTGAGCGGCCGGATCATGGGGACCGGGCATGCTCAGTCAGTTCTTCGCGCCACAGCTCATCGGCCTCTACATCCTGATCGGGGCCACCCTCTACGTCCACTTCCGCGGCAAGGAGCGGCTGCGCTTCGCCCGCCAGCTCGGCGATCACTCCACCTATCTCGCCCCCTACAATGTGCTGATGTATGCCGGCTCGGCCGTGCCGAACACGCCGGTAATCCCGGTCGAGCAGTTTCCGGAGCTCAAGACGCTCACCGACAATTGGCAGGAGATCCGCGAGGAGGCCGTGCGCCTGTTCGACGAGGGTTTTATTCGCGCCGCCGCCAAGAACAACGATTGGGGCTTCTATTCCTTCTTCAAGAGCGGCTGGAAGCGCTTCTATCTGAAATGGTACGACGACTTCCTGCCGTCGGCGCGCACGCTGTGCCCGAAGACCGTGGAGCTACTGAACTCCATTCCGAATGTGCACGGCGCGATGTTCGCGATGCTGCCGCCCGGCGGCAAGCTCGGCGCCCACCGTGACCCCTTCGCCGGCTCGCTGCGCTATCACTTAGGCCTGGTGACGCCGAACTCCGACAAGTGCCGCATCGTGGTCGATGGCGTGCCCTGCGTCTGGCGCGACGGCGAGGCCTTCATGTTCGACGAGACCTTCATCCACAGCGCCGAGAACGCAACCGACATCAACCGCATCATCCTGTTCTGCGACGTCGAGCGCCCGATGAAGTACGGCGTCTTCACCGCCATGAACCGCTGGGTCAGCCACCACATCGTCAAGGCCTCGGCGACCCAGAACGTCGAGGGCGAGCACGTCGGCGTGCTGAACAAGGTGTTCGGCAAGCTGTATGAGTTTCATTTGGCCACGCGCAAGGTAAAGGCGTGGAATAGGACGGTGTATTACGCGGCGAAGTATACGGTGACCGTGGCCATCGTGGGGGCGATCGTGGTGTCGGCGTTTCGGTGAGGAGAGGAGGGCGGATTAGCGGAGCGTAATCCGCCGCCCTAGAACGTGAACGGTGGCGGATTGGGCCTTCGGCTAATCCGTAGTTCGCTTTCTTGTGCGCAGTTGTCGGTTTCGGCCCCTGGCTGACCTGCTGTCCTTTAAGCGTGCTAAGATGTCGCCTTCTTCAGGAAATTCGTTGATGGCTGCCGGAGATTTTTCATGAAAATATCATTTGAGAATTTTCGTGGCTTTAAAGCCGTCGGTCCGACAGAGGTTCGGCCTATCACGCTGCTGGTGGGTGAGAATAGCTCGGGAAAAACATCGTTCCAAGCAGCCTTGCGCTATCTTCTTTCAGTTAGTTCATTTCTATCGCAGGAATCAACGGGATTTAATCAGTCTCCATTTTTGCTTGGTGGGTTCGAGGACATCGCTTACAGCCGTGTAGGGCGCCGAGGAACTAATTCGAATTATTTCTCCATCGCTGTTCAGAGAAGAACGCATCGCATGAGCGATCGAAATTCAGTGCCGCTTGCCGAAAATATCGCGGGCGAGTATCGAATGTCACTTCGGTTCTTTGATTGGCTGGGGCAGCCTGCGTTGCAGGCGGTTGAATTCGCCGTTGATGCCAAGGCGGTGCTGATTGATTTCGTCGAAATGAAGGTTGTCTTCAAAGATCAAGAAAAAAATCGATCTTACGAATACGAAGTTGCACATGAAATGCATCCTCAGCTTGAGCAAACAAGACGTATCCCGTCTAGTATGGGAATAATTATTTCGCAGCTTTTCTTTTTGACTTTCGGAAGGGATATCCCATCGCGCCGGGTGATCCTTTCAACTGATGCTGGAAATGAGGTGGAGTCATTCAAGGTGGTTCTAAGTACAGCTTACCACGTTTTTTTTAATTCAAGCGGTGACTTGCGAGTTTTGGCGCTTTCTCCGATGCGCACTGAGCCGAAGCGGGTGTATGAGGTCTTAGATGCGCAAGCTTCTCCCATGGGGGCTCACGTGCCAATTCGGCTGGCTCAGGAAAAAGTTCAGGAGATCGAAAGTTGGAACTTAAAGCGGGACTATTTCTCTCGGTTCGGCAAAGAGGCTGGACTATTTTCCAACATTGATATTCGAAGATTGGGCTCAACGCAGAATGATCCCTTCCAGATTATGGTGTCTGTGGGTGGAAAGAAGCGCAATATTGTAGATGTCGGCTATGGGGTCAGTCAGGTTTTGCCTCTGCTGTACGAAATGGCGGAGACGAGTCGACGCAAGCTATTGC
Source organism: Bradyrhizobium sp. ORS 285 (assembly GCF_900176205.1). Taxonomy (NCBI): domain Bacteria; kingdom Pseudomonadati; phylum Pseudomonadota; class Alphaproteobacteria; order Hyphomicrobiales; family Nitrobacteraceae; genus Bradyrhizobium; species Bradyrhizobium sp. ORS 285. Next base: position 1,921,000 of record NZ_LT859959.1, read on the forward strand.
TGATGCAGCAGCCGGAAGTTCATTTGCATCCCAAAGCTCAGGCGGAGCTTGGGAGTTTAATTGTTGATACGCATTCCCGTATGAAGCATAATTTCGTGGTCGAAACTCATAGCGATTTTATCGTCGATCGTATTCGGAATCATATCCGTTTAGGCGAGTTGAAGCCTTCTCAGGTGTCGCTCTTGTACTTTCATCGTCCGAAAGATGAGCTTGTAATTTCGCATATTGAGTTGGACGACCGCGGGGATGTTGTAAGTCCCCCTATTGATTATAGGGACTTTTTCTATCGCGAAGAAAAGAATTTGTTCGGGTTTTGAAGATGTGCCTTATCATCGATAACAATGTTGCTCACGAGGTTGTTCAAAAATCGCGATCAGCGATGCCAATAATAAAGGCATTGGATTGCCGAAAGGTCATGCTTGCCACGGGCGGGCTGCACTTGCAGGAGTTGCTCGGCAATAAGATGGGGCGATTGATAAAGGAGCTTATTAGAAATGGAAGGGCGAGAAATTTCTCGGGTCCAATAATTGAAAGCAAGACGAAGGAATACGAAGCTAACGAAAGCGTGCGTTCAGATGATCCTCATATTCTCGCTTTGGCTGCGGTTTCGGGGGCCAGAGTTCTTTACACGAGGGATAAGGATTTGATTGGCGACTTTCGAAATAAGAGTCTGATCAGCCCTAGAGGCTCTATATATTCGAGCGAAAGGAACGAGCATTTGTTGCGGCGATGTTGCTCCTGTTGACCTCGTTCGTTGGTTGGAGGAATTTCGTTCGAAATGCGCGGGTCAGGGGGGGGCGTCGTGCAAATCACACCCATCGTGCCAAGTCCTGTCAAGATCTTCCGGAAACATAAATCGCTTGATATTTTCGCCAAATCAGCATTACAGTCCACCCATCCCGTTGCACGGTAGGGGACGGTTCGCGGTCGTCACGGACGTTGGCAGCGGGGAGCGGTGGACGCGGGCGGCGGCGTGCTGTTAGCACGGACGAACGTTTGTCTCGCGGACGGTGAAGGCGTGTGGTTCTGATACTCCGACGCTAGTATCAACCCGGCAACGATGCCTAACGGCATCGCGTTGGGGATGGTGGCCAGAAAGCCCGGTGCACCAGGAAGAGCGCGCTATAGCCTGTTAAAACCATCGCGCGGGGAGGGCCGGGTGTGTTCGGCCAGACCTGTGGTGACTGCCGCCTGCTTTTTTTCTGCAGGCGGGCCACGGGCGCGGCCAGCGCCCGGCCTTCCCTGCGCCCTCCATTCTCAGGAGGGCGGGAGTTGGAGCATCACTCGGGCGCGGGATGCGTCGCGAGAAGGTGGATGCTCGTTCCCTCGACGCGATGCTGTTTGAGATTGTGGAAATGATGACGCGGCTTTCGGCGTCGTGAGCGAACTCGTCCGGAGTCCTCATGACGCCCCTGGATTGCTTCGCTGCGCTCGCAATGACGGAATATGCGGCCGACCGCGGGGGCGGTGAGCTCCCCTCCCCCTTGCGGGGAGGGGTTGGGGGTGGGGGTCTCCGGGCGATGACGTTTGTTGGGACGCGGGGGATCGTTGGGAGCGGTGCTGCGGAAGAGCGTCGGAGAAAGCGGTGCGGTGGTCGCTGTGGGAGTGGGGTCGTTGCGCGACTTGATCTTGGCGGATCGAGGCAGCGGATTTCGGGGACCCCCAACCCCCGACCCCTCCCCGCAAGGGGGAGGGGAGTGGACCGGTCGTGGTGCGAGAGCGTGCCCATTGCGAAGCCCCTAAAGAAAAAGGCCGCGCTGTGCGTGGCCTTTTTGAAAGCTAGGTCTGCGGCGGTGGCCGCCGCGCGAGGCGTTGGCGGCTTACTTCGCCGTCGGCCCGATGCTCACCTTCAGCGTGCCGACGCCGTCGACGCCGCATTCAATCTTGTCGCCGGCGACGACCGCCGCGACGCCGGCCGGGGTGCCGGTCATGATGATGTCGCCGGCGGCGAGCTCGACCTGTTGGGAGAGCTTCCAGATGATCTCCGGCACGTTCCAGATCAGCTCGGAGAGGTCGCCGGTCTGGCGCTCGGTGCCGTTGACCGATAGCCAGATCTTGCCCTTCGACGGGTGGCCGATCTTGGCCGCGGGCACCACGGCCGAGCAGGGCGCGGAGTGATCGAAGGATTTGCCGACCTCCCAGGGGCGCTGCATCTTGCGCGAGGCGAGCTGCAGGTCGCGGCGGGTGAGGTCGATGCCGACGGCGTAGCCGTAGACATGGTCGAGCGCCTTGTCGGTCGGAATGTTGAGGCCGCCGCTCTTGAGCGCGACCACCAGCTCGACCTCGTGATGCATGTCCTGGGTCAGCGGCGGGTAGGGGATCACGGCGCCCTCGGGCGCCAGCATGTCGGCGTGCTTCGCAAAGAAGAACGGCGGGTCGCGCTCGTCATTGCCCATCTCGCGGATGTGCTCGAGATAGTTGCGGCCGACGCACCAGATGCGGCGGACCGGGAAGACACCGGCTTCGCCCTGGACGGGAAGCGAAGGCTGCGGGAAGGCCGGGATGACGGTGGAGCTCATGAAAGGTCTCGATGCGGTGAGATGATCGGATCAGGACGTCGCGGTCATGAAGTTGCGGTCATGGGGATCACGTTCGGCCCCATGTCGCGCTGTTGCAGGCGGAAGAACGAAGCATAGCGGCCGCCACGGCGCAACAGATCGTCATGCCGGCCGCGCTCGACGATGTCGCCGGCCTCGACGACGAGGATGGCGTCGGCGTTCATGATGGTGTGCAGGCGATGCGCGATGACGATGGTGGTGCGGTTCTGGCAGAGATGCTCGATCGCCTCCTGCACCTGGCGCTCCGACTCGGAGTCCAGCGCGGCGGTGGCCTCGTCGAGCAGGATGATCGGGGCGTTGCGGATCAGCGCCCGCGCCACCGCGATGCGCTGGCGCTGGCCGCCGGAGAGCTGCGTGCCGTGCTCGCCGACCGGCGTGTCGTAGCCGAGCGGGAAGCCCATGATGAAGTCGTGCGCGCAGGCAGCCTTCGCCGCCTCGATGATCTCGGCGTCGGTGGCGCCGGGCTTGCCGAAGGCGATGTTGGCGCGAATGGAGTCGCGGAACAGATAGACGTCCTGGCCGACATAGGCGGCCTGCTCGCGCAAGCTACGCCGCGACACCTGCGAGATCGTCTGGCCGTCGATCAGGATGTCGCCCTCGGTCGCCTCGTAGAAGCGCAACAGCAGCGCCAGCACCGTCGACTTGCCGCCGCCGGACGGGCCCACCAGCGCGGTGACCTTGCCAGGCTCGGCGATAAAACTCATGCGGTTGAGCACCGGCTCGTTGCCGCGATACGAGAACGAGACGTCGCGCAGCTCGATCTTGGCTTGCGTGAGCTTCAACGCCGGCTTGTCGTCATCGGGCTTCTCGCTAGCCGGGCTGTCGACCACTTCGAGCAGCATGCGGGCGCCGACGAGCTGGCTGTTGAGATCGATGTTGAGCCGCGCGAGACGCTTGGCCGGTTCGGTCGCCATCAGGAAGGCGATCATGAACGAGAAGAACTGGCCGGGCGTGGCGTCGAGCGCGACCACGGAATAGCCGGCATACATCAGGCAGCCGGCGACGGCGAAGCCGCCGAGCATCTCCATCAGCGGGTTGGAGCGGTTGGAGACGCGGGCCATCTTGTTGGCGTTCTGCTCGACGGCGGCGATGTTGGCATCGATGCGCGCCCGCATCGTGTCCTCGAGCGTGAACGCCTTGACGGTGCGGATGCCCTGCAGCGATTCCTGCATCGTCTCGAGGATGTCGGCATTGCCGGTGAACTGGCTGTAGGCGAGGCCCTTGATGCGCTTGACCAGCTTGCGCAGCACCAGCATCGCCGGCGGCACCACGACGAGGCCGAGCAGCGACATCCAGGGATCCTGCAGCACCATCACGGCTATCATGCTGATCAGCGTGACGAGATCGCGCCCGATGGCGTTGATCAGCATGCTCAGGATGTCAGTGATCGACTTGGCGCCGGAGGTGAGGCGGGCCAGGAACTCGGAGGAATGCCGCTCGGAGAAGAAGCCGACGCTCTCGTTCATCAGCTTGGCGAACAGCTGCCGCTGATTGTTGGCGAGGATGGCGTTGGAGATCTTCGACAGGATAACGGCGTAGCTGTAGGTGGTCACGCCCTTGACGAAGAGAAGCAATACGGTGACGCCGGAAAGCAGGACGATGCCCGGAATGCTCTTCTCGACATAGGCCTTGTTGATGACCTGGCCGAGCACGTAGGTCGCCGCGGCGCTGGCTCCGGCGGCGACCGCCATCAGCGCAAACGCAGTGAGATAGCGGCGCCAGTAGACGAGGCCCTGTTCCATCACGAGGCGGCGGATCAGGATCGCGGCGCCATAGGGATCGTCGGTGATCTTCTTCGGAAATTCGGCCATTCTGGTCCCTGGCCGCCCTCGACAAATCGCCGGGCGGACAAGAGTGCTTGCCCGCTCGGGGCGGCTTTTTCAAGCCCCCCGCATCCCGCTTAAGTCCTTGATTCTAGGCCGAGGCCCGCTGCTCATGCTCGCTGTGGCGTTCCAGAAACAGTTTCTGCTCCCAGGCCAGCGCGTGGGCGGCGATTGTGTCCAGATCGTCATAAGCGGGCGTCCAGTCGAGCAGCGCCCTGAGACGGCTGGTATCGGCGACCATGGCCATCATGTCCCCCGGGCGGCGCGGTCCGTATTGCACCGGGATGGCGCGGCCGGAGACGCGGCGGACGGCCTCGATGGTCTCGAGCACGGAATAGCCGCGGCCATAGCCGCAGTTCAGCGTCACGGAACTGCCGCCGCCGCGCAGATAAGCGAGCGCGGCGCGGTGCACCTGGGCGAGGTCGCTGACATGGATGAAATCGCGCACGCAGGTGCCGTCCGGCGTCGGATAATCGGTGCCGTAGACGTCGATCTTGGCGCGCTGGCCGGTGGCGACCTCCATCGCGATCTTCATCAGATGCGTGGCGCCGACGGTGGCGGAGCCGATGCGGCCAAAAGGATCGGCGCCGGCGACGTTGAAATAGCGCAGCACGGCGTAGTTGAGATCATGCGCCGCGGCGACGTCGTGCAGCATGATCTCGGTCATCAGCTTCGAGCTGCCATAGGGCGAGGTCGGCCGGGTCGGCGCGGTCTCGGGCACCGGGATCTGCTCCGGCGCGCCGTAGACGGCGGCAGTGGAGGAGAAGATGAAGCGGCTGACGCCGCGCTTGACCGCCGCATTCAGCAGGCTGCGCGTGGTCATGGTGTTGTTGCGGTAATACAGCAAGGGATCGCGCACCGATTCCGGCACTACGATCGAGCCGGCGAAATGGATGATGCTGTCGACGCCGTGCTGGCTGATGACGCCGTCGACGAGGTTCTCGTCGCCGGCATCGCCGATGAACAGCGGCACGCTGTCGGGCACGAAGCCGGAAAAGCCGGTCGAGAGGTTGTCGATCACCACGACGCTCTCGCCGGCCTCGGCCAGAGCGAGCACCATGTGGCTGCCGACATAGCCGGCGCCGCCAGTGACAAGCACGGTCATTGTTTGACGCGATCCCTGTTTGTTTTGCGGCACACTAACGCCCGCGAAATGAAGGACCGGTTGCGGGAATCGCGAACTGGCGGGCGTGCTTAATGTTGCGTATAGGGAACCGTTCCAATTGGAGTTGATGGTGCAAGCCGACCCGTTTTCCGCAGCCGATCTCGACGTGATCGTGCCGAACCTGCACCGCCGCTATTCGGGCGTGACGGCGACCAATCGCATGGTGGCGCCGAAGCTTGCGAAGCTGGTGCGCGCGGCGTGGCTCGGCAGCTACGCGCCGGAGGGGATCGCGCGGATGCGCGCGCGCGATCTGCTCGGCGTCTGGGGCCGGCGGCGGCCGCTGATCTGGCACGCGCGCCGCAATGACGAGATGATCGTCGGCGTGCTCATGCGAGCGCTCGGCTGGCCGTTCAAGCTGGTGTTCACCTCGGCCGCGCAGCGCCATCATAGCTGGATTACGCGCTGGCTGATCCGCCGCATGGACGCGATCATCGCGACCAGCGACATCTCGGCGTCCTATCTGAAGCGCGAGGCGGTGGTGATCACGCACGGCGTCGACACCGAGGTGTACAAGCCGCCCGCGGATCGCGCCTCCGCCTTCGCCGAAAGCGGGCTGCCGGGCAAATATGCCATCGGCTGCTTCGGCCGTGTCCGCGCGCAAAAGGGCAGCGACGTGTTCGTCGCCGCGATGTGCCGGCTGTTGCCGCGCTATCCGGATTTTTCCGCCGTGCTGGTCGGCGCCGTCACGCCGGAGCAGATGTCGTTCGCAGCCGAGCTGAAGAAGCAGATCGCGGCCGCAGGGCTGGAGCAGCGCATCGTCATCACCGGCGAGCTCGACATCGCCGATGTCCAGCGCTGGTATCAGCGGCTGACGATCTACGCCTTCACTTCGCGCAACGAAGGCTTTGGCCTGACCTTGATCGAAGCCATGGCCGCCGGCGCCGCGCTGGTCGCCGCGCGCGCGGGAGCTGCGGAGATCGTGGTGGAGGAGGGCGTCTCGGGAAAGCTGGTGCCGCCGGGCGATGTCGATGCGCTGGTGGCAGCGCTCGAGCCGCTGATGCAGAATCCAGAAGCGGCTCGCGTCATGGGCGCACGGGGGCGGACGCGCGTGGTGGACAAGTTCAGCCTCGAGGCGGAGGCCGAGAAGATCGCCGCGGTCTATCGCGGGCTGGTCTGAGCGATGACCTCGGTGACGAACGCATCGAGGTCGCCGCCTTCGAACAGGAAGCCGGGCAGGCCGGCGGCTTCGGCGGCGGCAATGTCGGAGGCGCGATCGCCGATCACGAAGCTGCCCTCGCGCCGGACGGGCCAATGCTGCATCAGGTCGAGGATCATCCCCGGTGCCGGCTTGCGCCAGGGATGCTCGCGCAGATAGCGCTCCACGGAGCCTTCGGTATGGTACGGGCAGTAGCGAATGTCGTCGATCACAGCCCCCTGCGCCGCCAGCTCGGCCCGCATCCAGTCATGCAGGCTGAGCACGTCGTCCTCGCTGAACAGCCCGCGCGCCACGCCGGACTGGTTGGTGAACAGGAACACGTGATAGCCGGACTCATTGAGCCGTCGGATTGCCGGCGCCACATTCGGCATCCAGCGGATGCGCTCAGGCGAGCCGATGTAGTTGTCGTCATGATTGATGACGCCGTCGCGGTCGAGAAACGCCGCCGGCTTCAAGGGAGCGCTGGTCATCTAAGTCTCGTCTCGCATCAAGGCCGCCTCGATCGTCTCGCAGATGCCATGGGCGGTGGCGAGATGAATCTGCTGGATCAGCGGCGTGTCGTCGCTCGGCGCGACCAGCAGCTCATCGCAGAGCTCGCCCATCGCGAGCCCCTTGGTGCCGGTGAAGCCGATCGTGATCAGCCCGCGCTCCCGCGCCTTGCGCAGCGCATTGAGGATGCTCGGCGAGCGCCCCGAGGTCGAGATCGCCAGCAGCACGTCGCCTCGTGCGCCGAGGCCCTCGACCTGGCGGGCGAAGACATGGTCGAAGCCGTAATCGTTGCCGATCGCGGTCAGCGCCGAGGTGTCCGTGGTCAGCGCGATCGCCGCCCAGGCCGGTCGCTCCTGCTTGTAGCGGCCGACGATCTCGGCGGCGATGTGCTGCGCATCCGCCGCGCTGCCGCCATTGCCGACGATCAGCAGCTTGTGGCCGCCGCGCAGCGCCGCGATGATGGTCACCGCAATCCGCTCCGCGCTGGCGAGCATCGCCGCATCACCGGCGGCACGCTCCATCGCCGCGCGGGAGCGGGCGAGATGGCTGGCGATCAGGCTGTCTGGTGCGTGGGTCACGATGACGGCTCAGGGGGCGATGAGGCCGGTGTATGGGGCGCGCTGCTCCAGCGCAAGCTAGGGCGCGACCGAAATGGCCGCGTCAGCCAGCACGCGCTGCGCGATCGCGGCCACGTCCATCGCCGGGATGTCACGCATGCAGCGATGGTCGTTCATGCGGCAGACCGGGCGATGGCAGGGCTGGCAGGTCACCTGCGTCTTGGTCTGCACCGTCGCAGCCAAGCCGTTCAGCGGCGCCCAATGGTAGGGGCTTGTGGGGCCGAAGATGCCCATGGTCGGCGTGCCCAGGGCGGCGGCGATGTGCATCAGCCCCGAATCATTGGAGATGGCCACGCCCGCGGCAGCCATGGCCAGGATGCCATTGCGCAGATCGGTTCCGGTGAGGTCGCGAACCGCGGGTCCGCCGGTGGCGACGATCTCGGCCGCCAGCGCCTTCTCGCCGGGGCCTCCGACCACCCAGACGTCGAGGCCGGCGTCGAGCAACAGCTTGGCCGCTTCGCCATAGAACGGCCAGCGCTTGGCGGCGCCGACCGATCCGGGCGCCAGGGCGACCGCCGGGCGGCTGCCGAGGCCGTTGGCCTCGCGCCAGCGCGCGACGTCCTCGGGCGGCACCCGAAGCTGCGGCACGGGCCATTCAGGGGGCAACGGCGCGCCGTCGGGCCGAGCGAGCGCGGCATTCTTGTCGATGAAGCGCGGCAGCGCCTTCTCGCCCCAGCGCCAGCGATTGAGCAGGCCGAACCTGAATTCGCCGACGAAGCCGACGCGCTCGGGAATGGCCGCCAGCGCCGGCGCCAGCGCCGATTTCCAGGTCCGCGGCATCACCAGCGCAGTGCGATAGTGGCGCTCGCGCAACAGGGTGGCGAGCTGCCACTGCCTGGCCAGCGCCAGCCGGCTGCGCGGCAGGTCCCAGACGATGCCGGAGCGCACGCCCGGCATGTAATCGACCAGTGGAGCGCACAGCGAGGTCACCAGCAGGTCCACCGGGCGATTCGGCCAGCGCTCCTTGAGCACCCGCACCACGGTGTGGCCGCGGACGAAATCGCCGATCCACATATAGGGGATGATCAGAATCGGGCTGGTGTCGTCAGCGTCCACCGCGCTCTCTGCCGAATTCGAATTCATTCTTTGACTGCCTGGCTCCGGCGCGCTGGTAGCCGCTCGGCCGCCGCAGGTAAAGTGGGCCGGGCCCGGCCTTTACCAAAGCGCTTACACTTTGGCCGCGCATGCGCTACGCGAGGGCCGGGTTTTCGGGATCAGGACGGGTTACGGAATGTTGCTGGTGACTGGCGGCGCCGGGTTTATCGGATCGAATCTGGTGGCGGCGCTGAACGACGCCGGCCGCACCGACGTCGTCGTCTGCGACACGCTCGGCAGCGAGGGCAAGTGGCGCAATCTGGCCAAGCGGCAGCTGGCCGATGTCGTGCCGCCGTCCGATCTGGACGCCTGGCTGAAGGGCCGGAGGCTCGACGCCGTCCTGCACATGGGCGCGATCTCCGCGACCACGGTCGTCGACGGCGACCTCGTGATGGAGCGTAATTTTCGCAGTTCCTTGCGCCTGCTCGACTGGTGCACGGCGAATACCACGCCGTTCATCTACGCGTCCTCGGCGGCCACCTATGGCGACGGCGCGCAGGGGTTCGTCGATGATCCGTCGCTCGACGCGCTGAAGACGCTGCGGCCAATGAACCTCTATGGCTGGAGCAAGCATCTGTTCGACATGGCGATCGCCGCACGCGCCGAGCGCGGCGAGCGTCTGCCGCCGCAATATGCCGGCTTGAAGTTCTTCAACGTGTTCGGTCCCAACGAGTACCACAAGGGATCGATGATGAGCGTGCTGACGCGCCGCTTCGATGAGATCAAGGCCGGGCAGCCCCTTCAGCTATTCAAGTCGCATCGCGAGGGCATCGCCGACGGCGACCAGCGCCGCGACTTCATCTATGTCGACGATGTCGTGCGCGTGATGCTGTGGCTATTGGCCACGCCGTCGGTCTCCGGGCTCTTCAACGTCGGCACGGGGCAGGCGCGCAGCTTCAAGGACATGATGCTGGCGGTCTATGCGACGCTCGGAGCCACGCCGCGGATCGAGTACGTCGACATGCCCGAATCGATTCGCGGGAGCTACCAGTACTTCACCCAGAGCCATGTCGACCGCCTGCTGGCCGCAGGCTACAACGGCGGCTTCACACGGCTCGAGGATGCGGTGGCCTTCTATGTCCGAGATTATCTCGATTCCGCCGACCGCTTCCGCTAAACGATTTCGTTCCGACCACTGCACCGAGACCGCCGCTGATGTTCGACTTTGACGATCTCTCGCAAGCGATCGCCCGCCAGACGGTGCTGTGCGTCGGCGACCTCATGCTCGACGAGTTCGTCTATGGCGAGGTGTCGCGGATTTCGCCGGAGGCGCCCGCGCCGGTCATCGCAGTCCAGCGCAGCGAGACCAATATCGGCGGGGCCGGCAATGTCGCGCGCAACATCGCCGCGCTCGGCGCATGCTGCATCTTCGTCGGCCTGGTCGGGCAGGATGCAGCGGGCGATCAGCTCGAGGCCGAGCTTGCCAAAGTCGACGGCATCGAGCCCGTGCTGGTGCGCGATCCCTCGCGGCCGACGACGCGCAAGGTCCGCTTCGTCTCCGAGCATTTCTCGACGCACATGCTGCGCGCCGATTGGGAGCGCGCTGCGCCGGCATCTGAAGACATCGAGCAGAAGCTGATCGCGGCGATCCTGCCGCTGATCGCGCGGGTCGACATCGTGCTCCTGTCGGACTACGCCAAGGGCGTGCTGACCGCGCGCGTGCTGCGCAACGTGATCGACGCCACGCGCAAGGCCGGCAAGCGTGTGATCGTCGATCCCAAGAGTGCCAATCTCGCGATCTATCGCGGCGCCAGCGTGCTGACGCCGAACCGCAAGGAGTTTTCGGAGGCGACCCGCAGCCGTGCCGAGACCGAGCAGGAGATCGCAGTCGCTGCGCAGGACGCGATCTACCTCGCGGATTGCGAAGCCATCCTGGTGACGCAGAGCGAGCGCGGCATGACCCTGGTGCCGCGCCAGGGCGATCCGGTTCACGTGCCGGCCTATCCGGTGAAGGTGCGCGACGTCTCCGGCGCCGGCGATACGGTGGTTGCCGTGCTCGCGGCGGCGCTAGCAGCCGGCGCGGCCTGGGAGGACGCCTTGCGGATGGCGAGCGCAGCTGCGGCGGTGGCTGTCAGCAAGCAGGGCACGGCCAGCGTCACCTCAGCTGAGCTGCGCCGAAAGATCCTTCCGCATGCCTATCGGGCGGCCGAGGAGAAGATCATCGAAAGTGATGGCGAGCTCACGGCCCGCGTCGCGGCGTGGCGCGCGGAGGGGCTACGCATCGGCTTCACCAATGGCTGCTTCGACATTCTGCATCCCGGCCATGTGAAGGTGCTGACGGCGGCGCGCGCTGCCTGCGACCGTCTGGTGGTCGGGCTGAACAGCGATGCCTCCGTGAAGCGCCTCAAAGGCGAGAGCCGTCCGGTGCAGGACGAGCGCGCCCGCGCTGAGGTTTTGGCGGCGCTGGAGGCGGTGGATCTCGTCGCGATCTTCGCCGAGGACACGCCGCTGCGGCTGATCGAGCTGGTCCGGCCGAGCGTGCTGGTCAAGGGCGGCGACTATACGCGCGAGCAGGTGGTGGGCCACGAGGTCGTCGAAGCTTCGGGCGGCCAGGTGCTCCTGATCGACATCTTGAAGGGACACAGTACGACGGCGCTGGTGGACCGCGCCCGGAGCGATCAGCGATGAGCGCGCTCGCAGGTCATCCCGGCCCGGCGGTGCTGGCCCGCCGCTGGCGCGATCCCGCTGCGTGGCGGACCACCGTGGACGTCGTGGCGATTCTCCTGGCCGCCTCGCTGCCATGGTCGACCTCGCTGGTGTCGATCCTCGGCGTCGTCATGCTGATCACGATGGTGCCGTTTCTCGACCTCGACCGTTTGCTGAAGATCCTGAAGCAGCCGATCTCGCTGGCGCCGATCGCGCTGTTCGTCCTGGCGCTGGTCGGCACCTTGTGGTCGGACGCGGCCTGGGGTGCGCGGCTCTACGCGGTCGGGCCAGCCGCGAAACTCTTGGTGCTGCCGGCGCTGCTCTATCACTTCCAGCGCTCCGAGCGGGGCCTGTGGGTGTTCACGGCCTTTCTCGCCTCCTGCGTGCTGATGGTCGTGATGTCGACGGCGGTCGCGTTCAATCCGGCCTTGGCGCTGAAGGCGAACGCCGACCGCGGCATCTTCGTGAAGAACTACATCGATCAGGGCCAGGAATTCTCGCTGTGCGCCGTGGCGCTGGCTTATCCGATCGCGCAGCTGTTGCGCGCCCGTCGCTTCGTGCCGGCCGGCATTCTCACCGCGATCATGATTGCTTTCCTCGCCAATATGATCTTCATCGTGGTCTCGCGCACGGCGCTGGTCACGATCCCCATCCTGCTCGCCGTGTTCGGCCTGATCCACCTGAAATGGCGGGCCAATCTGATGATCGCGGTCACGGCTGTCGTGATCGGCCTGGCCGCATGGTCGGTCTCGCCGCAGTTACAGCAGAAGGTGTCGACGTTCACGCAGCAGTACCAGGATTACAGGAATGACCGCGGCGTCACCTCGATCGGCGAGCGGCTGGAGTTCTGGCGCAAATCGCTGCACTTCTTCGCCGATGCGCCGCTGATCGGGCATGGCTCGGGCTCGACGCGTCATCTGTTCGAGCTGGCCGCGAGCGGCCGCACGGACCTTGCCGCCGGCACAGTGGTCGGCAATCCCCACAACCAGACGCTTAACGTCGCGGTGCAGTGGGGCACGCTCGGCGTGGTCATTCTCTACGCGATGTGGGCGGTGCATCTGCTGCTGTTCCGGGGCGACGGCCTCGTGCCCTGGATCGGCTTGCTCGTCGTTGTGCAGAACATCTTCACCTCGCTGTTCAACTCCCACATCTTCGATTTCCACGAGGGGTGGATGTATGTGATCGGCGTCGGCGTCGCCGGCGGCATGGTGCTGCGATCACGGACGAAGCCCGACGCGGGGCAGGGGGCCGTCACGCCATGACGCGCCTGTCGCAACTCAATTCACGCAACCTGCTGATCGCGGCCCACGACCTCCTGGCCAGCATCGTCGCGCTGTTTGCGGCGTTCTACATCCGCTTCGAAGGCGCCAGCACGTTCTGGGATCGGGTGCCCCTGCTGCTGCAGATCCTGCCTTACTTCATCGCCTTCAGCTTCGTCGTCTTCTATTTCTCCAACCTGCTGACCACCAAGTGGCGCTTCACCTCGCTGCCGGACGCGCTCAACATCGTGCGGGTCGCCACCGTGCTGGCGCTCGCCTTCCTGGTGCTCGACTACATCATCGTCGCGCCCAACGTGCGCGGCACGTTCTTCTTCGGCAAGCTCACGATCATCCTGTTCTGGTTCCTGGAGATCTTTGCGCTCAGCACGCTGCGCTTCGCCTATCGCTATTTCCGCTACACGCGGGTGCGACGGCACGCGCGATCCGAAGATGCCGCGCCGGCGCTTCTGATCGGCCGCGCGGCGGATGCGGAGGTCGTGCTGCGGGGCATCGAGAGTGGAGCGGTCAAGCGGATCTGGCCGATCGGCATTCTCTCGCCGTCCACGGCCGATCGTGGCCAACTGATCCGCGGCGTTCCCGTGCTCGGCGGCATGGATGACGTCGAGGACGTCGCGGCCGACTTTGCCCGGCGCGACCGGCCGATCGCGCGCGCGCTGATGATGCCCACCGCATTCGAGCCCGACTGCCATCCGGAAACCTTCCTGATGCGCGCGCGGCGGCTGCGCCTGATCGTCAGCCGGCTGCCGTCGCTGGAGAGTGGCGATGCGCCGCGACTCGCGCCGGTCGCCGTCGAGGACCTGCTGCTGCGGCCAAGTCACAAGATCGACTACGGCCGGTTGGAAGCGCTGGTGCGCGGCAAGGCCGTCGTCGTGACCGGCGGCGGCGGCTCGATCGGGGCCGAGATCTGCCAGCGCGTCGTGGCGTTCGGTGCGGCGCGGCTGCTCATTCTCGAAAACTCCGAGCCGGCGCTCTATGCGATCACCGAGGCGCTCGCGGCCGAGCCCGAGGCGAACGTCGCCGTCGAGGGCCGCATCGCCGACATCCGCGACCGCGACCGGGTGTTTGCGCTGATCGGCGAGTTCAAGCCGGATCTGGTGTTCCACGCCGCGGCGCTTAAGCACGTGCCGATCCTCGAGCGTGACTGGAGCGAGGGCGTCAAGACCAACATCTTCGGTTCGATCAATGTGGCTGATGCTGCTGTCGCTTCGGGGGCCGAGGCGATGGTGATGATCTCCACCGACAAGGCGATCGAGCCGGTGTCGATGCTGGGCCTCACCAAGCGGTTCGCCGAGATGTACTGCCAGGCGCTCGACCGCCAGCTCGCCGAGCGGCCGGCGGGGCGGCCGCCGATGCGGCTGATCTCGGTGCGCTTCGGCAACGTGCTGGCGTCGAACGGCTCCGTCGTGCCGAAGTTCAAGGCGCAGATCGAGGCCGGCGGTCCGGTGACCGTGACGCATCCGGATATGGTGCGCTACTTCATGACGATCCGCGAGGCCTGCGACCTCGTCATCACCGCGGCCTCGCATGCGCTGGCGCCGCAGCGGCCGGATGTCTCGGTCTATGTGCTCAACATGGGCCAGCCGGTGCGTATCGTCGAGCTCGCCGAGCGCATGATCCGATTGTCGGGACTGCAGCCGGGCTACGACGTCGAGATCAAGTTCACCGGCATCCGCCCGGGCGAGCGGCTCAACGAGATCCTGTTCGCGAGCGAGGAGCCGCCGGTCGAGATCGGCGTCGCCGGGATCATGGCGGCGACGCCGAACGAGCCGCCGATGCCGACACTGAAGGCGTGGATCGCGGCGCTTGATCAGGCGATCGGGCGCAATGATCCCATCACGATCAAGTCGGTGCTGAAGGATGCGGTGCCGGAGTTCGGCTCGAGCGCAGCCTGAGCTTCAGCGGCGTGGCCGGGAAAACCGGCTCAACACCCAGGTGACGGCGCCGAGACCGAACACGACCAGGATGGCGTCCGCTGCCGGGGAGTGCAGCCCCACAGAGAGCATGGTGAGCGCCGCAAGCGCGATGTTGAGGATGAACACCTCGCGCACGACGGCGGCCACCGTGAAGCCGTTGTCGGTGGCACGCTGATAGAAGTGCGTGCGGTGCGCCGCCCAGAACGGCTCGCGCCGCGCCATCCGCCGCAGCAGGGTGAAGGTGGCGTCGACCAGATAATAGAGCGGCAGCAGCAATGCGGCGGCAATGTATCCCTGCCAGGCCAGATGCAGCAGGCCCCAGCCGAGCAGCAGGCCGATCGGCAGACTGCCGACGTCGCCGAGAAAGACTTCCGCGACAGGGCGGTTGAAGGGCGCAAAGCCGAGCATGGCGCCGCATAGCGCGGCCGCGATGGCGGTCGGCGGCCAGGGCAGCTCACCGGAGAGGCCGAACAGGACCAGCGTCGCGGTGATCGGCACCGCCTCGGCCACAGTCATGAGGTCGAGCCCGTCCATGAAGTTGACGAGGTTGACGAACCACAGGCCTGCTATCAGCAGCAGCGTGCGCTCGACGGCCAACGGGATCAGAAATAGGCGGAGATCATCAGGCGCGCTGAAGACGACGAGGCCGACGGCCAGACCCTGCAGGATGAAGCGCGGCAGCACCGGGATCGGCCTGATGTCGTCGACCAGGCCGACCAGCCCCAGCATCGGCACGGCGACGAACAGCATCGTCAGCGGCGCAAAGCCGAGCACGGATGCAAAGGCACCGCCGACCACGAGCGTCGCACCGACCACCGCAATCCCGGCGCCCTGCGGCGTCGGGATCTTGTGCGAGGAGCGCGCGTTCGGCCGAGCCAGCGCATAACGCTGCAGCAGCGGGCGCAGCAGCACGATCGAGACGGCGCACATCACGGCCGCCAGCAGGGCGATCAGGGCGGCATTGGCGGCTGGGGTGGCGATCATCGGCGCGTGTCCTTAGCCACGGTGAGGCGATCATAGAGCGCCACGACGGAACGGCCGATGATCCTGGCCGAGAGCTTGTCCTCGACGAGCTGCCGGGCCGCCTGGCCGTAGCGCGCGCGCAGCTCGGGCGAGGTCGCCAGCTGCAGCATCGCCTGCGCCAGGGCGGCCGCATCCTCGACCGGCGCCGAGAGCCCGGTCTGGCCATGGATCGCGATCTCGCGACAGCCGGGAGCATCGGTCGACACCAGCGGTCGGCCGCAGGCGGCAGCTTCCAGCAGGCTGACGGGAAGCCCTTCCCGATGCGAGGGCAGCACCGCGACATGGCAGCGCCGCCAGAGTTCGGTGATATCCTTGATCTGGCCGAGCAAGGTGATGCCGGGCTGGTGGCGCCAGGCTTCCATCTCCTCGGCAGACACCGAGGCCGGGTTGGCTGGATCGGGCGACCCGGCGATCAGCAGCTGATCGTCGCGGCCCTGCTGGCGCAGCATCCGGTGGGCGGCCACCAGCGCGCGGATGCCCTTGTCCGTCAATAGGCGCCCGGCGAAGCCGAAGGTGATCGGCCCATCCGGCTCGGGCAGCCGCTGGAAGCGGTCGGTGTCGACGCCGGAGCCCGGAATCAGCGTGATCTTGTCGGCGCGCACGCCCATCGCCTGCAGCGCGTCGCGATCATCCGGATTCTGCACCAGCACGCAGCTCGGCGCCCGGTTCATCAGCTTTGGCAGCAGCCACAGCAGGCCCTGCTTGAGCAGGCGCGAGCGCCAGCTCGACGACGTGAAGATATAGCCCATGCCGGTCATGGCGTTGATGACCGGCGTGGCTTGGCCGAGCGCGGCGAGCGAGCCGAGCACGCTGGCTTGCAGACCCGAATGGTGCACGACGTCCGGCTGGATCGCCGTTTCCACGGCACGGATCGCGCGGATCGTGGGCATGGCCGATGAGGGCGACAGCCCGCCGCGCCGGAACGGGATCGGATGCAGCACGAAGCGCTCGGCAGCGATCGCAGCCTCGCCCGCGTTGACGTTGGTCGCGACATGCACCTCATAGCCAGCATCGCGCGCCGCCCGCGCCATCGGCAGCCGGTGCATCAGAAAGGCGTAATCCTCGTTGGCCACGTAGAGCAGGCGGCGGGGCGAAGCGGAGCGGGGCGGGGGCATTGAACTCACGGTCTCAAGCGGTCTCGGCGCCGTATAGGCCAAGAGCCGCCCTGGCGCGAGCCGTTATCTACCTCGCCCGCCGTCGTGAACGCCCGCGGGAGGTCCGGCGGTCGTTAGCCGTGTCGCCGGTCCGCAACGCCGCTCGGCTCAGACCAGGTGGAAGCTCGACAGGTGCGACAGCAGCTCGGCCGTCGAAACATGCTGGATCGTGATGGTGTCCAGTGCCGCATCGGTGATGACCGCGTTGCCCGCCGCATCGTCATGGATCGCCGCCTGCAGCGCCGACTGGTCGGCGAAGAGGTTCTGGCTGAACACGATCTTGTCGGTGCCGAGGGTAAAGTCCGCGATGCTCGCCTGGCCGAAATGCGCCGCGAACACGAAGGTGTCATGCCCCTGCAGCGACACCGGCTGAGACGCCGTGCCGGGCTCTTGCGCGGCGGCGCTGGAGATCAAAGTGCCGCCCTGGCCGTCCGCCGTGAAGTGGAAGTTGTCATGCGACAGCGGCCCGACGAAGTGCAGCGATGAGCTGTTCGTCCCGTCGCTCAGCGACAGTACCCCGCTCGCCTCGTCGAAATGCGTCTGCAGCGACGTGAAGGCGATGCTCTTGAGGTCGATCTGGGCTGCGGTGCTGCCGAAGCCGACGAGATTGCCGCTGAAGGACGGCGAGGGGAGGACCAAGTCGGTGCCTGCAGACGTGCTGGCGGTCATTGCGGTCGCCGTCAGCGCGCTGACGGACGGCGGAATCCCGATCGTGCCGTCGCCGTTCAGGTCCTGGTGAAAGCTGGTCTCCAGGGCCTCGAGGGAGGCCGAGCTGCCTGCCACGGCGCCGATCGCATTGCCGGTGTAGTTGCCGGTACTGTCGGTGTTCCAGACCGTGTAGAGGTCGGAGCCGGCCATCTTCCAGGCGATCTGATAGCCGCTGCCCGAGGCCTCCGCGCCGATCGCCGCCCAGCCGCCGAACTGGCCGGCGACGACGATGTTGCCGCCAAACGTCACGGGGATTGCCGTGCCACCGGACACGGGCGTCATCAGGTAGGTCGTGCCGGAAAGGGACAGGCTTGTCGACCCCAGGGCCTCGATCACGCTGCCGCTGGGCGTCGTGCTCGGCGCGCCGATGGTGCCGTCGCCGTTCAGGTCCTGGTGGAAGCTGGTCTCCAGGGCTTCGAGGGAGGCCGAGCTGCCCGCCACGGCCCCGATCGCGTTGCTCGTGTAGTTGCCGCTGCAGTCGGTGTTCCAGACCGTATAGAGGTCGGAGCCGGCCATCTTCCAGGCGACCAGATAGCCGCTGCCGGATGTCTCGGCAGCGATCGGATTCCAGCCGCCGAGCTGACCGAAGGTCACGACGCTGCCGCCGAACTTGATCTGCGGACCGGTGCCGCCGGCCACCGGATTGAGGAAGTAGCTCGAGCCGGCGAGCACCAGGCTGGTCGATCCGGCCGATTCGATCACCGTGCTCGGAATGCCGATGGTGCCGTCGCCGTTCAGATCCTGCTGGAAATTGGTCTCCAGCATTTCCAGCGCATTGCTGCTGCCGCTGACGGCGCCGATGGCATTGCCGGTGTAGCTGCCGCCGCTGTCGGTGTTCCAGACCGTGTAGAGGTCGGAGCCGGCCATCTTCCAGGCGATCTGATAGCCGCTGCCGACGGCTTCGGCGGCGATCGGGGTCCAGCCGCCCAGCTGTCCCGGCGCGACTGTGGAGCCGTTGAACTTCACCTGGGGGCCGGTGCCGCCGGCGACGGGATTGAGGAAATAGCTGCTGCCGGATTGGACGAGGCTGGTGGCGCCCATGGCCTCAATGACGGTGCTCGCCACGCCGATCTTGCCGTCCCCGTTCAGATCCTGCTGGAACGAGGTCTCGAACGTCTCGAACGAGGTCGAGCTTCCGGACACGGCGCCGATCGCGTTGCCCGTGTAGTTGCCGGCGCCGTCGACGTTCCAGACGGTGTAGAGATCCTGCCCCTGGAACTTCCACGCGACCTCGTAGCCGCCGCTGCCGTTGGATTCGACGCCGATCGGCATCCAGTTGCTCAGCTGGTGAACCACTACGTTCGCGCCGTTGAACCGCAGCGCCACCGTGGTGCTTC
The DNA here is from genome assembly GCF_900176205.1 of Bradyrhizobium sp. ORS 285. NCBI lineage: Bacteria > Pseudomonadati > Pseudomonadota > Alphaproteobacteria > Hyphomicrobiales > Nitrobacteraceae > Bradyrhizobium > Bradyrhizobium sp. ORS 285. The sequence goes on from NZ_LT859959.1 coordinate 1,939,964, forward strand.
CGCCGATGGTGTTCAGATCGTAGATCACGCCGACCTGGGCGAGGCTGATCGATCCGAGAGCCTCGAGGACCGTGTTGGCAAAATACGGCGCCGAACTGACCGCCGGGTTGAGTTGGGCGAGGCCTGCACCGGCCACGGCGGAATTGGCCATCGGCACGGCGGTCTGCTGCAGGATCTCCGAAACGTTCGCCGAGCTCAGCGTCGGGTTGGCTGTCAGGATCAAGGCCGAGATCGCGGCGACGGTGGGCGCAGCCGCGGATGTGCCGTAGAAGTCGGTCATGCCGGAGACCGTCGTCGCGATGTTGTCGACGCCGGACACCACAACAGGGTTGAGCTGAAGCGGCGTGGTAAGGCGCGTGCCGTCATTGGCGAACAGGATCTCTGTCCCGGCTCCCGATGACGAAAAGCTTTCCGAGACGGCTGTTGCGCCGAAGGCCGGCGTATTGGCACTGTTCACCGCTCCGACGGTGATCACCCCTGGTGTCATCGCGTGACCGAAAACAGTGCCGACGTTCGCGCCGCTGATGGAAACCGGTGCGCCGTTGCCTGCCAGGATCTCCTTGATCATGGAGGGAGGAGTAAATCCTGTGTTCGCGATGACGATTTGGTAGGTGCCCGAGACCGAGAAACGCAAACCAATCCACGGGTTCAAAGAATTGTTTGTAACGTATCCGAGGAACTGTCCATTCTGAAACACGTCGACCGCGAGGTGTGATGTGTCTTGACCCCAGGCCTGGTCCCATTGCACGAGCAGGCTCGCGCCTGCGGTCACGGTCATGGTTTGCGCGATGCTGCCGCCGAAGCTCAGCGCATTGCCATCGAAATATTTCCCGCCGATGCTGCCCGAGGTCGCCGTCCATGACGTCTGGTAGGCCGAGCTTCCGTTGTTGCCGGCCGAGGTGACATAGGTCACGCCCATCGCCTGAACGGTCTGAATCGCCTGAGCGACAACGCCGTTCTGGAAGAAGGGCTCGTCCGAATAGCTCACATCGTCGACGATGACCTTGCAGCCGGCATTGGCGAGGGCGATGATGCCGTTGGCAAAATCCTGCTCGCTTTGGAACGCCGTGTAGAAGGCGAGGCTGGCATCGGGGGCGATGTCGTGGATGACCTGCATCATCGCACGGCCTTCGTCCGTCCCGCCGGATGGCATGTCCTTGAGAATCTGGATCTTGGAGTCCGAAGGCAAGGCTCCGCTGGCTTCGTCGGCCGCCGCGCCACCGAGATTGTTGAAGCTGCTGGACAGCACGCCGATCTTGATGCCAGCTCCCGTCACGCCGGTGGAGTTACCGCCCAGCGCCTGCACGACCTGGGCGCTCGTCGCCCCTTGCGCACCGACCGCCGAGGTGACGGCTTCCGTCACCGCGTCCTGAAGTGATCCATGAGCCGCTGAGCTCGGGCTGACCTGTGCCGATCCGCCCTGCACAGGTTCGCCAAGCGCCCAGGTCTGCAGCAATGCCCCCGCGCCGAACCATGGTTCGGCGCCGGTCGACAGCGCCACGGCGCTCGCGCTGATGCCATGCTCGACGACATGCGTCGTCTCGGTTGTCACAACACCGGCAGGCGCGGGCGGATTGAAGGTGCTCTCCTGAATGACCTGCCAGGACGAGCCGACGACGGCCGTCCAGGTGGTGGCTGCCTTAGCCGCGTGCTGCGCCCTGACATGGGCCTCCACGTTGATGCTGCTCCACTGGGTGACCGGCGTCGGCTCGCCATCGCCCTGCGTGGCGGTGTCGGTCGCGGCTTCGGCGCTGGACGGCAAGGGGAGAGGAGCGGACGGACCATGCTGCGGCTGCGCGACGGCGGATGGCGATACATCGTCGACGTCACCAGGTCCAGGTCGCAGCGGCACGTCTCGTTCGTGATGATTGTCGGCCACGGGATCGAAGATGAGGGACTGTGCGGCCTCGCGTCGGGACTGGGAGATTTCGTCGGCGCGATTCGGTTGGGATAGCATGGATGCAACGATGATGACCCGTCATGGAAACCGACGGAGAGATGGAAATGAAGCACCGTGCCGTGATGCTCCGCGATCTTGTATAAAATCGTACCGAAGAATGGCGGCTCCCGCCATACGTCATGGTTGGACCAGGCCGATCAATTTCAATCGTGGGTAGCATCCGATCCGGCCACGATTGCCCCCATCTGGTTGCCACTGTGACGCAGCCGCAGTGCTGCCCCCCAGGACATGACGGGACATTCCGGCTGTCGCCGGCCCCGTAGCCCGAGGTTTGTGGCTCAGAGGATGTGGAAGCTCGACAGATGCGCGAGCAGGTCGGCCACCGAAACGTGCTGGATCGTCATCGCATCCTGCGCCGCGTCGGTGATGACCGCACGGCCTGCGGTGACGTCGTGAAGCCATGTCAGCGGCGCCGATTGGCTCGACAATCCGTTGTGATCGACGACGAACGTGTCGCTGCCCGGAGTGAAGCCGGGCGTGCTGATCAGCCCGAAGTGCTCGCCGAATACGAAGCTGTCGTGTCCAGCCAGCGGGACGGATTGGGGAAGGGGGCCCGGAGCGGAAGCCGGGACGCCCGAGATCTGCGTGCCGCCGCTGCTATCATGGGCGAAGTGGAAGTTGTCCTGCGAGGGCGAGCCGAGGCCGGGCAGGGTCGGCATCACGTCGGTGCTGCCGGCATTCATCGCCTGGACGCCTGCCGAGGCGTGCGCGGGCACGCCGATCGTGCCGTCCCCGTTGAGATCCTGATGAAGGTTAGTCTCGAGCGTTTCCAGCGCGCTGTCGCTGCCGCTGAGAGCTCCGATCGCATTGCCGATGTAATTGCCGCTGTTGTCGGCGTTCCAGACGGTGTAGAGATCGGCGCCGGTCATCTTCCAGGCGATCTGATAGCCGCTGCCGACGACATCGGCGCCGATCGGATTCCAGCCGCCGAGTTGACCGACCGTCACGACGCTGCCGCCGAACGAGATCTGCGGTCCGGTGCCGCCGGCGATCGGATCGAGGTGGTAGCTCGATCCGGATTGCACGAGCTTGGTCGATCCGAGCGCTTCGATCACGGCGGTTGGGATGCCGATCGTGCCGTCGCCATTGAGATCCTGATGCAGGTTGGTCTCAAGCGCTTCCAGTCCGCTGTTGCTGCCGCTGACGGCGCCGATCGCGTTGCCGATGTAGTTGCCGCTGCCGTCGACGTTCCAGACCGTGTAGAGGTCGGAGCCGGACATCTTCCAGGCGATCTGATAACCGCTGCCGACGGCATCTGCCCCGATCGGCGCCCAGCCGCCGAGCTGGCCCACAACCAGATTGGCGCTGCCAAACTTCACTTGAGGACCGGTTCCGCCGCCGACGGGGTTGAGGAAGTAGCCGTTGCCGGCCTGGACGAGACTGGTTGCGCCCAGCGTCTCGATGATCGTGGTCGGGACGCCAATCGTGCCGTCGCCATTGAGGTCCTGTTGGAACGAGGTCTCGAACGCTTCGAATGCAGCTGAGCCACCTGCGAACGCGCCAATCGCATTGCCAGTGTAGTTGCCGCTGCTGTCGACGTTCCAGATCGTATAGAGATCGGCGCCAGCCATCTTCCACGCGATCTGATAGCCGCTGCCGCTGGTCTCGGCAGCAATCGGGTTCCAGCCGCCGAGCTGTCCGATGACGAGGTTGGCGCCGCCGAACTTGACCTGCGGGCCGGTACCGCCGCCGACCGGATTGAGGAAGTAGCCGTTGCCCGCCTGCACGAGGCTGGTCGCGCCAAGCGCCTCGATGACAGTGGTCGGAACGCCGATCGTGCCGTCACCATTCAGGTCCTGATGGAACGAGGTCTCGAACGCTTCGAACGCCGCTGTGGCTCCCGAAACACCGCCGATCGCATTGCCGGTATAGTTGCCGCTGCTGTCGACGTTCCACACCGTGTAGAGGTCGGCGCCAGCCATTTTCCAGGCGACCTGATAGCCGCTGCCGCTGGTCTCGGCCGCGATCGGGTTCCAGCCGCCGAGCTGTCCTGGCTGAACGGTGATGCCCCCGAACTTGATCACCGGCCCGGTGCCGCCTGCGACGGGGTTGAGGAAGTAGCTCGTGCCTAGTTGAACGAGCTTGATCGATCCCAGCGCTTCGATGGTCACCGGCGTTGCGGAAACGAGATGGAAGCCAAGCGCATCCATCTGCTTGAGATCCGCGGCGGTGAGGGTCTGCAGCGTGTTGTAGGTGTAGAATTCGTTGAACGGATCGTTGGCGCCCTGGACGCCGCTGTTGAGAAAGTCGCTCGGATCTGACGACTGCCCGTAATCGCCGATCTTGGTGACGCCGCCATCGACGGAGAAATAGGCGGTGGAGGCGGTCGCGCCACCGGTCATCAGGCGGACGCCCGGACTCGAGAACCGGAAGAGATCGAAGATGTCCGGCTGCGGCCCGTAAGGCACGCGGCCGAATGCATGCGTCAGCTCGTGCAAGGCAACGCCGACCAGCAGATTCGAATTGATGTCGGTCGCGAAAGTCGCGCTGCCGTCGTCCGTCGTCGTGTCATTGGCGCCAAGGCCGCCCCACAGCTTCAGCTGCGAATTCCAGACCGCCACATAAGACTGTCCCTGGATGCTCGACGCCGCAGGCAGGGCATTGAAGGTTGTGTCTCCAGCGCTGGCGTAGTTGATGAGGTTGGACCTAACGCTGGAATAGGTCATCCACTGACCGCCGTCAGGGCCCGCGGCGGCGCCGCCGCCGGTGCCGCTGTAGTCGATCTTGATGTTGACGGTGATGCGGTCCGAGATCACCGACGCGAGAATTGCTGCGGCCTGCTGGATTCCGGCGCGGAAGCTCGCAGGCGCATTCATTGCTGCGGTGTCGAACAGCAGATTGATAGTCAACCCGCCGGCGTTCACCGCGGTAATGGCGCCCACTCCGCCGAAATCGCCCTGGGCGAGCTCAGCTTCGACCGCTTCCTCTGGAAGCTCGACCGGGTTGCTCGGAGGCGGACCGACATCATCGGTGATGGATGATGATTGCGGCACGGATTGCAACAAGGACATGATGTCGGTCTCGCCGGTTCCCACGATCGACGCATGCACGGACGGTGTCGATTCGCGCGAATCCGATTCGCGACCATGCCGGCTCTACCTATCAGGCCAACGGCGTTGCTCGGCGGTTAATGTCAGCCTAGGTGCCGCGTAAAACTACGGCAACCATACGAGGTGCCGGTTCTGCGAACGGAAATTCAGCGAGCGGAAGTTCCCAGCGTGGTCAGTCCAGAAGTTCCGGCAGCCGGTTCAAGAACGCCGGGACCGGTAGCGACGCACCAAAGTTGTAGGCATTGCTGCTGAGCGCCCGGCGATAGCGCGCGAGCAGGGGCTCGTCGTCCCGCAACGGCCGGCCGACGCCGTCGAGGCAATCGAGCTTGTAGCGAACGGCGGCCGTGATGTCCTGCGCGGTATTGGCGTGAATCTCGAGCCCGTGCCGCGCCAGCACGGCGGTGTCGATCAGCAGCGCTTGCAGTGGCTGGCGGTAGGTCTCCCTCAGAGACAGATAGCGCCGGGCACGCCGGTCGTAGACTGGGCGCACGGTGAAGTCGGTGCGCTCGTGCCAGAACTGGCAGTCGTTGGAGATGCAGTTGACCAGCAGCATCGGTGTTCCCAGCGCCTGCACGGCGGTGGTCAGGCCCGAGGTCGTCCCAATGAACAGGCGGGCGGCGGCGCAGAGATAGAGATCCATCTCCGCCGACTTGATGTCGCTGTGCGCGTAGTCGAATACGCCGGCCATGCCACGCAGCGGCGTCATGCTGCGGTCGCCGAGCCGGACCACGGCGCCGCCGCGTGCTGTGACGGCAGCAATGGCGTCCAGGTAGTCACCGACATTGGCAGAGCGATGCTGGCGCGTCGTGCCGGGCCCGTCACCGTGATAGCCGCCCTCGCGGATGTGGATCGCGACGAACCAGTCGGCGGTCACGCCCGCGGCGCGCAGCCTGGCAGCGCCTTGTTCCATCAGCTCTGCTGGAACCGTCACGATCGGCCCGCGCTGCTGCTCCGCCCATGCCACCTGCGCCCGCGACGCCGCGTGGGCCCACGGCTCAGCCAGACCGTCCTTGCCGCGCACGGCGATGAACTGGTCACCGACCAGCCGCTGATAGGGCAGCAGGTCGTCGACGAGAGCTGGGTCCTCGATGATCGTGACATGCGGATCGAAGAGCCTGAGGAAAGGCTGGTTGACCACCTTGCTTTGCGGGGCGAGCAGCACGTAGTTGGCGCGTGGCAGCATGCCGAGCGCGGCCATGCGCAGGTGGCAATCGATGAAGCCGATATGGCCGATCAGTGTCACCCATTCATAACCGAGCAGGCGGACCGGGAGCGTGGGATCGAAGATGCGGCTGGCCGCGGCAATGCGCTGGATCAGCGGCTGCGGAATCGACCATTTGCGCGCCAAGGCGTCCTGATGATCGAGCGCCGCCTGGTAGCTGCGGAACGTGTCGTCGTAGCGGCCCTGGTGATAGAAGTTCTCGCCGAGCTGGATCAGGTTGTCGTAGATCAGGAGTTCGCCGGCATTCTCCAGCTCCCAGGCGCTTGGCGTATAGGTGGAGGGATCGTAGCCGCCGGCGTAGTTCTGATGCACCATGACCGAGCGCGGATCGCGTTCGACGGAAGCCTTGAAGCATGCGGCCGCACGGACGTGGTCGCCAGCCAAAGCATGGACAGCACCGAGCTTGCGCAATGCGTTGCCGTCGCCCGAGGCTGCGGCGGCCGTCAGGAAATGCGCCGCAACTGGCAGATTACCACGATACATGTGGGCGACGCCGACCGCGAAATTGATCGCGAAGCTGTCGACCGCCTCAGGCCGCGGCACCTCGCGGGTGATCCGGTCATAGGCGCTGCACAGCGCCAGGGTGGTGAAATAGGCCTGCGCGCCGACACCTGCCCGCGCGCGCACGTTGCTGCGGAAGATCAGGTTCAGGATCCGCACCGCACGCAACGCGCTCGGTTTGCGGCTGGCGGCGAGATGAACCTGCGCCGCCGCGGCCAGCGTCGTCGACGTCAGCCGGGCCAGCAGCGTTCCGATAAACGTGCCACGTTCGAGCTGCCTGTCCAACCACCGCAGCAGTCCGGCGCCGGCCGGCGCGATGATGAGCCTGGTGTCGAGGATGGTTGCGGCGCGGGTGGTCAGTGGCAGCAATTGCCGGCGCCGCGCGCTCAGGAAGGTATAGAGACGAAACGCCGATGCCGTCAGCCAGCTCCGCGGCGACCAGCGGCTTCGCGGCGCAGGCAAGGACGGTACGATCGGGGTGGCCAGGGTCGGTGCGGGGGCTCGCTGCTGCCCGACGAGGCGACGCCGGAGAGAGCCGAAGGGCGCACGAACCGTCATGGTGCGCGATAGCCTGGGGTGGCGGACAGGATCGCGCGTCGGGCTGTGGTCTGGGCGAGCAGACGCGTCAGCGACATCGGCCGGGTCCGCAAGGCCATCCACGCCAGCGCGGCAAGATGGCCGGCGGAGCCGAAGCTCAACAGCAGCCGCAGCAGCTGAGTGTCGAGCTCGTTGCCGTCGAGCAATGCGGAGATGCGCGCAGCCTTGGCGGACGGCGCGGTCTCGCCACCCAGCACCATCCGCGCCGCGCCGAAGCGATTGCGCCGTGCGAAGACGTTGTCATAACCGTCGGGAAACAGCTTGCTGTGCGCGATCAGCGCGCCGATCTCCGCGAGTTTGGCGTTGAGCGATGCGGGGTCTGTCGCCGTGGCGGTCGAGTAGTTCTGGCCGTGAATGCGCCAGTAGCCCAGCGCTTCCGCGATGAAGTAGCAGCCATAGGTCAGGGCCAGGCGCCGTGCGAGAAATGCGTCCGAGAACGAGCCGAGCTTGACGTCGAAGCCGCCGAGCGCCTGCAAGGCCGTGCGGCGATAGAGCGAGGTGGTACCCGAGAAGTAGTTGTCGCCAAAGCGCAGCGCCTGGCGAATGTCGGCCGGCGTCAGCATCGCCGATGCCGGAGCAAGCAGCATCACCGGTCGCAGCATCCGTTTCGCGGACGGCCCCTTCGGACCGATGATCTCGCAGCAGGCGACGATGAGGCCGGCGTCCGGATGGTTCGCCGCCTGTGCCATCGCCTTTTCGAGATATGTCGGATGCAGCGCGTCGTCGGCGCCGAGAAAGCCGATCCATGCGGTGTCCGCGATCGCCAGCGCTTCATTCTGCCCGCGCACGACGCCCTGATTGGTCCCGTGGCGGATCAACCGCCAGCTCGGCCTGTCCGAGAGGAAGCGTTCGATGACCGCAATGCTGTCATCGGTCGAGCAGTCGTCGATGACGATGACGCGGTCAGGCGCGCGGGTCTGATTGGCGATACTGCCGAGCGACTCCGGCAGGTAGTGAGCGTGATTGAAGTTGGGGACGACCAGGGTGACGGTCGGCGCGGCGGCTGGGCTGGTCATCGGGGTCATGGCTCAGCGAACATCCTGCCGCATAGGTCCCACACCTGTCGGTCAGGCTGTCGGCAGCTCTTTCAATACATCATCCAGAGCGCCGAAGGCGCGCACGCGGCCGCCGTCGAGATAGAGTCCGAGATTACAGGTGTCCCGCAGCAGGCCCATGTCGTGGGAGGCGAGCACGACGATGCCGGAACGGCCGGTGATCTCCTGCAGCCGGCCGTGGGTCTTCTTGCGGAACTGGGCGTCGCCGACCGCGATCCACTCGTCCATCAGGATGATGTCGCCGTGAATGGAGGCCGCGATCGAGAACACCAGGCGCAGCAGCATGCCGGAGGAATAGGTCCGTATCGGCAGCTCGAGATAGTCTCCGAGCTCGGCGAATTCGGCAATCTCCGGCACGCGCTGCTCGATCTCCTCGGGCGAGAGCCCCAGAATCAGGCCGCGGGTGCGGATGTTCTCGTACCCCGACGCCTCTTCGTCCATGCCGAGGCCGATGTCGAACATCGGAACGTTACGCCCGACGACCCGCAACGAGCCGCGTGTGGGCTCATAGATGCCGGCGAGCACGCGGATCAGCGTGGTTTTGCCGGCGCCGTTGTGGCCGACAAGGCCGAGCCGGTCGCCCTGCTTCAACGTGAAGCTGAGGTCGTCGAGCGCCTGCACGAACTGGAACGAGCCATCGCTCTTCGAGACCCGGCCGCCGACGCGCGAGGCCGCCTTGATGGCCAGATGCCGGAACGACCGCGCGTTCGGTGGCGCGACCGGAAACTCGATGCCGATTTGCTTGGCTTCAATCAGAGTCATGATGAGGGTGGTCCGAAGTCCATATAGGCCGTAACGTCAGGCCCAATACACGACGCGCGAGCGATAGCGCGTGTAGATATAGATCATGGCGGCAGTCAACACGACGACCGATCCGATGGCACCGGCCCAGGTCGCGAGGCCGGGAACGTCGCCCATCAGCGGGCCGCGCGTGACCGCAAGCAGATAGGCGATCGGATTGAGCGTCACGATGAACTCGCCGCCACGGATGCTCGACGGCTCCCAGATGATCGGGGAAATGAAGAACAGCAGCTGCAGCACGGCCGCCATCACCGGCGGCACGTCGCGATAGCGCACGCAGATCATCGAGACGATCACCGAGGCGCTGACGACAAAGACGTAGACGATCATCAGGCCGAGGATGGCGAGCACCATTCCGAAGCCCACCGACCACGGATAGACCAGCCATATGAACGGAATGACCGCGATGTTGTGCAGGAAGATGATCAGGTTGCGCTGAACCATGCGCATCACGTGGATCAGAATCGGCATGTCCACGGCTTTGATCATGCCGCCCGCATTGATCATCGTGTAGCAGGATTCGCTGAGCGAGGACGATATGAAGCCCCAGATGGTCATGCTGACCATGAAGTGGGGCAGGTAGGTCTTCATGTCGGCGCCGAGGAAGCGGCCGGCCACGCTGCCCATGATCAGCGCCGTGATCGCGTTCGTGGCCGTGATCCACCATGGTCCGAGCATGGTGCGGCGGTATTTCGAGCGGATGTCGCCGGCCGCGAGCGCGCGCCAAGTGACGTGACGGGTGATGAACGGCGCGATGTCCTCGCGGCAGCGCGCCCATGAGACGCGACGCTGATCCGCAACCACGAACCGTTCGACCTGTCCATCGGTCACGGTGGTCATTCCTGCTACCTCGCGAGTGCCGTAAGTGTCTGGCAATTCACCCGAAAATGATCATCCGCGCCGCGCGGCGTCGGACGGCCACGGTCCCTGCTGGACCATGTTACGCGAGGGCTGTCAACCTGCCTGGGCGAGGCCCCCGCGCCAGGCTGCTCAGATCGTCTTCGACCCCGAGGCATCGACGATCCGGGGCTCCGGCAGCGGCACGAGGAAGCGGCCGCCCGCATCGAGATACGCCTGATTCCGCTTCAGAATCGGATCGGCATAGATCCAGGCGAGAATCACGACGATATCGGGCTTGCGGGTGGCAAGCTCGCTGGAGGGCAGCACCGGGATATGGGCGCCGGGGCTGAAACGGCCTTGCTTGAGCTGGTTGTCGTCGACGATGAACTTGACCCGGCTCTCCAGCTCGAAATGGTAGAGCAGGGTGGTCGTGGTGGTCGAGGCGCCATAGGCCGCGACCAGCTTGCCGGCGGCGATGGCCTCGTCGAGCGTGGCGAGCACCCGGCGCTTGCAGTCTTCGATGGCGACGAACCAGTCGCGGTAGATCTGCGGCTTGGTGACGCCGCGGCGCTCCTCCTCGGCGATCAGCTTCGACAGCTCCGCCGAGCGCGGCCGCTTGCCGGTCGATTTCGGCTGCGCGAAGGCGCGGATCGAGCCGCCCTTGGTGCCGGTCCGCTCGACATGGAACAGCGTCATGTCGTGCCGGTTCATGAACGTCTCGAGCGGGATCAGCGCGTGATGCGAGACGTGCTCGTGGTAGATGGTGTCGAACACCATGTTGTCGATCATGTCGACGATGTAGGAGACCTCGAACACGAAGGCGCCATCGTCGGCGAGCAGCAGCCGGATGCCCTTGACGACATCGGACATGTTGTCGATATGGGCGAACACGTTGTTGGCGCAGAAGAGCTTCGCTTCGCCTTGCTCCGCCTTGATGCGCGCCGCCAACGCGCTGGTGAAGAAGTCCGGGATCGTCGGAACGCCTTCGCTGGTGGCGGTCGCTGCGATATCGCGCGCGGGGTCGACGCCCTGCACCCGCATGCCCTCGGCCTTGAACGCCTTCAGGAGCGAGCCGTCATTGCTGCCCATCTCGGCGACGAGGCTGCCTTTCGGGATCGCGAGCGTCGACACCACCGACTGGGCATAGCGCTTGAAATGCTCGACGAGGCCGAGCGAAACCGAACTGCGATAGGTGTAGTCGCGAAACAGGATGTCGGGATCGACGACGTCGAGGTTCTGCAGGTGACCGCAGGACAGGCAGAGATAGCAGTCGAGCGGATACAGATCCTGCGTCTCGCTCAGCCGGTCGGCGGTCACGAACGCATCGCCGATCGCCGAAGGCCTGATCGGCAGCACGTGATCGAGCGAGGTCGAGCCGCACAGGCGGCAATCGGTCTTGTGCTTGACGTGCTGCATGGTTTGGCGGTCCTGGGTTGGCGATCCCCTGGCGGGGACTGGTCGGCCGAAGCGTGAATTGCGGCCGCGTTTTACAGCCCCGCGAAGCTCTTGGCGACCTCTTCTTGCCAGACTGTGGACACTCCGCCATCGAGGAACAGGCTCTGCCCATTGATGAACGACGCGCGCGAGCTGCACAGGAAATCGAGGGCGTCGGCGCATTCCTCGGCGGTGCCGAGCCGGCCGAGCGGGACCAGCTTCCGGTAGGTCTCCATCAGCTTGTCGTTCTGCTCGTAGAAGACGCGCGATTCCCGCTTCAGATAGGTCAGCGGCATGATGGCGTTGACGCGGATGCCGCGGCGGCCGAGCGTCGCGGCATAATGCCGGACCATCGCGTTCAGGCCGCCCTTCACGACGTGGTACCCGACCGGCTGCGACGATCCGACGAATTCGGCATAGACCGAGCTGACCACGCCGATGGCGCGGTCGCCGTCCTCGGCAAAATGGCCGGAAAAACCTTCGATCAGGTCGCGCGAGGCGGTCAGGCCGACTTGGATCTCGCCGGCCCAGGGATCCCCCTGGCCGCGGTAGCGCTGGCTGAGCACGACGTAGCGGATGGGCCCCTGAGCCTCGGCAATCTCACGCCAGAGCCCGACAAAGCTCTCGCTGCGCTCGAGATCCGCCGAAAAATGCTTGAGGCCTGGCTGATCGGGAAAATCGGCCGGCCGCTGCCGCGACACCACGCTGACGGCGCAGCCGCGCGCCAGGAATCGCTCGACGACCACGCGGCCGAGCCCGCGGGTGCCGCCGACCACCACGGCATGATCGGTCATGCCGCAGCATCCTGCAGCGCTGCGACGCGCCGGACGAGGTCGGCCTGATAGGCCGCAGCGGCGGCGGTGTCGCTGTCCTCGGGGGCGAAATCGGCGAACACGCTGGCGCCGGGGCGGAACGGTCCGTTGGTGATCTCGTGTACGACCAGGAGTTCGCTGCGGATGATCAGCGTGTGGAAAAATGCGTTGGACATGCGGTAATAGAACGGCCGCGTCCCGCCCGGCGCCCCCAGTTCGACGACACGCGCGATCTCGCCGGAATCGTCGAACACGACGATGTCGACCTCGCCCTCGACGATGTGGAACGCCTCGCTCTTGCCGGGATGCTTGTGCGGCCGAATGTACGAGTGCGAATCGATCGCGATGATCATCTCATGCAGCTGATCCTCGCCGTCCGGATGCGCGTTGATCCGCGCCCGTCGCTTCGGGCTGGCCTTCACGGCGGCCTTCAGCGTGTTGATCTCGGCTTGCCCGACCGCAGCGATCGGTCCTTCGGCCAGGAACACCTCGGGGGATTTTTGAACGAGGCTCATGGAGCGAGGTCCTTCGTGATTGCGTTGTCGAGCGCGGCGTAGATCGAGCGGAAAGCCACGCCACGCGCCGCGAGGGGAGCGAGCTTCTCGCGCACCTTGCCCTCGATATGCGGGGCGACCGCGAACAGGCAGGTGGTGATCCGCTCGTCTGCCAACAGGCGCGCGGAGCCTACCACGGGGACGCGAAAGCCCGGTGGAAAAAAGCCGGCCTTGTCGGCGTCATCATCGACGGCAAGCGCAAACATATCGGCCACGCCGAACGCGTTGGCGAACATGATGGCGTGATGCCCGATGCCGAACAGGGCGAGTCGGTCGCGGTCCGGGCCAGCAAGGGCCGCCAGCTTGGTGCGCAACTGCGTGCGGGTCGGAGCAAAATTGTCGCGATAGGCCTGGAACAGGCTGGAAGATCCAAGGGGCTGGGCCGCGGCAGGTGGAGCATCCGCGGGCGTGAGAACGGCCGCCAGGGCATCTTCAAGGGCGCCGGGGTAGCGGAGCAGAGCCAGCACGCGATAGCCGCTCACCTCGGCCAGCCGGCGCAGCGTATCCTCGACGAAATAGCAGCTGTGCTCCTCCCACAGGAAGCAATAGTCGCGCGCTGCCAGGAACTTGCTGCTGTCTGGAACCTCGATCAGCAGCAGGGCGCCCGGATTGAGCAGGTGTTGGAGTGCCTGCAGCGCCTGCACCGGCTCGGCCGCATGTTCAACAATGTAGCGGCAGGAGACGATATCGAAGGTCCCGCGTCGCCCAACCTCGGCCGCCAGCCGCTCGGCATTGAGGTTCGCCTGCCAGGTTTCGAGGTACGGGTGGCGCCCAGGCGCGCTGGCGCCATCGAGCGCGAGCGCAGCGCTCGCAAGGCCGCGTGCTTCCAGTCTGGCCAGCAGGGGCGCCTCGAACGGACCGGTGCCCAGGACGGTGCTGGCCTGCGGCTTCAGGGACAGCAGCTCTGCTGTCAGAGCGTCAAGATGGCCTTCCGGTTCCCGGTAGCGGATCCAGGGCACCTCCGGTGTCAAGCTCGCGGGAGGCGGAACCTCGCGCAGCTGAACGAGCTGACACGTCTCGCAGGCGACGACATCGAGGGTGATCCGAAACGCGGCACCGCTCTCGCGCGCGAACCGATTGCAGATCGGGAGTGCCCCGAGCGGGAGCGCCGGCGTCGCGATTGGCTCACTGCACAATCGGCAGCCGGATAGAGGTCGAGTAGACATTGGCTGGATCGCTCGATCTAGGGACACGTTCAAGTTCGCTGTTGTGTCCAGCGCGCCGGCAGCGACGGAGGTTGTCATCGCAGTGTAATCTCAATAGCAGTGTCAACGGGAGCATGACAACGTTAAATGTCGGCCGAGCCGGATCCGAGGGCCGAGTTAGCAAGCGGAATTCACGTCATGTTTCCTATTGCGCGCGGGGTCTATGAACGTTTGTCCTCTCTCGTCCTGAGTGCAACCAGCGAATCACTGTCAAAACACCGACCGATATTCGTTCTATGCAGAAGCGGGGCATCGGATAATAGGGCGGTCTTGCATCCAATATGCTTCACACGAAGCGGGCTTTCGCGGCTATGATTCCGCGAATGATTCAACGTTGGTAAAGGGGGCACCTGCGTGAAAGACATGGTACTGGTTCTAAGGTCGATCTTGCGCATGGCCTTCGTGAGCACGGTCATTTTCTGTGTTCTTCTTGCGATCGGCGCCGGCTTCTTCGGCGCGCTGCTGTCGGGAGGCATGACGTTCATCTTCATCTCGCTGGGCATCGGGCGGACCGTGCTCGAGCAACTGGCTCTTTGGTCCACCATTTTACTGATTGTTGATAGAACAGGGCTTCTGCCGATCACCGAGTGGGTGCGTGGGATCGTCATGGTCATCAGCCGTTCGTTGACTTGACAGCCTAATGAGCATGCCGCGTGTATGGCTGACTTGATTCTAAAAGCAGCCCATGGACCGGCATTGAGGACGAAGCGCTCGGCCACAGGCCGGGCCACAATTGGGGGAGCGGATGCAGCGCTTCAAGGAGCCGTTAGTTCTGCATGGCTTAAGTCGCGGACGCGGACCCGTCGAGCTGTTGAATACCTCGAGTCATCCGCCGGCCGGGTGGACTCGTGCTAGAACCCTGTCTTTGCTGAAGCCGCAGCGATGGGAGCGCCTCCTCGTCGCCGCGGCCGTCAAGCTGCTGAAGCTGCTGCCGCCCCGGCTGGCGTTTCTGGTCCTCGCCTTTTTCGAGATCAGAGGTCTGCGCGAGCGCCGTTTGCTGGAACGCGCCTATCAGGTCCACTGCGTATCGCTGCTGGCGAAGACTCCCGGCTTGCGATTCTCAGGGCTGCTTGGGCGATGCATTCCGGCACTATCGGCTGAGCTCCTGCTACGGATCGGGGCCGACCGGGAGGCCTATGAGCTGATTGTTCAGCGCCAGCTCGCCGTCCGCTCACCAGCGCTAGCGAATATGATGGTCCGGGCGCTGTTCGAGCGCGGCGAGTTTGACAAGGCGCTCCGAATGGCCTCGCAAACCGATGTCGGGGCAGGGTCGGAGCCGGAGAGTGACCTCGCCTTCCTCAGGGGTATGCTCGAAATCATGGCAGGCAACGAAGCCCTCGCGGTCGAGAGCATGTCGGACGCATGCCGTGGCATCTCCGACTATATGCGTCCTCACCAGAACATGGCGTCGCGACCGGCGCGCAACTATCATCCCAATCCGCTCGACTTCACCTGTGGCTCTGCCGGCAGGTTGTTCGATCTCTGCAACTTCGCCGGCCAGCGCGTGACTCATGTCGGCTATGGCGACGTCGGCGTCGGTCTGTTCGCCAGAGCGCTTGCGGCGCAGTCGGACCTGCGCGCCAAGGCGCCGCCGGCCGTTTCCGCCGAACTCAGCCACCTGTTGCACAGGCTTGGCATTCCACTCGAGGAATTGCGCGTCATTCCCGAGGAATGGACGACCCAGATCGGTCATCTCGGCATGCTGGACATTCTGTTCCGCATGCGTGAGTTGGGGTGGTGGTCGGGAAGGCCGTTGATCGTCGTACGACCGGACGTCGTTGCGAACCGGGCATTTTTTCGGTTGTTCGAAGGATTTGCCGATATTGTCGTGATCGGACAAACCATTTCCCACGCAGTAGGTGAAGAGCTTCTGTCGCTGCAGCGCTGGTACGGCATGAACTTCAACGTGTTCCAACTCCCGAACGGCGACATCGTGCCGTGGCAGGAAGCCGGGGCCCGCGCCGTCGTGCAATGGGAGCAGGACGGCCGGCGCCATCCGTTGCGCGACGCATACGATCGCGTCTATGGGGCCGACCCGAAGGTGCAGGACGACTACCGGCGCATGCGCGAGGCCTGGGGGATGAAGCCGGACGACTGGTTTGTGTGCCTGCATACCCGCGACGGTTCTCATTATTCGGAGATCGATGGCACCGGCCAAACCCATCGCAACGCGCCGATCGAAACGTACTTCGATGCGATCAGCAACATCACCGAAAGGGGCGGCTGGGTGATCAAGCTCGGGGGCCCGAACTCGCCGCGACTTCCTCCGCGCGAGCGCGCTGTCGACTATGCACAGAGCGCATTCAGATCCGAGCTGACAGATATCTGCCTGATCCGAAATGCAAAGGCCTTCATCGGCACGACGTCGGGATTGACGAATGTCGCGATCAGCTTCGGTATTCCAAGCGCCCTCGTGAATTGCATCACGACGGACCCGCAGTTGTGGAACGGCAACGTTCGGTTTGCGCTCAAGCCCGTGCGGCTGGCGGACGGAACGATGCTGACTCAGGCGCAGCTCACCTCGTCTCCCTGGCGCTGGAGGTCGTTCGACGCAGGCGTTCTCAGCCGGAGCGGAGCGCAGCCGCTGAACAATACCTCGGACGACATTCTCGCAGTAGTGGCGGAGGTGATCGACCTCGGGTCCGGCGCTGCAGCTGATGCTGCTTCGCAACGCCTTCATTCACGTTGGAAGAAGCAGCTTCCGCTGCCCCATTATTACGGCGCGGGCAGGATCAGCGCCCACTATCTAGAGAAATACGAGAGCGATTTCCTGGCTGCAGGCCTGTCCATGGAGTGACAGCGCCGCCTGAGGAAACGGCGGCGGGACGACGCCGGCCGACCCTGGCGACGATGTCGCGCGAGCCCGGCTCACGATCCCGCCGGATGCGGAGCGCCGGCTTCAGGGCTCTCTCAGTAGGTCCTGACCATATTTCTCCAGGAAGTACCTGCTCGGTCGCGAGCTGCCGAAGAAGCCGGGCACCTGGACGTGACGTTCCCATTTGCCGTCGACTCCGGGAGCGGGGCCGCGCCGCAGCGGATCGGAGATGTCGAGCACCTCGCGCACGGTTTCGAGTATCTCATCCGAGCTGCTCTCGCTCACCGTGAGTCGGGCACGCGCCATCGATTCATGGGTCGGATAAGCCCAGCGATACTCCTCGGATGTCCATTCGCTCAGCGACAGCATCCGGCCGTCCGCATTGAATACCGGCTTCAGCGCGAAGCGCGTGTCCGTCGACCACAGCAGGCCGATTGAGCTCAACGCATTCACCATCGCGGTCGGAATGCCGAAGCTGCTGGCGACATAGGCAAAGCCAGACGTCGTGCCGATGAACATGCGTGCACGACGCATTAAGTGAATGTCCATCTCCGGGAACGCATCGTCGCTGCGGGCATAGTCCACCACGCGTTCCATCTGCGGGAACGGCGGGACCTTGCGGCCGCCCATCCGGACGACCCAGCCTCCGCATGCGGTGATGTGACGGACCGCAGCGAGATAGCTGGCGAGCGAGGCATTGCGGATGGATTCTCCTACGCCGTCGGTGTCGTTGCGTGCCTGGGCGTCGCGCACATGCAGACAGACGAACCAGTCTCCGTCTGCCATGCCCCATCGGCGCCGGTAGTCCTGGTAGGTCAGCTCGACGCGGTTGTCGGCAAGTAGGCGGCGGTCATAGATGTCTCGCAGCGGAAATGTGCGTCGCCGGCTTTCCCACTGCTTGAGCGCGAGCGAGCCCGCATCGTTCCAGTACACCGCGCGCCCGTCCTCGAAGCGGAAGGCCTGATGGGAATCGCCGATGAACGGTGTGAGACTGGCGAGCTCGTGCCAGACGCCGGCGCTGACGTTGTCGCCCAGGGTGAGCGTGGGACAAATATCCGAGAACAGCGACAGGAACGGCTTGTTGGCGATCCGGTCCTTGTAGGCCAGCAGCAGCGGCTGGCCCTGCCACCACTCCATCTCCCGCATCATCAGATGAACGTTGAGATGACCATTATGGCCGATCAGCGCGCTCCAGTCCGGAGACAGCAGCCTGACATCCGACAGGTCGGTATCAAGCTTTTTAAGGAGCGCCTTGAGTTCTGGGCTGGGAGCGGGAAGATGGCGGCGCAGCCACTTTTGCGTCTCTGTGAGCTTGACGTAGACCTGCGGGACGTGGAAGCCTTCGCCGCTGTGATATGTCGTCAGCAGAAGGTGGCGATAGGCATAGAACAGGTTGATCTCCGTCAGCACCTTGCGTTGTGGATGTTCGCTGGGAAAGCGTTCCCAATACTGGCCGCGGTCCTCACGGGCGGCGAGAATATCATCGTGCCGGGGGAGGCCGAGTTGCGTGGCGAGGATCTCGATCAGCTCCTTGTCGCAGAAGAAGTCGGGCACATAGCGGTCGAGCGGGGCTTCGAACGGCTCTGGATCGCCGTCGCGGCGCGCGTCGTATTGCCGTCCCTCGAAGGAGGTCTGCTCGAACCGGAAGTTCCGGTGCTCCAGCATCAGCTTGATCAGCTCCGCGAACCGGCGCAGATCCTGCGGGCGAAGCGCGTTCCATTTGATCGTATGGGCCTGCGCCAGCAACTCCATGAAGTAGCCGGACATCAGCTTCTTCGTCAGCTTGCTGATCGCCTCCATGAATTCGTCATCGGCGCGCTCCCAATCGATCCTGGGAAACAGCTCCAGAACGCGCTTCTCCTTTTCGCACATCAGGAGGAAGAGGATCAGCTCGTTACAGTACTGATCCGAGTGGCCCCTCGCGAGCACCCATTGCATCTCCTTTTCGATGTCGGGACCGCAGAAATAGCGAAACTGCCGATCGAACTCGTTGCGATGGGCATAGCGATGAAAGATCAGCGCGAGCATGAAGGCCTGCTTGAACGTCAGCAGGGCGAAGATCAGGTCCTTCAGGGATTCCGCCCGGTCCTGCCCGGCCGCGTTCAGTAACCAGCCGATCGCCCTGGCGGCACGGCCGGCAAGGTTGGATTTCAGCCCCTGCACGAAACCACGCCTACGTGGCGAGGGATGTCCGGCTGAATTGTGATGAACGGACTCGACGGACATTTCCAAGGCCCCATGACGATATCGAAGGCACAGTGGCACTCTGCAGCCAAACCGCGCGGTGACGAAACGGGTCTGCCGCCTTTCCGCACCCGGATCGATCGCGCAGACGTTGCAGGATCATAGAGCGCGCGTGTGTCTCCCGCCAGTCTGTCGCTCGTCTTGGACAAGGGGATGCGAGAGGGAGCGGCGCCAGGATAATGCGTGCCAGCGGCATTCCCGTGGGCGGATCTTGCGCGACTGCATCGATGCACGGCGCAATCTGACGGACTCTGGCCAAGCGAAGCAGGCGAGACCGGAGGCCTTCGTTGCCGAGATCCGAAGCATGCCATGGCCTTGCTGTTGGAGACCGAACTCGTGGGAGCGTGCGGGAGGATAATCCGCTCGATTCGGGTTGATCGGGTCGGGCCTTCACAGTAATCGTTCGTGCTGTTTCCGAGTTTACGCCGGAGGTGCGCATTGCCGCCCGAAATGATTTTGACCGAGAGTTCGCCGGTCGGCAGCTCTCCGGTCCGCGGGAAGACGCGCGCGGAGCAAAAATTAGGCCGATACTATCCTCTGGTGCGCGTTCTCGCGCGCCTTCCCGGCCGACATGTCCTGCGCAATCTGGCCTTTACGGTCTTGCCGTTCAGGGCGAGATTCTGGCTGACGGTCCAATTCCGTTACTTCTTCCAACATCCGGGGCTCGATCGGCACTTCATCTTTTTCTGCGGCCCTTTTCTAGGCAAGCATCTACATTGGATCATCAACAGCTCTCTTTGGACGAGCCGCCCGAACGAGGTCGCCTTCTATCTTGTGCTCACGGGGCACCGGCGAGAAACCCTACCGCTGCTGCGCCGGCTGACCTGGGATGGAGATCATCCGACCGCCGAGCTCGCTTTGAACGGAACGGGCATCGTCGGCGACGGATATGCAATGGATATGCTCACGCAGATCCATGATCTCCAGTGGTCGACGGCTGCCGAGCGGTCGCCGGCGATGCGGACCTTCGTCCGGCTGATGCTCGAGCATCGCAACTTCCAACATGAAGAACGCGCTTTTCGTGGGCGGGTCGAGCTCGACCATGTCCCAACGGACGTGCCGGCTGAACAGTTCATCCCCTATTTCTTCCGCGATCGCGAGATCGTTGCGCGCCTGATGCAGGATCTCGGTCTTGTCGATGAGAGCGGCGTGCTGCGGAAGCTGGACGAGTCCGGGCAGTATTGGGAAAGCCTTCCGCCTGATCTTCCCGATCGCGCCGTCGCGCTTGATGTCTATCTGTTCTATGCTTATCGCGAGCTCCTGCTCAGAACTTACCACAACGGCGAAGGGGACAAGGTTCCCTCCGTGTACAGCCGCTGCCTGGAGACGCAACGTCGTTTGCGCAGTCATCTGCCGAAGCCGTCGTCCCAGCTCAAGCGCACCCTCGCCGGCATCGGCGTCGAGCTCGGCGAGGTCCGGCTGCTGTCGCCGGACTGGAGCGCCTTGATCGGTCACAACGGCCATCTCAACGTGCATCTGATGATGCGGAGTATGGGCTGGTGGACCGGAAAGCCGGTCTTGCTGGCCTACACGGACAGGATCGCCAACAAGCCGTTCCTGTCGCTATTCTCCGATATCTGCCCAACGCTCACGCTGGGCGAGAATGTCTCTCCCGGCGTCTGGCACGAGCTCGCCAGCCTGACGCCCTTCCTCGGCGACTCGCATCAGGCGTTCCAGTTCGAGGACGGGCAGACCATGTATTGGAATGATGCGGGCGCGATGGCCCTGCAGCAATGGGAGCGCGAGGGCAGGGGTTTTCCGTTGCGCGACATCTACGATGCGCGTCTGCAGGCCGACGACCGCACCGAGATGCTGTACCAGTCGCTCCGTCGCAAATGGGGGCTTTCGCCCGATGACTGGTTCGTGTGCCTGCACATGCGCGACGCCGAAGCGCGGGGCGAGACGCTCGGCACTGGGGAATCGATCCGCAGCGCGGCGATCGGAAACTATCTGGACACCGTGCGCTACATCACTGATCAGGGTGGCTGGGTGATCCGGATGGGCGGACGCAAGGCGCCGCCGATGCCGGATATGCCGCGCCTGGTCGACTACGCACGCTGCGAGGACCAGATGGCGGAGATGGACATCCACCTGATGCGCCGCGCGCGCATGTTCATCGGCACGACCTCGGGCTTTGCTTATGTCGCGAGCAGTTTCGGCATTCCGACCGCCATGGTGAATGCCCTGAGCTCCGTCGGGCTGTTGTGGTCGAAGGATACGCGCTTCTCGCTCGAGCCGGTGCATACGCGCGAGGGACGTATGCTGTCGCTGAGTGACGTGACCTCCGAAACTTGGCGCTGGACGTTTCCGACCTATGAGACGGTCAAGGCTGCAGGCTTGACGGTGAGCGAGAGCAGCGCCGACGAGATCCTTGAGACAACCAGGGAGGTGCTGGATCTGTCGTCTGGAGCGCCGCCTGCCATACCGCCGGTCGACGATGCCTGGGAAAAATGTGTGAATATCCCCGGATTCTTCGGCAATTCGCGACCGTCGCGCTACTTCCTGGACAAGTATGCGTCGTCGCTGCTCGCACGCTCCTGAAACGAACCGTCCGATGAACTTCGCTCAACCCAATCTCTCGCAGCAGGAAGCCCGCGCTACGCGGCTCGGCTATCGTCAGGATATCGACGGCCTGCGCGCCGTGGCCGTGTTGCCGGTTCTCGTCTATCACGCCTTTCCCGCGGCAGTCCCGGGCGGGTTCTATGGCGTCGACATTTTCTTCGTCATCTCCGGCTATCTGATCACCGGGATCATCCATAAGCAGATGCTATCGGGCACATTCAGCATCGCCGACTTCTACGCCCGCCGGATTCGCCGTATCTTTCCGGCGCTGATCACTGTGGTGCTGGTCACGTTCCTGATCGGATGGTTTGTGCTGCCGCCGCGCGAGCTGAAGTCGCTCGGCACCAACATCGCGGGCGGCGCGGTCTTCGTCCAGAATTTCATCCTGCTCGGACAAGTCGGCTATTTCGATCTTGCCGCCGAGAAGAAGCCGCTGTTGCATCTATGGTCGCTGGCGATTGAGGAGCAGTACTACATCGTCTGGCCGCTGCTCCTGATGCTGATCGGCTCATGGCGGCGCCGGAGCCTCGCCATCACGCTCGTCCTCGCTGCGGCGTCATTCGTGGCCTGTCTCATCGTGCAGCCCCGCGCGCCCGACCATGCGTTCTACTTGCCGGTGACGCGGGCGTGGGAGCTGCTGGTCGGCTCGGGCTTGGCGCTCTGGGTCAATGGGCGCGCGGCCGAAGACCGTCCGCTGCCGCTGATCGGAGCGCCGATCGTCGGCGAGCTCGTCGCGCTGGCCGCGATGATCGCGATCGCGCTTGCGTTCTGGCGCTATGGGCGCCCGACGCCGCATCCGGGCGGCGCGACGCTGCTGCCCGTGCTCGGCGCGGCTGCCCTGATCGCGACCAGCGGCACGCTGGTGCATCGCTACATCCTGTCGACGATGCCTGCCGTCTTCGTCGGCCTGATCAGCTATCCGCTGTATCTGTGGCACTACCCGCTGATGGCCTATGCGCGCATCCAACTCCTCGACGCGGTGCCGGCGTCGGTCATGGTCGCGATCATCGCAGCCAGCCTGGTCCTCGCCTGGGCCACCTACCACTTCATCGAGCGGCCGATCCGGTTCGGCTGGCGGCTGGCGCGGCTCAAGGTCGGCGGATTGCTCGGCGGCATGATCGCCCTGGGCATCGTTGGTGTGGTCGCCGACCGCACCAACGGCCTGCCCGTACGCATCCCCGCCGACCTTCGCGGTTTCATGCTGACAGGCGAAGAGACCTCGGTACACTGGCGTCGCGGAAAATGCCTGTTATTGCCGGATCAGAGCGCCGCCGATTTCGCGTCCGAATGCGCAGGCGATGGTCGACACCCGCTGATCGTGGTCTGGGGAGATTCCTTCGGATCTTCGCTCTATCCAGGTCTGGCCCACTTCAAAGCCGAGCGTGGTTTTGAGGTCGCCGAATTCACCGCTTCGGCTTGTCCGCCCCTTCTTGACTACGTTCAGCCGGACCGTTCTCACTGCCGGGGAGCTAACGACTTCGTAGCCGAGCGCCTCGCCTCGCTGAAGCCTGAACTCGTAATTTTGTACTCAACTTGGAGCTATTCGGCGGAAGACCTGCGCAAGGGTCTTGAGCTGACCGTTGCGCGATTGAGGAACATTGGTGTGCCAAAGGTCATCCTGCTCGGACCACCCGCGACTTGGCTGGGAGATGGTCTGGTCTCTAATCTGCTCGACTATTACTTCCAAACACATTCGCTCTTGCCTGTGCGAACTTTCTATCGCTCCAACGACAACTGGACGCGCGCCTTGGAAGAGTTCCTCGAAGGCCAAGCCAAGGCGCTCGGAATTCAGTACGTCTCGACCCGAAAGATCATGTGCAACAATGATGGCTGTCTTGCACGGATCGGGAAAGATGGAGCCGATCTCACTAGCTACGACATTGGCCATTTAACGTACCCCGGCTCGATATTCGTGGCCAGGCAGGTGCTGGATGCCATACCTGGCTTCGAGAAATAAGCGCGACGTCCGAGCGCCCGGGGCCGCCATGGATCGTCTGACAGAGCAGGCCGGTCGTGAGGGACACGAGGCTGGGGACGACCTCGACCGGGTAGGTCGCCGCTATCTCTTCTGCCTACTCGGACTGATGGCGGCGATGCTGGGAGGACTTTGCCTTTCGCTGGCCGCCCAGGGCGGCGATCATTTCAGCGCGATCAGCAGGGTGGACGACCACGCCTGGTACCGCAATTTCGGCGGCGACAGGGTCACCGAGATCCAGGACCAGGACCTGTTCTACCACGGCATTGGCCGCTCGATCGAACACGCGCGCCAGGCCGATATCATCATCCTCGGCTCGTCGCTGGTGTCGTTCGCGGTCGATCAGGCGGTCATGCGCGAGCAGTTGGAACAACGCTACGGCCTGAAATTCTACAACATGGCCTTCGTCGGCGTCGCCAGTGGCGAATTCGCGCGGCAGATTGCGCTCAAGCATCACGTTCACCCGCGGCTGTGGGTTCTGAATGCCGACGACGGCGGCGGTGGCGGGAACTTCTTCCACCGTAACCTGACCCGCGCGTTCGGCGCCGACGTGCGTCCGATCCCCAGCACGAAGCTTAGCCGCTACGGCGCAACCTACGAGATCATCCGGCGCAATCTTCGCTGGCGCGTCGAGGATGCGACACGGCATGCGCGCGACGCGCTCGCCGGCCCGCTGCCGCGTTTCGATCGAGACGATAGGACGGGGGCGGCCGACATGAGCGCTTTTCCGCGGTTTCTCGCCGACCGCAATCCCACGGTAAAGATGACGCGCGATCCAGATTGCCACACCACGCCTGACATCGTCGCCAACGCCCGCGAGTTCGTGCAGTCGCTGGGTGCCCCCGTTATTCTGACCTTCGTCCCCAATTTTCACGGCTGCGTGACCCAGGTGCGCGAGATCGCGGCGGCCATCGGCGTAGAGACGGCGCTGCCGCCGCGCACCGACTATTCGAGTTGGGACGGCGGCGGTCATCTCGACGCCAGGGGCGCTGCCGATTTCACCCGCGATCTCGTCGCTGCGCTAAAGACCACGCGTGCCTTCCAGGACCTGAGCGCGAATGGCGATCGTAGACAACCCTGAAACGATGGCGGCGCGCCGCGAGGACGAGTTGTCGGTCGGCCACGCGCCGGCCTATCGGCCCGACATCGACGGGCTGCGCGCCGTCGCCGTGATCGGGGTGCTCGTGTTTCATGCCTTCCCCCGGCTGCTGCCCGGCGGCTTTGCCGGCGTCGACGTGTTCTTCGTGATCTCCGGCTATCTCATCACCGGCATCATCGATCGGCAGTGCGCAAACGGGACTTTCAGCTTCCGGAGCTTCTACGCGCGCCGGATCCTCCGGATCTTTCCGTCGCTCATCATCGTCGTGCTCGCGACCTTCGCGATCGCCTGGTTCGTCTTCCCGGTCGGAGAGATGGAAGCTCTCGGGTCCAACATCATGGGCGCCGCTGCGTTCGCCGAGAACTTCATGCTGCACGAGCAGATCGTCGGCTATTTCGATCCCGGCGCGGAGCGTCTTCCACTGCTGCATTTGTGGTCGCTCGGCATCGAGGAACAGTACTACATCATCTGGCCCGCAGCGTTGATGCTGATAACCCGATGGCCGTCGCAGAAGGCGGCCATCGTGGCCGCGCTCGGGCTCGGCTCCCTCGTGGTCTGCCTCGCTACTCCGGCGGGGGAGGCAGCCTGGGCGTTCTATTCGCCGACCACGCGCGGCTGGGAACTGCTGGCCGGCTCGCTCCTGGCGGTGTTGATGGGACAGCGCGCCGCCCGCCCGATCGCTCCGGCGCTCCGCAACCTGCTCGCCGCGGTCGGCGTGGCCGGGATTGCGGTCGCCTTGTTCGGCTTCAGCGTCAGCTCACCCTGGCCGGGCGTTCGCTCCATCGTCCCCGTGCTGGCGACGATGGTGCTAATCGCGACTAGCGGCACGCTGGTCCATCGCGTCCTGGCGTCGCCGCCAATCGTGTTTGTCGGCCTGATCAGCTACCCCCTCTATCTCTGGCACTTTCCCCTGATCGCCTTCACCAAGCTGCAGTTCGGCGGCGAAGTGCCCGAATGGATTCTGCTGGCGCTGCTCGGTCTGAGTGCGGGGCTCGCATGGCTCACCTATCGCTTCATCGAGCGGCCGATCAGGTTCGGAACCCTCCCGATCGGATGGCGGATCGGGCCGCTGCTGGCGGGCATGGCTGCGCTGATCCCTCTAAGCGCGGCTGCGACCAGCACGCGGGGCCTGCCGATCCGCTTCGCGCCTGAGATCCGCGGCTTCATGCTCTCGGGCTCGGAAACTTCGTCGCACTGGCGTCGCGGCCGCTGCCTGCTGCTGTTGCAGCCTGCGTCGGCGTTTGGGGCCGATTGTGCCGGGCAGGGGCGTCGGCCGCTGCTGCTGATCTGGGGCGATTCCTATGGCGCGGCGCTTTATCCGGGCTTGCTGCAGCTCTCGACCGAACGCGGCTACGACGTCGCGCAATATACCGCTTCGGCCTGTCCGCCGCTGATCGGATACACGCTGGATGCTCGGCCGTTCTGCAAGAGCATCAACGACGATGTCGTTCTGCGGATCGGCCGTCTGCGGCCGGATGTCGTCATTCTCGACGCCACCTGGGGCCACGCCGAGGCCGTGCTGCGCCAGGATCTGCCCCGCACGGTGGCGCAGCTCAGGGCGAACGGTGTTGCGAAGATCGTGCTAATGGGCCCGCCGCCGAGCTGGCAGGGCGTCGGGCTGTCGCACAACGTGCTGGACTACTATCGGCAGACCGGAGCGGTGTTGCCGGAGCGGACCTTGTTCCGCTCCAATGACGAATGGACGCGGAGCCGCGACGCCCTGTTCCGCGACCTCACACGCGAGCTCGCGATCGATTTCATCTCCGTCCGCGACGTGTTCTGCAACGGTGAGGGTTGTCTCAGCCGCATCGGCGCCGGCGGCACGCAATTGACGGCCTTCGATGCCGGACACCTCACGGTGCCCGGCTCGATCTTTCTGGCGCGCCACGCCATGGACGAGCTGCTGGGTCCTGCCCGGCAGCCGCCCCGGTGAGCCGGGTCAGACCGGGTCGGCTGGGATGCCGCGATAGGAGTGGATGATGAAGCGGGTACCGCCGACCGAATAGTCGCCGCCATTCGACGCCTCGATCGCGAACATCTCGACCAGCTCCTTCCAGGCCTGCCGCTCACCGGTGGTGGGAATCGCGCGGTTGGCGTTCCAGTCATCGAAGCAGATCACCGCGCCGGTCGAGATCATGCCGCGCTCGAACAAGGGGACGAGGGCATCCATGGTCGACTGGTAGAGGTCGCCGTCGAAATGGATCATAGCAAAGCGCGTCTCCGGCGGCAGCGTCTTCACCGTGTCGGCGAACCAACCTTCGTAGAGCTGGAAACGGTGCGGCGGGATGATCTTCCCGATCAACTCGCGCAGCTGTGGCGCCGCCAGCACCTTGCAGCCGCCCTTGGCCCATGCGCCGGAGACCACGTGCGGAGCGGATTGGTCGACCGGCGAGGTGATCTCGGGCAGACCTTCGAAGCTGTCGAACAGGCGCAGCACGCGGAACGGGTTTTCGCCAGACGCGCTCTTAGCGAGGGGTTGCCGCTGCAGGTCGAACACCATCGAGGTGGCGAGGGCGCGGGCGCTGAAGCCGCCCATGGTGCCGAATTCGGCGATGTCGCCGTTCACATGGGAGCTGTTGATGTACTGCACGCACAATGTCAGCGCCTTGGCGATCTCCTGGGCCGGGAGGATCAGCACGTCGGCATAGCTGTAATAGGCGGCGGGCGAGGGCAGCTGTCGTGCGCTGTACTTCTCCAGCGCAATGTCCTGGATGATGCGACCGTCATCGGTCTCCTGCACGGACGGGGCTGCGATCGCCACGGCCGGAGGCCTGTTGTCCTGCGCAGGGGAGTTGCTCGCCTGACCATACGGCCAGGGCAGCGGCGGCTCGAACAGGATCGCCCGCTTAACCGAGCGCATCCAATACAGCACGTCCGGCGGCAGCGAGGTCGCGAGCGCATTCTTCAGCGGTTGCATCATTCATGTTTCTCCGATGCGGCCGAGGTCGAGCACCGCAAATCGATGTTGATAGGGTTGGCGTCAATACAGGCTAGCGGTGCGGCCTTCGCTGCCGAGCGCGTCGGCGTCTGCGGGCCGCTCCTTGGGCACCTTGACGAAGAACGGGTCGGCCGGCCAGTGGTTCATGCCGACGACCATGATCTGCATCTCCTCGTCCGGCATGCGCGGCATGAACACCAGGTCGATCGCCGAGCGTGTCTTGTGCGTCGGCGGGCTGCCGCGATGCATGAGTCGCGTCGCGTCGAACACCAGCAGGTCGCCGGTCTTGCCCAGCACGGTATGGTCGCGATGATTGGCATCGCGATACTGGAACGGTCCGGTCTGCTCGTCGACGTCGCAGAGATAGAGCACGCCGCGGATCACGCCGGCAGGACAGCCATCGCTGTGCCATTCCTGCGGGCCGACGCCGTCCGTCAGATGCGGTTTGGAGCGGACCAGCCGGACATTCGCAACCTTGGCCGGGCAGCCGAGCACCCCGCGGAAGAAGGCGTCGAAATCGCCGCCGCTGAACAGCACGCGCAGATAGTCGACCAGCGCCGCTGAAGGCATCCCGGTTTGCAGGTCCTGGGTATAGGGGGCGACGCTGTTGCCGGCCCAGTCCCAGGCCGAATGGCGGTTGCTGACGTCGCGGTCGAACTGCTCGGTCTCGCGGAACATCGCCGCCTTTTCAGGATTCGTGCTGATAACTGTCACACCGTTCTGCTGGAATGCGACGATCTTGTCGGCGAGCTGGCTCGGCGTCTTGTGGGAATCAAAGCGGGGCGCATGAGCCGTGCACATCGACGGTGGCGCGTTCGTAGCCGGCAGCAGCGACAGCAGCCGCGGCTGTGCGCTGCCGCTGGCGCTCGTGGAAATCTGAGCCGGCGAGTGGTCCGGACCGGGCTGCCGCACCAGCTGCTCCAACGTGTCCGCCCGCACCAGACGGTAGCCGAGCGCGCCGAGCGCCTGGTTGACGCCGCCCTTGAGGCGTTGCTTGGCCGTACTGATCATCGATGGCTTGGTCATGATGTCCTCATGCTTAGCTCTGCTTGGCTGGCTGGAATGGATCCAGTCCGCACGCCATCTGATAGTAGAGCTCGTAGCGGGGATGATTGGCGACGAGACCGCGGCTGTCGATCGCGTGATCGATCAAGGCTTCCAGCAGCATGCGAGCGCCCTTGGGCGGCAGATGCACGCCGTCGAAATCGAATTCGGGGCGCAGCAGATCGCCCTTTGTCAGGTCGGACCAGCGGTCGACCATGAACAGGTTCACTGAGCGCACCTTCTGCGCCAATTTCCAGTTGAACGCCTGAACCAGCTTGGTGCGGACGGAGACGGGACAGTCGTAGTTCTGCAGCTCGCGCACACGCGCTTCCTGCCGAGTCGGTGGAACGACGCTCTGCACATAGATGCGCCTGAAGCCGGCTTTGACCAGCTGATCGAGCCCGGCGGTGAAGGGCCCGAGCCTCGCCTCGATAGCCTCGTCGATCAGGTCCCAGGGCACGAGCGGCTTGTCGAGCAGAGGCAGCGTCGTCGCGAACGGCGGCACGAAATCGTGGCTGTCCTTCAGCAGCTGCAGGATCGGCCCGCGCACATCGATCTCGCCGACGGTGAGCATGATCAGCGGCGGGTGCACGGCCTGGCCGGCCGCCTTGGCAATGGCGAAATCGACCTCGTCCATCGACAGATGCGTCGCGCGACCGTTGCGGACGAGGCCCTCATATTCCAGGAAGGCGATGAAGTCGGCATGAAACTCGCCGCTATCCGGATTGTAGAGCTCTCGCGCCGTGGCGCCCGGAATGTATTTCGTGCGGGCCATCACCCATCCGCCTGTCCATCGCTCCCGGAACACCATGTTGCGGTAGGGCAGGGAATGGCTGTCGCCGACGATATAGACCGGCAGAACCGTTTCGAGCTCGGTGTCCACGCTTATGCGTCCTCTCACATCACAGGCTGGCGTTGGCAGCCGCTCATCGTCCAATCGTCCTGCTAGCAGCCAGCGCGCGGTAGAACTCGTTCTCGTCGCAGATGATCTGCGCCACGGGCGCCGCAGCGGCCGGCCGCTTGACGTCGTAGTCACCAGAGGATCGCGCCGCGTCGCCAGCGCCATCCTTGGTGAATTGGGCGAAGAACACGGCCATCGCACGCGCGACGCCCTCGGCTGTGACCGTGCGGGCATCTTCGGCGAAATATGACCCGGCGTTCTTCGCATTGGTGATGATCTCGTAGGACGCGAAGTAATGCACGTGGTCGTAGCGTCGGACCATCTCCTCGGCGGCGACGCGCAGCACGCTCTTCGAATAGGTCGTAGCCTGCAGAACGTGGCGAGGCTCCATGGTGGCCGCGAGCGGCACGGGCGAGACCGTCAGGATGATCTTCAGCTGCGGATTGGCCGCCGACATCAGGTTGATCGCCTCGCCGAGATAGCCGGTGGTCTCCGCGACCGAGAGATTGTGGAAGGCGTATTTGGCATCGTCGTACTCACCGGCGCTGCCGCAGCCCGGGCAAGTCGGATACACAGTGCCGTCGAGCTTGGACACCCAGCTCTCGGTCAGGCCGAGCGTGAAGATGAAGATGTCCGTGGTTTCGATCAGCTGCCGGACCGCCTGCAAATGCCGCTCCAGATCGGCTTCGGCCTCGACCATCGAGACGTAGCCGCGCGGCGTGATGCGGGGGCGCAGCAGGTCGAACACCCAACCGTCGGGGTTGGTCCAGAACTGATCGGCCGGCCGGAAGCCGCCGAATGCCCGTTGCAGCAACTGCAGCAGCTGCAGCGTGCTGTAGATGTTGCCGTAGCGGGCGGAGAACACGCCATAACCGAAGCGCTCCTCCTGCTCGGGCGTGAGATGCGGCGGCGCGGGCTCGGTGACGTAGTAATTGT
Organism: Bradyrhizobium sp. ORS 285; assembly: GCF_900176205.1. Classification (NCBI taxonomy): domain Bacteria; kingdom Pseudomonadati; phylum Pseudomonadota; class Alphaproteobacteria; order Hyphomicrobiales; family Nitrobacteraceae; genus Bradyrhizobium; species Bradyrhizobium sp. ORS 285. The sequence goes on from NZ_LT859959.1 coordinate 1,970,509, forward strand.
AGCCGCGCTCCTTCAGGGCGCGCGAGATGTGCTGCGCGAAACAGCTTCCGGCCGAAGCGATCCGCTGCTCCGGACCGAAACGCAGCTGTGCCGTTAGATGCGGATCGAGATCCGGCGTGCTGCGCTCGGCGACCGCCTGGCGCCAAAAGCTGCTTGGAGGCAGCGTGGTGTAGGGGCAGTTCATGCATTCACCCTCTGGGCGTGCGGAGCTGCAGGATGATCGGGCGGTGCTGCGCACATCATCGTCAGGCTCTCGGCTTCATGCCGAGGTAGGAATGAACGATGAACTTGGTCCCCTGAATCGAGTAGTCGCCGCAATGGCTGGCGACGATCTTGAACCGGCTGACGAGGTCGGCCCAGGCCTTGCGCTCGCCGGCCGCGGGGTCGGCCTCGTTGCAGTTCCAATCATCGAAGCAGATCACCGCGCCCTTCGCGATGAAGCCGCGCTCGAAGCACGGCACCAGCGCATCCATGGTCGACGAATAGAGGTCGCCGTCGAAATGGATCAACGCCAGCCGCGTGTCGTCAGGCAATTGCTTGACGGTGTCGGCGAACCAGCCCTCATAGATCTGGACCCGGCTCGGCGGAATGATGGCTTCCACCATGGTGCGCAATTCGTTGGCGCTGAGAATGCGACAGCCGCCCTTGGACCAGGTGCCGGACTTCACGTGCTGCGAAGCCAGGTCGACCGGGGCGGTGATCTCAGGCAGCCCTTCGAAACTGTCGAACAGCCGCAGCTTGCGCAGCGGCTGGTTCGGCTGATAGCGCGGGTCGAACACCATCGCATTCGCGAGGGTGCGCGCGGTGAAGCCGCCCATGGTGCCGAATTCGGCGACGTCGCCTTTGACATCGGCGCTGTTGATGTACATCACGCTCAAGGTCAGTGTGCGCGCGATCTCCTTGGCAGGGAGAATGAGAACGTCGTCGACGTCGAAGAACAGATAGGGCGCGCTGATTTTGTGTGCGTCGAGCCGTTCGAGCGCTTCGGTCTGCCGCGTCCGGGGCTCGGGCGCGTCCGCGGCCTCTTCCGTGGCCGTCACGGGCACCGGTGCAGGTTCGGGGGCAGACCCCGGAGCCGGAACGTTCTGCTGCCGTTCCGGGGGCGGCTGTCCCATCAGTGCGCGCTTGATCGAGCGCAGCTTGAACAGTGTTTGGGGGGGCAGACCTTCGGCGATCGCCACTTTCAATGACTTCGTCATGACAGCCCCGTTCCCCGCCGCTCGCGTTGTTGGCTGCTATTTTATAGATGCATTTTGCGAAGATCGCAAAAGCGGTATGCACGATCCTCACCCGTTTTGCGTGGGTCGCAGCCCCGGGCAGGTCGGGAACGGGCATCCCGGCTGCCGGTGTTCGAGCCCTTGCCATGTGCGCGGCGACGACGAATTGGCCCGCATCTTTTGATGCACCACCGTTGTCGAGTGCCGCGACGAAAAATATCGCTCTTATGGTTCTCTGTCGCCAACCCGCCTCATGCAGAGGGACGTACGCGTCGTCACGATACGTAGAGGTGGGCTGCAACGGACGTGACGGCTGTGTCAGACGAGCACAGTCCGGCGCGGACGGCAAAGTCGTGTGGTCCTGGCCTCTCGACGCTGGGGTCAAGCTCGTGGGCGCTTTGACGGCGCGTATGGGCCATGGGGGCAGGAACGCCGATCCCCAGGGAGAGCACGAAGGACACCGTTAAAGCCGATCGCGCGGGGAAGGCCGGGTCGTCCGGCTGTACTCGTGGTACCTGCCGCCTGCATTCTTTTGAGCAGGCGGGCCACGGGCCTCAGCCGAGGTCCGGTCTTCCTCGCGCCCTCTCGTTCCGAGAGGGCGATGATCTCAGCATCACTCGGACGCCGGTGCGTCGCGAGAGCGCCTGTCCACGCTCTCTTCTCGCCCTCATTCGAAGAAGATGAATTCGTGGTCGCCGGTGTAGCCGGAGCGCTTGAATTCGAAGGCCCATTCCTCGGGGGTGTGGAAGATGCGGCAGGTGAGTTGCCAGTACATCAGGTTCACCTTCTCGCGCTCGTTGCGGTAGCCCTCGACGCAGAGATATTTGCCGCCGCGGCTGACGCGCTCCATCTCGCGCAAGGCTGCATCGAGATCGTAGTTGTAGAGATTGTGCAGCGTGTTGATCGAGATGACGAGGTCGAAATGCTTGTCCGGGTAGGGCAGCTTGGCCGCGGAGCCGACCTGGCAGAACGGCTTGACGCTCTCCATCGTGTGCTCAACGCCGTAGGACGAGATGTCGATGCCGGCGACTTCGAGGTCGGGAATAGCCTCGCGGAAATCGTGCAGGATGAATCCCTTGCCGGAGCCGACGTCGAGCACGCGCATGCCGGGCTTGATGCCGTAGGTCTCGATCATGGCGTCGGCGACCTTGCGCCAGCGGCCGTCATATTTGTAGCCGCCGTAGCCGGTCTCGCGGCTGCCGTCCCAGTAATCGTAGTCGTACTTGATCGCCATCTCCGCGACATCGGCCTTGTCGCGCTGGGTGACGCGCGCGAGGTAGTCGCGCTTGGTCGATTTGTGGACGAGACTGACGAACTCGCGATAGGCCATGAAGATCTCCGGGCGTGTGAGTGTCGATTAATCGGAAGTGGCGCCGATCAGGCCGAGCTGCGCCTCGGCCTTGGCAAGCTGCGCGACGCAGCGCTGCGCCCAGGCGCCGGTGTCGGCGAAGGCGCGCCTGGTGGCGCCGAGCGGCAGGAAGTCGTTGAGAATGATGCAGGTCCATTTGACCTGGTAGGCGTCGATCAAGAGGCGGCAGCGCGCCACGCTGGCGGCGTCGAGCCCGAGGCCCTCGCTCAGGCGGTCGATGAAGTGCTCGTGCACGGCGAGCGGCACCGGCACCTCCGGCTGGCAGAAGAAGTCGGAGACGAGCTTGGCCGGATCGTCGCGCCCGGCATATTCGAAATCGAGGAAGGTGAGCTTGCCCTGATCGTCGATCAGCGCATTGTGGAAGCCGAAATCGGACGGCGACAGGCAGATCTGGTCGGCGGGGATGGCGGTCTCGAATGCAAGCCCTTCGCCCGCAGCGCCGCGCAAAATGTTGGCTTTAACGTCGGCCCATTCCGGCTGCAGCCGCTCTGCCACGAAGGCCCTCGCTTCGGTCACATGCGGCACGTCGGCATCGAGCGTTGCGAGCCGCGCGACGCGGCGCTCGACGGTGGCGAGATGTTCGGCGAGCGAGAAGCAGGCCTCCGATCCCGGCGCCAGGGCAGGGCGGGGTGGGGCGTTCACCGCGAGCACGAAGTCGATCGCGGCATCGACATGAACAGGCGCCAGTTCGGGCGCGGTCAGCTTGCGTCCCTCGACGAAGCTGTAGAGGCCGGCCTGCTCGGCGCGATCGCAGGCCAGAGGCTCCGGCACGACGCGGACGCCGTGCGACCAGGCATGGCTGATGAAACTCCACTCCGCGCCGAGCCGGTCGCGGGTGTCGCGGGCGTCGGTGAAGTAGCGCTTGAGGACCAGCGGGCCAGCTTCAGTATCGAGACGGAAGACCTGGTTGTTGCGGCCGCCGGCGAGCCGCGTCAGCGCCGTCGGGCTCGCCTTGCCGGCCTGCGCGGTGAGGCGCTGCGCCAACGCCAGTAGGGCGGCATCGGCCTCGGCGCTGGCCTCAGCCGCGGTCACGGAGATCCGCCGCGATCTCGGCCCACGACGCGCGGCGTTCGTAAGGCACGGCCTTGGCCGCAAACTGGTTCTCCGGATCGAACAGCACCTTGCGCATGCCGTCCGGGAATCCGCTCATGCCGAGGATCTCCGGAAGATCGTCGACGAAGACCTCGCAGCCCAGCGCATGGGCACGGGCGACCTTCTCGTCCTTGGTCAGCTCGAAGAACACCCTATCAGGCGCGATCTGGCCGTGCGCAGAGCCCATCAGGCCGCGATCGGTCAGGAAGCCGCGCGCGGCGGCATGCATGTCGTGCTTCGGCCCGAGAATGGGATGCTTGGTCTTATGGCTGACGATGAACAGGTCGTGGCCGGCGCCGCGGGCGGCCGTGACGAATTCGGCGAACCCAGGATAGGGCGACACCAGGTCCATGCGGGCACCGTAGACATAGCCCTGCAACTCCGTGAAGTCGTCCTTGCGCCCGGAGCCGTTGAGATGGTCGCGGACGCTGTTCTTGTCGCGGCCGAGATCGGCCGGGATCAGGCCGCGCTCCAGCGCAGCCGCATGAAACACGCCGTCATAGCAGGCGATCGTGTTGTCGAAGTCGATCCCGATCCGCATGGCCAGAACTTAAGCCAGCGACATGTCGATCAGAGGACGGCCGACCTTGCCGGCGGCGAGGTCCTGCAGCGCCTGGTCTGCCTGGGCGAGGCTGTAGGGCTTCGACAGCAGGTCGCGCACCGGGAAGCGGCCGGAGCTCAAAAGCCGCCCGTAGCGCCCGTAATCGCGGTCCGGCACGCTGTCGCCGCCCCAGGTGCCGAGCAGGCTCTTGCCTTGGTTGAAGACGCCGGGGTTCAAGGTCAGCGCCGCGCCGTGCTTGGCATTGCCGATCACGACCGCGCGGCCGCCCTGTTGGCGGGTCGCGTTGACGGCCTGATCCATCACGCCGGGGATGCCGGAGGATTCGACCGCGAGATCAACGCCCTGCGGCACGATCTTCTTGATCTCGGCCAGCACGTCGGAGGCCGCATCGATCACATGCGTCGCGCCATAGATCTGCGCCAGCGCGCGGCGGGTCGGGTTCGGATCGATGCCGATCACCGGCATCGCTCCGGCCAAAGCCGCCGCCATCAGCGCGTTCAAGCCGATCCCGCCGGTGCCGAACACGGCGACCGCGTCGCCCGGCTGCACCTTCAGCACGTTGTAGACGGCGCCCATGCCGGTCGGCGCGGCGCAGCCGAGCAGCACGGCGACATCCATCGGCAGGTCCGGCGGCAGCAGGGTCAGGCGGTTCTCGCTGACCACCGAATGACGCTGGAAGGTGGTGACGCCGCCGGCGTTGACCTTCTTGCCGTCCCAGTCATAGACGGCGCCGCCGGCCTCGATGCCGGTGCCCTTGATCCAGGACAGCACGACCTTGTCGCCGACCTTGACCTTGGTGACGGCGCTGCCGGTCTCGATGACCGTGCCGGTGCCCTCATGGCCGAGGCAATGCGGCACCCATTTGTCCTCGCCCTTATCGCCGCGCCACTCCATCACCTGGGTGCCGCAGGCGCCGGAATAGGCGATCTCGACCAGCACCTGGCCCGGCTTCAAGGCGGGCGTCTCGATCTCGGCGAGCACGAGCGGCTGGCCGGTCTGGACCAGGAGGGCAGCTTGGGTCTTCATGTGATGTCTCAGCTCAAGGCGTGGATGATCTTGTCCGCGATCTGGTGGCCGGTCAGGCCGAGCACCTCGCGGGCATATTCCTGTTCACCGGACTTCTTGAAGAAGGCATCCGGCGTCCCGAACCGCAGGAATTTCTTCGCCTGCGTCTCGCTGTCGACGAGCCACTCGGAGACGGCGGCGCCGAAGCCGCCGATCAGCGAATGCTCCTCGATGGTCGCGACCAGCTTGAAGCGGCTGAAGGCCTGCTTGAGCTTGTCCTCGTCGAGCGGCTTCACGGTGTGGAAGCTGACGACCTCGGCCGAGATGCCCTTTTCCTTCAATCTGTGTGCGGCTTCAATGGCTTCCGGCAGCATGTTGCCGGTCGAGAGCAGGCAGACGTCGGAGCCTTCCTCCATCGTGATCGCTTTGCCGATCGCAAAATCCGCGATGGGGCCCTTGTGAACCACCGGCTCACCCTTCTTGCCCATGCGGATGTAGACCGGACGGTCCTGCTTCATCGCCGCGCGCAAGGCGCCGCGCACCTCGAAGGCATCGCCCGGGCAGATCACGACCATGTTCGGGATCGAGCGCAGGAACGAGATGTCCTCGCAGGCATGATGGGTCGGGCCGAGGCCGGAATAGGCGAGGCCGGCGCCGACCGCGACGATGGTTACCGGGGCCTCGTGATAGCAGACGTCGGTGCGGATCTGCTCCAGGCAGCGCGTCGTCACGAATGGGGTGATCGTATAGGCGACCGGGCGCAGGCCGTTCATTGCCATGCCGGCGGCGACGCCCATCATGTTGGCCTCGGCGACGCCGCAGTTGAAGAAGCGGCTCGGGTGCTTGTCCTTGAACTTGTCGAACAGGCGGTTGCCGATGTCGCCCGAGAGCATGACGACGCGGCTGTCCTCGTTGCCGAGCTTGGTCAGCTCGTCGGCGAAAGCATTTCTCATGACAGGCCGAGCTCCTTGAACGACTTGACGACTTCCTCCGCGGTCGGGGCGCGGTAATGCCAGTTGTTGTCGTCCTCCATGAACGACACGCCCTTGCCCTTGACGGTATGGGCGATCAGCGCCACCGGCTTGCCGGAGCCGTTCGGGATGTTCTGCATGGCCTCCGCCAGCGCACCGACGTCATGGCCGTCGATCTCATGCGCGTCCCAGCCGAAGGCGGCCCATTTGTCGCGCAGCGGCGCCAGCATCAGGGTTTCGTTCGAGCGCGCGGTCGCCTGCCACTTGTTGTAGTCGACGATGACGCAGACGTTCTCGAGCTTCTGGGCGGCCGCGAACATCGCGGCCTCCCACACCGAGCCCTCGTTGTTCTCACCGTCGGAGAGCAGGGCGAACACGCGGTAGTTCTCACCCTTGATGCGGCCGGCCAGCGCCATGCCGCAGCCGAGCGGCAGGCCGTGGCCGAGCGAGCCAGTAGCGGCTTCGACGCCGGGCAGCAGGTTGGCCGGCGGATGCTCGGCGAGCCGGCCGCCGTCCTGGCAGTAAGTGTCGAGCTCCTCGATCGGGAAGTAGCCCTTCATGGCCAGGGTCGCGAACAGCGCCGCGGCGGCGTGGCCCTTGGAGAGGATGAAGCGGTCGCGCAGCGGATCAGTCGGCTTGGCCGGATCGACGCTCAGCACGTGCCAATAGGCCGCGGTCAGCACGTCCGCGCAGGACAACGACGAGGCGAGATGGGCGGCCTGCGCCTTGTGCGACATTTCGATGATCTTGCCGCGCAGCTTGGCGGCCTGCGCCTTCAGGGCGGCGGCGTCAGGTTTGGCCGCGGTGTTCCGGACTGCCACGTTCATCGTGCTCTCCAGTCGCGCCTCCCGGGGAGGCGCAGGTATAGATCAGGGTTTATGCTCGTATTTGGTCGGCAGCTTGGCCATGACATCCTCGAAGCGTCGCGCCCAGGCGATGACGTCGTCGATCCCCTGTTCCAGCGAGAAGGTGTCGCGCCAGCCGAGCTCGGTGCGCAGCTTGAAGCTGTCGAGCGTGTAGGCGGTGTCCTTGCCGGGGCGCTCCGGTCCGATCTCGACGCAGTCCTCGAAGTTCTTGCCGAGGCGGGCGAGGATCATCTCGACCAGGGTGCGGATCGACACCAGCTCGTAGCCGGAGATGTGATAGGTCTCGCCGAGCTTGCCGCTGCGACCGATCTTCACGGTCGCATCCGACACGTCGGTCATGTGGATGAACACGCGCACCGACTTGCCGCCGCCGTCGAGCCGCAGCTTCTGCCCGGTCATCGCGGCCACGATGGTGCGCGGCACGATGCGGTAGAGCTGCTGGCCCGGGCCGTAGACGTTGGCGGCGCGGGTGAAGACAACGGGGAATTGGTAGTTGGCGAAATAGGTGCGCAGGCTCATATCGCCGGCGGCGCGGGACACCGCATAGGGCGTCGACGGGTTGAAGGCTGCGTCCTCACGCACCCAGCCCTCGGTCGAGCCGTAGACTTCCGGGGTCGTCACGTGGACGTAGCGGTCGAGGCCGTCGTAGTTGCGCAGGATGTCGTGCAGGCGGACCGCGGAGACGACATTGGTCATCATCCAATGGTCCGGATACAGCCAGCTCTCGCCGACCATGCTCTGCGCCGCGAAGTTCACGACATGGGTCGGCCGCTCGGCGGCCAGCAGCGCTTTCAGCGCATCGAGATCGTGATTGAGGTCGACACGCTTGAAGCGCACGGTGCCCGGCCGCTTCTGCCATTTGTAGGGCAGGAACGCGTCATGCGGCTCGTCGGAGCGGCTGGTCGCGATCACGTCGTGACCGGCCGCGGCCAGGAAGTCGACGAAGGTTGCGCCCGAGAAGGAGTTCGAGCCGAGGATCAGGTACTTTTCGTTCGCAGCCATCGTCTCTGTCCGTCAGACCTCGCGCGTCGTGATGATGTCGCCACGCTGGGCGTACAGCCATTGCATGATCATGTGGCCGATGACCATCTGTGCGTCCTCGGCGATCTGCATGTCGTCAACAGCGAAATGGATCGGCACGTCCGCCAGCGCCTTCGCTTTGCCGCCGGTGAAGCCGAGCACGGCATAGCTGGTCATGCCGATCTTCTTGCCCTCTTCGAGCGCCTTCAGGATGTTCGGCGAGTTGCCGGAGCCTGAGAAGGTGATCAGCACGTCGCCCTTGCGCGCGAGCACCGCGAGCTGCAGCGAGAACACCTGGTCGTAGCCTTCGTCATTGGCGAGGCAGGTGATGACCGATGGGTTCGATGACAGCGAATGCACGCGCAGGCCGGAGCCCGGCGTCTTCGACAGCGCGTAGAGGAAGTCGTTGGCGAGGTGGTTGGCGTTGCCGCCGCTGCCGCCATTGCCGCAGAAGAACACCTGCCGTCCGGTCTGCCAGCAGTCGCGCAGATCGTAGGCGAGCTTCTCGACCGGGCTCCAGTCGAAATCCTTCAGCACGGTGCTGAAACGGCTTGTGTAGTCGGCGAACAGGCTGCCGGGGGTCTTGAAGGCCAGGACGTTCATTTCACGACCTCCTTCTCCATCCATTTCAGATTGTACCAGCGGTCATCGTTCTTGAGCTGGCCTTGCGAGTACATGCCGATGATCTCCTTGATCGCGTCCTCCACCGTCTTCTTCGGACGGAAGCCGGTCGCGAGCAGGCGATCGGAATTGACGCGATAGCTGCGCGGATCGTTCGAGGGCGTCACGATGACCTCGGCCGGCACGTGCTTGGTGACCATGTTGGCAATGTCGAGGATCGAGATGTTCTCGAACCCCGCATTATAGACACCGGTGTGCTCGGGATGATCGAGCAGGAAGAGATAGAGATCGGTGATGTCGTCGATATGAATGTTCGGACGCGTCTGGTCGCCGCCGAACACGGTGATGCGGCCGTTCATCAGCGCCTGCATCGTCAGCATGTTGACGGAGACGTCGAGGCGCTGGCGCGGGGAGTAGCCGCAGACGGTGGCGGGGCGCACGATCTGCACCACCATGTCGTCCTTGTAGGATAGCACGATGCGCTCGCCGCACATCTTGGTCTTGTTGTACTCGGAAATCGGCAGCAGCTCGAGATCCTCGGTGACCTGCTCCTCTTCCTTCACGCCGTAGACGCTGCCGGACGAGGCGTAGATGAAGCGCTTGATGCCGTGGCGATAGGCGCGATCAGCGAGCTGCATCGTGGCGAGACAGGAGATCTCCCAGGTCAGCTTCGGATCGAGATCGCCGCAGGGATCATTGGCGACGCTGGAGAGATGGATGATGGCGTCGACGCCCGTCAGGTCGATCGCATCGGGATTGCGCACGTCGCCCTGGACAACCGTGAGATCCGGATGCGGATCGAGGAAGTTGCCGAACCACATGATGTCGAATGCAACGACCTTGTGGCCGGCCTTCAGGAGCTTCGGCACGAGCACGCTGCCCTTGTAGCCGCACGCTCCGGTCACGAATATCTTCATCTGAGCAATCCCCGTGGCTCGCCTGTCGTGTCGCCGGCTGGCGCGTCGCGCGCACCTTTATACAAATTGGCTGGGGAAGGCGACCGGCCCGGCGGCGAAAGCCGCCCGTCAAACGTCCCCGCCACGGCGCGGTTCGTGATTAAACTCCAAATGGGCTCGGCGCAAGCTTTCCGGGTTGCCGATATCCCGATGATAACCGCTGGTTTCAACGCACAAAATGCGTCCGACATAGTTGGGGATGATTTCGGTGGAGAGATCGACGACAGGTTTTCCCAGCGCGGCGATGTCGCTGATGACGGCGGGGTCGAACACGTAGACCGCGCCATTGGCGAGGTTCCCAGGCGGATTCTCGACCTTCTCGTGGAAGGCGATCACCCTGTGCTGAGCATCCAGCTCGAGAATCCCGCACGAGCTCGGATCGTCGGTCCGGAACGCGAGCATCGTCATGATGCAGCCGCCAGGCCGGCCCTGATGGGCGGCGAGCAGCCCTTTCACGTCGAAATCGGTCAAATTGTCTGCATGGGCCACCAGGAACGGCTGATCGCCGAACCAGGCGCGGTTCGCCAGGATCGTGCCGCCGGTGCCGAGCAGTTCATCCTCGTGAACGAGATCGATCCGGTCGCGCCAGCGCGACTGCGCGACGTGAGCCACGACCTGTTCGGCCAGCCAGTGCGTGTTCAGCAGCGCCCGCTCGATGCCGCCCTCGAAGACGAGGTCGAGCCAGTAGTCCAGCAGGGGCCGGTCGTGCACACGCACCAGGCATTTCGGCGTCGTATTGGTCAGCGGACGCAGCCGGCTTCCGATCCCGGCGGCGAGCAGAAGGGCACGCATGACGGCATCCTACTCGTGGCTGAAGCCGGTTTCGTCGATCTCGCGCACGAGCTCTGCCGTCGTCAATGGCAGGTTGCCGACGCGGGAGACTTGAAGGGCCGCGGCCAGCGAGCCGAGATAGGACGCCTGCCAGATGTCGGCCCCCGCACGCAGGCCCATCGAGCAGGCCATGAAGAAGCTGTCGCCCGCTCCCGAGACGTCCTTCGGCGAGGGATTGAATGCGGGCAGGCGGTCGGAGGTGAAGGCGCCCTCGGCCATGGTGTTGATCAGCGCGCCCTCGGCGCCGAGCGTGATCACCAGGTTCTTGGTGCGGGCCCGCTCGACCAGCCGTTCGCTGATGACGGCGAGGCCCGAGGTGAAGTCGTTCAGCGCGACGCGCGCTTCGCGCTCGGTCGGCGTCAGCAGGGTCATGCCCTTGAAGCGGGAGACGTCGCCGGTCTGCGAAGAGACCTGGCTGTCGGCCGCCATCATCACGCCCTGGGAGCGGGCGCGATCGGCGATCGCATCGACCAGATCCTGCGGCAGGCAACCATAGTTGAAGCAGGAGAACAGCAGGAGATCGCAGGTCTTCAAGGCGCGCTCGACCGACGTCAGCATCTGCCGCTGCAGGTCGGCGTCGGAGGCGTGCTGGCGCAGATGGTTGACACGCAGCAGCGTCTTGTTCAGCGCGCGAAAGCGCTGTTTGCGCGTGGTCGGCCGGCTCTGGTCGGTGAAGGCGTTGAAGTTGACGCCGTGCTGCTCCAGCGTGTTGCGGGCGAACCGCGCGGCCTCGTCGTCGCCGACGAGGGTGAAGAACTTCACGTCCGCGCCCAGGCCATGCGCATGCGCCGCCACCGCACCGGCGCCGCCGACGAAGGTGCGGGTCATCAGCGGGGTCACGACGATGGTCGGATCCTCCTGGGACATGCCGACGGCATCGCAGGTGACATATTCGTCGATGATCAGGTCGCCGATCACGGCCACCCGCATGCCGGAGAGCTTGCCGAGCAGATCCTTCAGGTTCGAGATCTCGAAACCGTGGCGCTTGGGAAACTCCAGCGGCTTCCGCACCGTCGAAATGTCGATATTGGCGTCGCGCTCCAGCAGCGACAACGATGCGAAGCGCAGCTCGCCAGACGAGAAGATCAGGCGGCCGCCATAGGCGTCCACGGCGGTCTGCTCGGGGTTGGAGCGGTCCTCGAACTCCTTGCCCTTGACGACCACCGTCGGCTTCAGATGTGAGATGAAATCGGAGGCGGAGCTGTCTAAACGCACGGCATGGTGCACAAACGCAATGGAGCGGACATTCTCGAGCCGCATGTCCTGTGCCAGGGTCACGCCCGGCGTTGAATCCGGGTTGACGCCGACCACGAGCACGTCGGCCTGCTCGGCGGCGAACTTCAAAAGCCGCAGATGTCCAGGATGCACGACGTTGAAGTTGCCCGACACGAATGCAATCGTCTGCCCGGATTCACAGGATGCGCGGATCGCCTGGCAGGCCAGATCCATACGCGCCGTCTCACTCACCTGATCCAAGGAATTCGCCTCCGGCTCGCTCGTGCTGAGGTGCTGCGCGCTGTCAGTGCGCGGGCTGATTGATCGAATCGCAGACGCAGAAGCGCAAGGACGGCTTGTGGCTTCGGCTTCGGAAAACCGGCTTCGACATCTCTAGCTTCAATCGTCGTCGTTGATTTCATTGTGGAAAGTCGATGCATTGTCATGATCGGTGCAGAGGAACGCAATGCTTCCCTGCCTTTCAGATTACCTCTTTATCAGGTGTGCGCAGCAGCACAAACCCTTCTGAGCTGTGCTGCGCGTCCGGAACTTGAATGCTGTGCGTTACTCCGCCGGCGCAGCGCCTCGTCACCATGGGGCTCGACCTGGCGCTGATTGTCCGCCTTCCGGCGGCCGGACGCCCCTCGATGGTGGGGGCCACCTCGACAAACAGGGCGCTGCAAAGTTCATGCGCGCTCTGCTGTCGAGCTCATCGAGACGAAGAGCTTTCAGGAAGGCTTTTCGGCGCGAATGAGCAGTGAGATCGACGCTTCGACTCGCGAGGCGGCTCAGTGATAGAGATCGAACTGCTCGTCCTTCGAGCGCTCGAGGTCAGTCGCGAGGATGTTTCGGTCGATCTTCGGGAAGAACTTGGCGAACTCGGGCCGTGCGAGCAGCGCGAGATAGGTCTTGAGCATGCCTCGTTCCGAGGGATGCGCGGGATCGAAGAAGTTGCCATCGTCCCGAGAGATCTCAGTGCGGCTCATATCGAAGAAGTGGACGCCCATGGCCGAAAAACGCTCGACGGTTGGCTTGCTCCGGAGTTCGCGCCAAAGACCCGAATAGGGCCAGTAGGCTTCATCGGTGTCGAGAAATGCGGCGGCGCTTTCCAGCAATGGATATTGAATGGCAACGACCGTAAAGCCCCGTTCTTGCGCCAGCCGAGACAGTCGCTCGATCTCGCTTATTTGGCGCTCGCTCAGATGAGGAGCTCCCGGAAACGAGGACGTCACATATTGAGCCCCGCGCGCCAAGGTTTCCGCTGCGATGGCCCGATAGGGCGGAGCCACCATGACGGAGCCGTCCTTGCGGAAGCCGAACTTCCCGCGAATCGCTTCTGTTCCGACCAGCCGGTTGTTGTCCACCTGTTCAAACTGGGGCGTCTTCACGGTCGACAGGAATGTATTCGCGTCCATGCCTGTCCGCATGGCGAAGTCGGCCACGTCGTGCAGTTTCCGTCGATGCGAATCGATGCCCTGGTTGAAGTCCATCGTCCGCTGCTTCTGCCAGGCTTCGGCAAGGGCATCGCCGAACAGGAAGTAATCCAGCGCCACGATGACCACGCGCGGCTTGGCTGCTGTCGTCGCGCGGTCGATGAAATCGACCACGTGGGTGAGCGGCCAAGCCGTCAGGCAAGCGTTGTAGGCGACATACGGCCGGAACATCTGCGCGCGGGCCTGGCCGCAGCGCGAACTGCCGACCAGCAACACTTCGGGCTGGACCTGCTTGATGCGCTCGAGCTTGTAGGGCGCATAATCCTTGAATCCGCCGAGCCAGAGCAGCCGGTCATTATCGGATTGTTCTGCCGCGATAATAGACAGCGGAACGGTCGCCCCCAGACGCCATCCGACCCCCTCGAGGACGGCGAGCAGAGGCACGAAAACGGCGGCAAATAGCGCTAGTAAAATCGCAACATACCGCGTCAAGGCTTCATACCCACTCGATGGTATCTTCAAGCTTCTGGATGCAACGAGCCCGGCCAGCAACTCGTGTCGTCCTGCTTGTGGTACACTCCGTGGCAGCCGATAGGCAAGCTTGCCGAAAAACAGGCACGGTCAGTGGCCCGCAAGATAGATGCCGGCGGGGTCGATGCTCGGAAACTGCGCCCGGAAATCCGGCGCGCTCAGCAGATGCAGCATCACCCTCGCAGCGCCGGCTTCGGCCAGATGATAGGCGTCGACGAAGCTGGAACTCTCGTCGGCCATCGGCAGTCGCGCCAGATCAAACAATGGAATTCCGAGGCCTCGCAGCCAGCTTCTGGTCTCATCGGACGCGAACTCCCGCCACGCGCCAAATCCGACAGGTCCGTCCTGCTCACGATCGAGAAGTTCGACACCGGCGCGAATGAACGGCAACTGAACGCCGAAGAGTGTGATCCCGCGCGATCTTGCGAGCTCTGCAAGCCGCGCAATCGGCTGCTTCAGCCTGGATGACAGGCCGGGCGCGCGGGGCAGAGTCTGTGCGAGCGTCTCAGCATTCATGAAGCGCGAGCGGGCGTCGGAAACGTGACCTGCCGAGTAGACATAGGAGCCGTCGCTACGGAACCCTTCCTGGTGGGCGATGGATTGGGTGCCCACAAAAGCGCTTGGAGCACGCAGATAGTCGCGGAACGTGTCAGGGTGGCGTGTGGCGGTCCGCGCGAAGTCAAGAAGACTCGCGCTCAGGTATTTGAAGGAATGATCGTAGTGCATCCGTCGGGTCGTCGCGAACCATTCTTCCCACCGATCAGCGAAGAGAAAATGATCCAGCGAAAGGATCGCAACGCGGGGACGCAGCCGTTGGGTGGCGCGGTCGAACAGGTCGGCCAACTGCGACGTGGTCCAGGCCGTAAACGAGAGATTGTAGAAGCGGTAGGGTGCAAATAGCGACGCGCGAAAAGTGCCGGCGCGCGAGCTGCTGAGCCAAACGATTTCGGGATGCTCCTGCTCAAGCCTCGCCAGCTTGTACGCTGCATTGTAGCGCAAATCGAAAGGCAGCACGATCTGGTCAGGATTGTCCCGCTGCGACCCAGCGAGATCTTCCAGCCGCGCCGCCGCGCCGAACGGGCGCGCCAACTGAAAAAGCCCAACCGGCAGCAGGTAGCCGGCAAGGGCAGACGTCGCCAGCACGGTTGTGACGTAGCGCCGTGTCAAATTCGTCGGCCGCGACGATTTTTGGCGACAGCTGCTGATCATTCATAGGGCTGACGTTGTACCATTTCGTATCGAGACCAGTGCAGCTTGCTCGCTGCACATCGATTGCGGTCGATCAGAACTGGAAATACAGGAACTGGGACGTGTCACCGGCAATGATGTTCATGAGCACGGCAGCAACAAGTGCCACCGACGTGCCAATCGCCCAGGTGAGGGACGGTCGCCATTTGAAACCCAGAACACTCCACGGACGCGGATTGTGATAGGTCTCCAGTCCAACCTTCCAGTTTTCGAACATGGCGTTGACGTTGGGCAGGACGAGGCACGCGCCGTAGCCCACGAAAATCGCGATCATCAATCTCGAATCGACCAGATTGGTGATCGTGATCTTCTCCGGCGAGGACAGCCCGATCATGCCCTTGATAAGCCGGACGGCCGCGTTCGGATTGTCGGCGCGGAAGAACACCCAGGCGAGAACGACGGCCGACTGCGTCAAGAACAACGCTGCGGCAGCGTACCAGACGGTTCCGGTGTAGCGGGCCAGCCCCGGCCGCTTTTCGACGAACTTGCCCCAGCGATGGTTCACGATCAGGAACAGTCCGTGCAGGGCGCCCCAGATCATGAATGTGAAGCCGGCGCCGTGCCACAGCCCGCCGAGCAGCATCGTTGTGAACAGGTTGGCGTTTCGCCGATGCTCGCCATGGCGGTTGCCGCCGAGGGGGATGTAGAGATAGTCGCGCAGGAACCGCGACAGCGAAATGTGCCAGCGCCGCCAGAATTCGACGATGCTTTGCGATTTATAGGGGGAATCGAAGTTGAACGGCAGCTTGATTCCGAACATGATCGAAATGCCGATCGCCATGTCCGAGTAGCCGGAGAAGTCGAAATAGATCTGGAGCGAATAGGCCAGCGCGCCCCCCCAGGCATCGATGAGATGAAGATGGCTGGAATTGGCCGCCTGGAACACGGGATTTGCCACCATCCCGAAGCCGTCGGCGATGAACGATTTCTTGAACAAGCCGATGGTCAGAATGGTGAGGCCGATCGCTACGTTCTCGATCGATATTTTTCGACTATCCTCCGAGCCAAACTGCGGCATCATCTCGCGGTGATGAAGGATGGGGCCGGCGACCAGATGCGGAAAATAGGTGACGAACAGCCCGTATTTGACGAAGCTGCGTTCGCTGGAATAGCCGCCGTAGACGTCGGCGAGATAGGCGATCTGCGTGAATGTAAAGAACGAGATGCCGAGCGGCAGCACGATCGCCAGCGCAGGATATTTCGATGCGGTCAGCGCATTGAGGATCTGAATGCCAAAATTTGTGTACTTGTAGAACGCCAGCGCGGCGAGATTGAGCGTGATTGCGGCTGCGAATAACCCGCTTCGCGCCTTGCCGCTCTGGCCGGCGATCAGCAGTCCCATCGTGTAATTGAAGACGATGGAGACGAGAATGATCGGAACGAAGTGAATGTCCCAATAGCCGTAGAAGGTGAGCGAGGCCGCGGCAAGCCAGCTCAAGCGGGCCGCCGGTGAGGCTACGAACCGCGCCAACAGGAAGTATCCGGCGAAGGTCACCGGCAGGAACAAGAACAGAAACTCAAATTGCGTGAAGAGCATAAAAAAGTTTCTTGATGTTGCCCCGGGTCAGTTTGCTTTACCAACGATTGCGCGGCGTGCCAAGTTGGGCAGTGCGGCGTTTATCCTGATTTTCAGGGGATGTTTCCGCCGTACAAGACGGATACCGCAATCCAGGAGCCCTCGATTGGGCGGCTTAGCGGAGGCTTTTCTGCTCGGAATTCTTCTGCTATGGCAGATTGGGGACGAGCGACCGAACTCGCGAAAGCCCGTCGCGCACCCGCTGATGCAGTCTCTCCAGAATTCGATGCGCGGCTCACCCCATGCACATTCCCGATAGGAGCCATGGACGTGATCTGGTCCGTTCTCTCTGGCTGCATCTGTTAATTGCTTCTTCGAGTGGGGTCACTACCCTCATAGATGCCGGGAACGGCGCGACCGGCTTCAGCGATGATTCGTGAGATGTTTTCCAGAGGGCTCTTCGTCGAGCACGGGGCCGGCGACGGCGTATCTCGCCAACAAGCCGTTATTCCCGATGAGATAGCGCGTAGCGACGCGAGCCGCAGTGCAAGGGGGCGGACGTCCTCTTTCGTTGCTGGCATACTCCCCGGCGACGGCTCGAGCGAACGCCAATCAGCGATGACAATCGACCCGTCAATGCAGACTCTCAAGTGAGATCTATGTCATGTCGACAATGGCCAGGCCGGCGCAGCTGATGTCTGAATCGGTCATCTTCAAACGTTACGTTGCCCTGGTCGTGACCTTTGGTCTAGCGGTTGTCTTGGCTTTGTCGTTCTGCCTGTCGCTGCTTTCGCGGGACGGTTGGAAATTCGGTGATGCCCTCATGCAGATCCCACGTCAGGGAAACTCTAGCTGGTATCGCGATTTCGGCGGCCGCAACATCCCGCAGATTCAGGATCAGGACATCTTCTACAGCAATCTCGGGGGGACGATCGACGCAGCCAGACAGGCTGACATCGTCTTTCTGGGGCCATCCTTCGTCAGCTACGCTCTTGATCGACAGACTCTCCAGGAGTCGCCGGCAACTGCCGGATTAAACATCTTCAACATGGCTTTCGTCGGCATACGGGGAGGGGAGTTTTCCCGGCGTGTCATCAAGCGCTGGAGCGTCCGTCCTCGCCTCTGGGTGATCAACGCCGACGATCAGTTCGTCCATTTCTTCAGTCATGATCTGAATGTCACGCTCGGGCCGGAGAAGCAGCTGATCGCTGCTGCCCAGCGCAATAGGCTCCGCGGTTATCTCACAGTCCTGGGGCGAAATCTGCACTGGCGCATCGAGGACGCGATCGCTGCTTACCGCACCGGTCAGTTCTCGCCCTCGGGTCTCTACCGCCATATAGCCAATGGAGACATGGGTTTGGATGCCAATCCGGGTTATGTTGCTTTGGGCAACAGGCCCATGTTATCGGCCCGCGATCCCGACTGCCACACGAACCAGGCGGTGATCGATTATGCGAAGACCTTTGTTGGTGAGGTTGGAGGCGAAGTCGTGCTCACGCTGGTCCCGCATAGCCAGTCTTGTGTCCAGCAGGCGGCAGAACTCGCAAGGGCGCTCAATGTCGAGTTGATCGCGCCCCCATTTGACGGCCTGACGACCATCGACGGTGGCGGACATCTTGACCAGCAAGGCGCGAAGAAATTTACGAGCCATCTTGTCCGCGAGATCGTTAATACCTCTGCCTTCAAGCGAGCATTCGAGGCTGGCCCAGGCGAGAGCAAATGATGTCATATTCGTCGAAACCCGAACGACGGAATGGTTCACGGTTACTCGGAACCGCTCTGTCTATGTGAGGTGTCCTGAGTTAATTTGCTGGCGTGGTCCGCTGGTATTCATATCCATGTTCGGCTTGGCTTGTTTGTAACACCTCTGTTATAGCTCAGAGCGATCGGATGGGTTCAACCTGGGCTGGCATCTGCGAGGGCTATTTGCGTAGTCGAGCAACAGTCGCTCGGCGCCGGGGAACGCCAGCCGCTCTGGGAGGCGATCTCGGAACGCCCGTCGCGGGCGACTTGCAATGTCGGTCGCCTCGGCGCTGCCTTGAGCCGAATGTGGGGAGTCGGGGAGCCCAGGGTGTGTGGAACTTGGTGGCATGAATCTGCAGAGGCAAAGGTCGTTACGCTTTGGTCGGCGGCGTTTGATTTATTTGGCCTTCGTCGTCGTTGGAGCGTTTCTGAATCTGCTGCCGCGGCGCCTGGTGTTTCTTGCCCTGGTGGTCTCCAGTGCCATGAGGCTTCCCGGCCAGCGGCGGCTCTGTCAGGCGTATTTTCCGTACGTCACCTCGCACCTTGCTGCACAGCCTGAGTTTCGTTTCTCGAGCGCTCTCAGTCGACATTTCCCTGACGCTTCGATCCGGGTCTTGTGCGGAATCGGCGCCTATTGCGAGGTGGTCGAGAACGTCGGCAGATCCACTTTGGAGACAAAGCCCGCCGATGTCCGATATGCGCTCGTTCGATCGCGATTTGAACTGGGCGAGTTTGCAGAAGCGCGTGATGCGGCAGCAGGAGCGAAGGCAGAAGAGCTGGAAGGGTTGGTCGACCTCGCTTTTTACAAGGCGATGGTCGACGTGATTGGTGGGGATGAGGCTGGGGCACTCGATGCCACGTTCTGGGCCTGCCGTGGCAGTTTGCATTTCTTCCGGCCTCACCAGAATATTGCGGCCCGGCATCTACCTCGATACGTCCCGAACACCCTCGATGTCCTCTGTGGCACGCCCGGAAGGCTATTCGATTTGTGCAACTTCGCCGGACAGCGCGTAACGCATGTCGGCCGCGGCGAGATCGGAGTTCGGCTGTATCAGCGAGCGTTGGATGCGCAGCAGGAGCTTGGGACGTCACTGCCTGAGGTTTCTCATGAGTTGAGGAATCTACTCGACGGGCTCGGCGTGTCCTTGAATGTGTTGCGGCTCATTCCGGAGGAATGGGTGACGCAGATCGGCCATCTGGGAATGCTCGATATCCTGTTTCGCATGCGTGAGCTGGGCTGGTGGTCGGGCGAAGCCGTGATCGTTGTCCGCCCCGGATTGATTGCCAACGACATTTTCTTCAAGCTCTTTGAAGGTCTCGCCAAGGTTGTGGTGATCGGCGAGACGGTGACGGAGCGGCTGGGCGAAGAATTACTGTCGTTGCAGCGCTGGTGCGGGATGAATTTCAATGCATTCCGGCTGCCTGACGGCAAGGTCGTCCCCTGGCAGGATGCGGGGGCTATGGCGATCGATCAATGGGAGCGCGAAGGCAGGGGGCACCCGCTATGCGTCGCGTATGATCGGACATCGACGGCCGCAGCCGCGCGTTTCGAGCAGTTGCGCTCCACCTTCGGCATGAAGCGGGACGACTGGTATGTCTGCCTGCATACGCGCGACGCAGCGCATTATTTCGAATTCATGGGGACCGGCCAGACTCATCGCAATGCGCCGATCGAGACGTTGCTGGATGCGATTCGCCTGATCACGTCCCGCGGCGGCTGGGTGATCAAGCTCGGCGGGCCGAACTCGCCGAAATTGCCGCCGATGGAGCGCACCATCGACTATGCGCTGAGCGAATTCAGGTCCGATCTGATGGACATCCATTTGATCCGCCATGCCCGCGCATTCATCGGGACGACATCCGGACTGACGAATGTCGCGGTCAGCTTTGGCATCCCCTGTGCGATCGTCAATGCGATCACGACCGACGCCCAATTGTGGAACAAGAATGTCCGCTTCGCTCTCAAGCCGGTGCGGCTCGCCGGGGGAACCATGCTGACGCAGCGCCAGCTGACCAGCACGCCTTGGCGCTGGCGGGTGTTCGATGCCGCCGTGCTCGGTCGCAGCGGCGCGCGGCCGGAGAACAATTCGGCAGAGGATATCCTGCACACGGTGGATGAGGTGCTCGCGATCGCCGATGGCCGGACGGCCGAGTTCGATGCCGCTCACGATGCGGAGAGAGTTCTCTCGCTGTGGAGACGGGCGCTCTCATTGCCGTATTATTACGGGACGAGCCGGCCGAGCCTCGGCTTTCTCGCGCGGCATGAGAGGGAATTTCTCCTGGAAGCGGCGAGCGAGGGCTGAGCGATGCGGCGTCACGCAGCATCTGGGGGCGCATCATGTGCGGCATAGCCGGTCTGCTGAGACCTGGGGGAGCCGATGAGAGCGGTTTATCGGGCACCGCCGCGCGGATGACCGCGGCGCTGGCGCATCGTGGCCCGGATGCGTCGGGGATCTGGACGCGTGCTGATGCCGGGATTGCTTTTGGCCAGCGCCGTCTTGCGATTCTCGATCTTTCCGAAGCAGGCGCGCAGCCGATGCACAGCGCCTGCGGCCGCTACACGATCACGTTCAACGGCGAGATCTACAATCATCTCGACATTCGCGCCGAGCTCGAGGTCGCTGGTGCTGCGCCGAACTGGCGGGGCCATTCCGATACGGAAACGCTGCTGGCCGCGATCAGGCAATGGAGCGTCGCACCAGCGCTGCAGCGCTTGATCGGAATGTTCGCCTTCGCGCTGTGGGATGCCGAAACCCGGCAGTTGATCCTGGCGCGCGACCGCTTCGGCGAGAAGCCGCTGTTCTACGGCTGGAGCGGGGCCGACCTGGTGTTCGGCTCCGAGCTGAAGGCGCTCGCGGCCCATCCGGACTGGGCGCCGTCGCTCGATCGCGCCGCGCTCACCGCGTTCATGCGCTATTCCTATGTGCCCGCGCCCGCGACGATCTGGAGCGGCGTCCGCAAGCTGCCGCAGGCCTCGTTCGTGAGCTTCGCCGCCGACGCGGCGCCTGGAAGCGCGCCTGCGCCGCAGGCGTATTGGTCGCTGCGCAACCGTGTCGTCGAGGCGCAGAGCCACCGCATCGGCAATGAGACGGAGGCGATCGCCCGCCTGGAACAGCTGCTGTCGGTGGCCGTGAAACGGCAGTGCCTGTCGGACGTGCCGCTCGGCGCGTTCCTCTCCGGTGGCGTCGATTCCTCGACCATCGTAGCCCTAATGCAGGCGCAGACGAGCCAGCCGGTGCGGACGTTCAGCATCGGCTTTTCCGAGGGCGGCTACAACGAGGCTGAGGATGCGCGCCGGGTCGCGCAGCATCTCGGCACCGATCATACCGAGCTCTATGTCGATGCGCGGACGGCAATGGATGTCATTCCAAAGCTGCCCCGCATCTACGACGAGCCATTCGCGGACTCCTCGCAGATCCCCACGCATCTGGTGGCGCAGCTGGCGCGCCGGCACGTCACCGTCGCGCTGTCGGGCGACGCCGGTGACGAGTTGTTCGGCGGCTACAACCGCCATGTCTGGGGTGGCGCGCTGCAGGCGCGGCTCGGTCGCGTGCCGATGCCGCTGCGCCGGGCTGTCGGTGCCGTGCTCGGTGTGATCGCGCCAGAGCCAGCGGATACGATCCTCAAGCTGCTGCAGCCGGTGCTGCCGGCCCGATTGAAGGTGCGTCATGCCGGAGACCAGGTCGCCAAGCTCGGCCACATTCTCGCGGTCGATGGCTTTGATGGCCTGTATCGCACCCTGTGCTCGATCGACCAGGATCCGCTTCGCACGGTGATCGGCGGCGAGGAGCGGGCGAGTTGGGCCGGCGGGGAGATGCAGCAATTGCGCACGCAGCTCGATCCGCTCGATCGCATGACGCTGGCAGATTCGCTCAGCTATCTCAGCGACGATATCCTGCAGAAGGTCGATCGAGCCGCGATGGCGGTGGCGCTGGAGACGCGCGTGCCTTTCCTCGACAAGGACGTCGTCGAGTTCTCGGCCACCGTTCCCGCCCACATGAAGGTGCGTGATGGTCGCGGCAAATGGCTGGTGCGGCAGGTGCTGTATCGCCATGTGCCCGCCGAGATGATCGACCGGCCGAAGACCGGCTTCAGTGTTCCGCTTGATGCGTGGTTGCGCGGGCCGCTGAAAGCCTGGGCCGCGGACCTGTTGTCGCCGGCGAGACTGAAGCGGCAGGGCCTGTTCGATTCGGCGCGGGTCAGCCGCATGTTCGACGAGCATCTGAGCCGTCGCCACAATCATTCCTATTGGCTGTGGAACGTGCTGATGGCCCAGGCCTGGCACGACGAATGGGCAGGAGCCCGATAGCTCAGTCCTCGACCGTCGCCGGAACGGTCATGTCGCCCTTGCCCTTCTCGGCGCTGAGGATCCAGACCATGCCACCCATGCCGCCGACGATGAAATACACGGCGCCGAACAGGATGGAGACCACGGTGCCGTCGGCCGGCGCCAGCCCGGCATAGCCAAACGCGACCATCATCGTCGCCTCGCGCAGGC
This sequence comes from Bradyrhizobium sp. ORS 285, assembly GCF_900176205.1. NCBI lineage: Bacteria > Pseudomonadati > Pseudomonadota > Alphaproteobacteria > Hyphomicrobiales > Nitrobacteraceae > Bradyrhizobium > Bradyrhizobium sp. ORS 285. Next base: position 1,993,203 of record NZ_LT859959.1, read on the forward strand.
CCCAGCCGGCGATCGAGATCGGCAGCATCGTGATGAGCATGATCGGCGGCGTCAGCAGGAACAGTTGCTCGAAGGCAGCCGGGGCCGCGATCGAGCGCACGGCGCACCAGGCGATCACGACGGCGAGCACGTGGATCGAGAGCGACAGCACTGCGATCTTGGCAGCGGTGGCGCGGCCGAAGATCACTTTGTTCGCAATCACGGAGCACGCGTAGACGTGGCGCGTCGGCCACCAGGCCTTCATCCATCTGGCCGGCAGATAGCCCATCACGAGAAAGCCGACGCCTGCCGCCAGCGCGGCCATATCGACCAGCACCAGCGCGAGCCGGCCGTGCTCGTCGGCGATCATGCCGTAGCTCCACGGCAGGCTCGCCACGATGATCAGCGCCAGCGCAATGAAGCCGACGGCCCGGTCGGTGAGGATCGAATAGCTCGCCGCGCGCCAGCCGGCGCCGGTGCGGCCGATCAGCCATAGCCGGACTGCGTCGCCGCCGATCGAGGAGGGCAGGGTCTGGTTGAAGAACGCGCCGATCATGTTGTAGCGGAACGCCCTGAGATCGGTCAGCGGTGCGCCGCACAGCGCGGAAATCTCGCGCCAGCGCAGCGCGCCGATGAAGATCTGCAGCAGCGTGATGACAACCGCCAGCGCGATCCAGGCGATGTTGATCTGGCTGAGCCGCTCGCGGATGGCCGCAAAGTTGATCCCGCGCAGCGCCAGATACAGCAAAGCGAGCGACACCACGATTCGGAGGAGGAGAATCAAAAACGCACGCATGCGAGGGTCGGCTTCGCTCTTGGTTGAGGGGTCCCAAACTTGAGAGGTCCCAAGCCGAGTGCGAGACGCGCAACTCCCCGTCCTGGCAGGACCGGACCTCGGACGGGTCCCGGCCGACGCGACGGCCGACCCCTTGCGGTCCTGATGCCCCGGTGGCTAAACAGTCGCAGGGGTGGCGTCAATGGCCTCCGAAACGACCGGAATATCAATTTATGTCTCATGGCCGGAAGATTGCGGTAATAGGCCTTGGTTACGTCGGCCTGCCGGTCGCTGCAGCGTTTGCGCGCGCGGGCTGTCCGGTCATCGGATTCGACATCGATGCCGGCAGGGTGGCCGAGCTCCGGGAGGGGCGCGACCGCACCTGTGAGGTCGATGCGGCCGATCTCCGGCGCCCGGGGCTGCACTTTACCAGCGATCCGGGCGAGATGGCCGCCGCGGACTTCTTCATCGTCACTGTCCCGACGCCGATCGACAGCGCGCGCCGGCCCGATCTCAGCGCCATGCTGGCCGCCACGCGCACGGTCGGCACGGTGCTGAAGCGCGGCGACATCGTGGTCTATGAGTCCACCGTCTATCCCGGCGCCGTCGAGGAAGACTGCGTTCCGTTGCTGGAAAGCTGCTCCAGGCTGGCGGCCGGCGCCGATTTCAACGTCGGCTATTCGCCGGAGCGCATCAATCCCGGCGACAAGACGCATCGCTTCGAGACCATCACCAAGGTGGTGTCGGCGCAGAATCCGGCAACGCTGCAGGTCGTGGCCGATGTCTACGGCTCGGTGGTCACGGCCGGCATCCATCGCGCGCCGTCGATCAAGGTCGCCGAAGCCGCCAAGGTGATCGAGAACACCCAGCGCGATCTCAACATCGCCTTCATGAACGAGCTGTCGCTGATCTTCCAGGCGCTCGCCATCGACACCGGCGACGTGCTCGCGGCGGCCGCCACCAAGTGGAACTTCCTGCCGTTCACGCCGGGCCTCGTCGGCGGCCACTGCATCGGCGTCGATCCTTATTACCTCACCTATCGCGCCGAGAAGGCCGGCTATCACCCCGAGGTGATCCTGGCGGGCCGTCGCATCAATGACGAGATGGGCCGGCGCATCGCGCGCGAATGCATCCGCGGGCTGTTGAAGCGGAGGGGACGCAGCGGCGTCGTCACCATCCTCGGCATGACCTTCAAGGAGAACGTACCGGACATCCGCAATTCCAGGGTGATCGACATCATCAACGAATTGCAGTCGTTCGGCATCGAGGTGCAGGTCGCCGATCCCCTGGCGGATGCCGCGGCCGTGCACGAGGAGTACGGCATCGGTCTAACGGCACTGGAGGCGCTGCGTCCGGCTGACGCCGTCGTGCTCGCTGTCTCTCACGATCAGTTCCTCGCCGGCGGCTGGCCTCTCGTTCAAGGGCTGCTGCGCGAGCAGAGCGGTCTCGTGCTCGACGTGAAGATGAAGCTCGACCGCGCGAGCAAACCCGGCGCCATCGAGCTGTGGCGGCCCTGACGGAGCGACCATGGCAAACGATCCTATCCTCGTGACCGGCGTGGCCGGGTTCATCGGCTTCCACCTGACGCAGCGGCTGCTCGCTGAAGGACGCCAGGTGATCGGCATCGACAACATCAACGCCTACTACGATCCGAAGCTGAAGGAGGCGCGGCTCGAGATCCTGAAGACGCAGCCCGGTTTCACCTTTCACAAGCTCGACCTGGTCGATCGCGCGGGCATCAAAGCGCTGTTTGCTCAGCATCGCTTCCCGGTCGCGGTGCATCTCGCTGCCCAGGCCGGCGTGCGCTATTCGCTGGAAAATCCGCACGCTTACGTCGATGCCAATCTCGAAGGCTTCATCAACGTGCTCGAGGGCTGCCGTCATCACGGCTGCGGGCATCTGTTGTTCGCCTCGTCATCCTCCGTCTACGGCGCCAACACCAAGCTGCCTTTCTCGGTCAAGGACAACGTCGACCATCCGATCAGCCTCTATGCCGCCAGCAAGAAGGCCAATGAGCTGATGGCGCATTCCTACAGCCATCTGTACCGGCTGCCGGCGACGGGCCTGCGCTTCTTCACCGTCTATGGCCCGTGGGGACGGCCCGACATGGCGATGTTCATCTTCGCCAAGGCCATCCTCGCCGGGCAGCCCGTCCGGCTGTTCAATCACGGCCGGATGCGGCGCGATTTTACCTATGTCGACGACATCGTGCAGGCGATCGTGCGTTTGATCGGCCGTCCGCCACAAGGAAACCCGGATTGGGACGGAAACAAGCCGGATCCCTCGAGCAGCCGGGCGCCCTGGCGGATTTACAATATCGGCAACAATCACCCCGAACAGCTGATGGACGTGATAGCGCTGCTGGAGAAGGAGTTCGGGCGGCCGGCGATCAAGGAGATGTTGCCGATGCAGCCCGGAGACGTCGAGGCGACCTATGCCGATGTCAGCGATCTCGAGCGCGACATCGGCTTCCGGCCGGCCACCTCGATCGCCGACGGCATTGAACGTTTTGCGAAATGGTACCGCGAGTATCACGGAATTTGACGGGTTGATTTCATGACCGGACGCATCATTCCTCTCATCATGTGCGGCGGCGCCGGGACCCGGCTGTGGCCGGCGTCGCGGGAAGTCCGGCCCAAGCAGTTCCTGCCGTTGTTCGGCACCCGTTCGACCTTCCAGGACACGCTGCTGCGTGTCTCCGACGCCGACCTGTTCGCGCGGCCGATCATCATCACCAATGCCGCCTACCGCTTCATGGTGCTGGAGCAACTGGCCGAGATCGGCATCGAGGCCGACGTGCTGCTCGAGCCGATGCGCCGCGACTCCGGTCCGGCGATCGCCGCCGGTGCCGCCTTTGCGCAGTCGCGCGACCCGGAGGCGGTCGTGCTGGCGCTGGCCGCCGACCACGTCGTGCGCGACACCGCGGCCTTCCTGGCGGCGTGCCGCGCCGGGCTTGCGGCCGCAGAGGCTGGCCGCATCGTCACCTTCGGCGTCAATCCGGAGCGTGCGGCGACCGAGTATGGCTATATCAGCCCGGGCGCGCCGGTATCCGGAGAGGTGCGGGCGGTCGCGAAATTCGTCGAGAAGCCGGATCAGTCGACCGCCGAGCGCTACATCCGCGAGGGCTATCTCTGGAACAGCGGTAACTTCATGTTCCGCGCCTCGGTGCTGCTCGATGAGTACCGCAAGTACGATACCGGCAGCGTGCAGACGGTGACCGACGCGGTCGCCAAGGCCGGCCGCGACCTCAGCTTCATCATCCTGGATGCCGGCGCCTTCGGCGCCGCCAAGCCGATCTCGATCGACTATGCGGTCATGGAGAAGACCGAGCGGGCCGCTGTGGCCCCGGTCTCCTGCGGCTGGTCCGATGTCGGCTCCTGGCATGCTGTCTGGGAGCTGTCCGACAAGGACGGGCAGGGCAATGCCGCGCGCGGTACCGCCGTGTTCGAGGATTCCCGCAACTGCAACGTCGTCACCGACAAGGCGCTGGTCGCGCTGGAGGGCGTCGATGATCTCGTGGTCGTCGCGGCGCAGGACGCCGTCCTGGTGTCCCGCCAGCGCGATGCCAACGGCTTGAAGCGGCTGGTCGCCAAGCTCAAGACGGTCGCGCCGGAAGTGACCGAGGCCCACATCAAGGTGCATCGCCCCTGGGGCAGCTATCAGTCGGTCGACAATGGCGAGCGCCATCAGGTAAAGCGCATCATCGTCAAGCCCGGCCAGCGGCTGTCGCTGCAGAAGCACTATCATCGCTCCGAGCACTGGATCGTGGTGCGCGGCGCCGCGCGGGTCACCGTGAATGAGACGGTGAAGACCGTGCATGAGAACGAATCGATCTACATCCCGATGGGCGCGGTTCACCGGCTGGAGAACCCCGGCAAGATCCTTCTGGAGCTGATCGAGGTCCAGACCGGCTCCTATCTCGGTGAGGACGACATCATTCGCATCGAGGACGATTACCGCCGCGAGTAGGGCGGCACTCTCCCCGCGAATCACGCGAGCCGTGCTAGATAGCCCCGGACGTCCGCCGGAGAGCTGTCCTTGTCGAGCACGATCGGATCGCGCGCGTTCCAGAATGCGCGCCTGCAGAAGAAGAACCGCAAGCAGGCCGACGGCATGCTGCCGAAGGCCGTCGAGGCCTATCGGGCCGGCCGGCATGCGGACGCCCAGGCGATCTGCGGACAGGTGCTGACCCTCGTGCCCGATCATTTCGAGGCCTTGCACCTGCTCGGCGCCTCCGCGCTCGACAGCGGCCGGTTCGATCTCGCCGAGCAGGCGCTGACGCGCGCCATTGCCGTCGAGCCGCGCAATGCCGAAGCCCTCGCCAATCTCGGCCTCGTGCTGGCCAGCTTGAAGCGCTACGAGGAAGCCCGCGCCGCGCAGGAGCGCGCCGTCGCGCTGAAGCCGACCTTTGCCACCGCATGGACCGGCCTCGGCAATACGCTGATGAACATGCAGTTGTTCGAGCAGGCGGTCGCGGCGCATGACCGGGCCATCGCCATCAAGCCCGACTATGCCGACGCCTATTGCAACCGGGGCATGGCGCTGCTGCTGATGCAGCGGAACGAGGAGGCCCGCCAGAGCTTCGATCGCGCGCTGGGGCTTTCGCCGCGCCACATGCAGGCGACGTTCGGCAAGGGGCTCGTCAGCATCAATCTGCGGCATTTCGATCAGGCGCTCGCGGCCTTCAATGCTGCGCTCGCCATCAAGCCGGGGGCGGCGGCCGTTATCGCGCAGCGTGGCCGGCTCTTCATCCAGATGGCCCGGTTCGACGCGGCGGAGGCCGATTTCGAGGCCGCGCTGGCCACCGATCCGCGGCTCGAAGCCGCTCTGCTCGGCAAGGCGCATGTCGGCGTGCTCACCGACCGGATCGCGCCGGCGATGCTGGCCTGCAAGCGCGTGCTGGAGACCAATCCGTCGTCGGAAGTCGCGCTGCTCTGGCTGGGCGCCTGCTTCGCCCGGCAGGGCGACACCGCCGCCGCGATCCAGCATTTCGAACGCGCGCTCGAGATCAAGCCGGATTTCGAGGACGCCATTCTGAAGAAGATCTTCGCGCTCGACTTTTATCCGGGGGCCGACGTTGCCGCGCACCAGGCGGTCCGGCGCGAGTGGTGGGACCGGATCGGCGTGCACATCCCGCGGTGCGAGCTCACCGGCATCGACCGCGACCCGGAGCGCCGGATCACGGTCGGCTACGTGTCGTCCGATTTCCGCAGCCATTCGGCGGCCCTGACGTTCCTGCCGGTGCTGCGCCATCACGATCACCAGGCGTTCAAGGTGATCTGCTACTCGGGCTCGCCGCTGGTCGATGCCGTGACCGAGCAGTGCAAGGCCGCCTCCGACGGCTGGGTCGATGCCTGGCAATTGTCGGACGAGGAGCTGGTCGCGCGCATCCGGTCGGATCAGGTCGACATTCTGGTCGACCTCTCCGGGCATTCGGCCGGCAACCGCCTCACCTTGTTCGCGCGCAAGCCCGCGCCGATCCAGGTCACGGCGTGGGGCAATGCGACCGGCACCGGCCTGCCGACCATCGACTACTTCTTCGCCGATCCGGTCACGGTGCCCCAGGCCGTCCGGCCGCTGTTCGCGGAAGAGGTGTACGACCTTCCGGCCCTGATCACGACGGACCCGCTGCCGGATGCGCAGCCGACGCCGTTGCCGATGCTCCATAATCGCTACGTCACCTTTGGTGTCTTCAACCGCGTCGACAAGATCTCCGATCAGGTGCTCGGCGTATGGGCCGCCTTGCTGCGGGCGCTGCCCGATGCGCGCATCGTGGTGAAGAACGGTGCGCTCGACGACAGCTTCTTGCGCGACGGGCTGATCGCGCGGTTCGCGGCCCATGGCATCGCGGAGCATCGGCTCACCTGTCTCGGCTCGTCGATGCGGCATGAGCACATCGCAGCCTTCGCCCAGATCGACATCTCGCTCGATCCGTTCCCGCAGAACGGCGGCGTGAGCACCTGGGAGTCGCTGCAGGCGGGCGTGCCCGTCGTCGCCAAGCTCGGCAACAGCTCGGCTTCGCGCGCCGGCGGCGCCATCGTCAAGGCGGTCGGTCTCGACGACTGGGTGGCCGAGGACGACGACGGCTACATCGCGATCGCCCTGAAGCACGCCGCCAACCCCGCTGCCTTGGCGCAACTGAGGGCCGAGCTGTCGGCCCGCGTAGCGAGCTCCCCGGCCGGCAATGTCGTGACCTACACGCGGAAGGTCGAGGAAGGCTACTGCACGTTCTGGCGGCGCTATTGCGCGGCTGGGGCTTGAGCCTGGCCGACCACTTGTCCCGCGAATCGAGCGCCGTGTGCTAGCCTCGTGCGCGGTCGTTGTGAGCGGCTCGTCCTCCGGCCGGCTTGTTTGTTCGGGCGGCGTCACCGGCCGAATCAGTTGCGTCTGTTGCATCGGCTCATCTGATCTGGAGACGATCCTTGGCTGGCAATGTCGGCTCGCGCGCGTTTCAGAACGCCCGACTCGAGAAGAAGAATCGCAAGCAGGCTGAGCCATTGCTGGCGGCTGCGACCGCCGCGTATCACGCGCGGCGGCCGGCGGAGGTGCGCTCGCTGTGTGCCCAGGTTCTGGCGCTGCTGCCGGATCACGCCGGTGCGTTGCGGCTGCTCGGCATGGCCGCGCTCGATTCCGGCGCGTTGAGCGACGCCGCGGCGGCCCTGGCGCGCGCGGTGGAGATCGATCCGCGCGATGTCGATGCGCACGCCAATCTCGGCATCGTGCTGTCCAATCTGGGACGCCATGCCGAGGCGCGACGGCACCAGGAGCGCGCTGTGGCGCTGGTGCCGAATTTCGCTGCCGGCTGGAATAGCCTCGGCAGCACGTTGCTGCGCCTGCAGGAGGCGGAACCGGCGATCGCCGCCTATGAGCGCGCGGTGACGCTGAAGCCGGACTACGCGGACGCGCATTGCAACCGCGGCATGGCGCTGTTGCTCGTCGACCGCAGCGCCGAGGCGCTGCAGAGCTTCGATCGCGCGTTGGCGCTCAATCCACGTCATATCCAGGCGCTGCATGGCAAGGGTCTCGTCGGCCTCAAGCTCCGCCATTTTGACGAGGCGCTCGCGGCGTTGAATGCGGCGCTCGCGATCAGGCCGGATGCGGCAAGCGTCCTTGCCGAGCGCGGCCAGGTGCATCTGCAGGCCGGCCGGTTCGACCAGGCCAAGGCGGATTTCGACGCGGCGCTGGCGCGTGAGCCAAACCTCGAATCCGCGCTGCTCGGCCGAGCCCATCTCGGCGTGCACCAGAACGACGTGGCACCGGCCATGGCGGCCTGCCGCAAGGTGCTCGAGCAGAACCCTTCCTCCGAGGCGGCCTGGACCTGGCTCGGCGGCTGCTATGCGAAGCAGGGGGACATCGAGGCGGCGCTGCAGCACTTCGACCATGCCCTCGCGCTCAAGCCCGATTACCGGGATGCGATCGCTGCGAAGATATTTGCTCTCGACTTCCTGCCAGACGCCGACTTCGCGAGGCAGCAGGCAGTCCGCCGAGAATGGTGGGAGCGGATCGGGAGGCAGCTTCCACGCGCGGCGCTGGCGTCGCGCAACAGGGATCCTGAGCGGCGGCTGGTCATCGGCTATGTCTCGGCGGATTTCCGCAATCACTCGGCGGCCTTCACCGTGCTGCCGGTGTTGCGCCATCATGATCACGCTCAGTTCGAGGTGATCTGCTATTCCTGCTCGGCGCGCCAGGACGAGGTCACGGCGCGCTGCCGCGCCGCCGCCGATGGCTGGGTCGATGCCTGGCAGATGTCCGACGACGATCTGGCCGCTCGCATCCAGGCAGACGGCGTCGACATCCTGGTCGATCTCTCCGGCCATTCCTCCGGCAACCGGCTCACTTTGTTCGCCCGCAAGCCCGCGCCGATCCAGGTCACGGCCTGGGGCCACGGCACCGGGACCGGCCTGCCGACGATCGACTACTTCTTCGCCGATCCGGTGACCGTGCCGGCCGAGATGCGTCATCTGTTCGCCGAGCAGGTGTACGACTTGCCGGCGGTGATCACGACGGATCCGCTGCCGGTCATGCCGTCCACGGAGTTGCCGATGCTGCGCACCGGCTATGTCACCTTCGGTGTCTTCAACCGGATCGACAAGATCTCCGATGCGGCGCTGTCGGTGTGGGGGCGGCTGATGGCGCAGCTGCCGGAGGCTCGCACCGTCGTCAAGAATTCCGCGATCGATGACGCCTTCCTGCGTGATGGCCTCGTCGCGCGCTTCGTTGCCCACGGCATCGCGGCGGACCGCGTCATCTGCTTCGGCTCCACGACGCGCGAGCAGCACGTCGCGCAATTCGCGCATGTCGACATCTCGCTCGATCCGTTCCCGCAGAATGGCGGCGTCAGCACCTGGGAGTCGCTGCAGGCCGGCGTGCCCGTTCTGGCGAAGCTCGGCTGCAGCCCAGCCTCGCGCGCCGCGGCCGCGATCAATACCGCGCTCGGTCTTGACGACTGGGTGGCCGCGGACGACGACGGCTATGTCGCGATCGCCCTGAAGCATGTCGCGGAGCCGGCCAGGCTGGCCCAGCTCAGAGCCGAGTTGCCGGCGCGTGTTGCGGGCTCTGCCGCCGGCAATGTCGAGACCTACACACGCAAGGTCGAGGAAGCCTATCGGCTGTTCTGGCGGCGCTACTGCGCCAACCCGGGTTGAGTGCGTGCGGGGCTGCGAGTCATAGCCCCGAGTGGATGTCGTGCAAGATCTTGGTGGAGCCTCTCCGTGGCAAGCGATGTCGGGTCCCGCGCCTTTCAGAATGCGCGGTTGCAGAAGAAGCACCGCAAGCAGGCGGATGAGCTGATGCCGCGCGCCGTTGCCGCCTATCGCGCCGGCCGCGCGGCCGATGCACAGGCTGTCTGCGGTCAGATTCTGGCGCTGCTCCCGGAGCATTTCGATGCCTTGCATCTGCTCGGCGTGGTGGCGCTCGACAGCGGCCAACTCGAGCTCGCCGAGCAGGCCCTGACCAAGGCTGTCGAGATCGAGCCGCGTCACGCCGAAGCGCTGTCCAATCTCGGGCTCGCGCTGTTCAACCGCAAACGCTACGAGGAGGCGCGCAAGTGCCAGGAGCGCGCGGTTGCGCTGAAGCCCAATCTCGTCGTCGCGCTCACGGGGCTCGGCAACACGCTGATGCGCTTGGGCCTGCAGCAGGAGGCGATCGCGGCGCATGACCGGGCGATCGCGCTGAAGCCGGACTACGCCGACGCCTATTGCAACCGCGGCATGGCGCTGCTGACGCTCAATCGCAATGCCGAGGCCAATCACAGCTTCGATCGCGCATTGTCGCTCACCCCGCGTCACATGGAGGCGATGTTCGGCAAGGGCCTCGCCTGCATCAATCTGCGCCATTCCGACGACGCGCTCGCAGCCTTCGATGCTGCGCTCGCGATCAAGCCAAACGCTGCGCAGGTGCTGGCCCAGCGCGGCCGGCTGCATCAGCAGGCCGGACGTTTCGACAGAGCGATGCCCGATTTCCAGGCCGCGCTCGCGCTCGATCCGCGTCACGAGGCGGCGCTGCTCGGCTTCGCCCAGCTCAGCGCCATCAAGGACAACATCGCGCCGGCGATGGACGCCTGCCGCAAGGTGCTGGAGCAGAACCCGCATTCGGAGGTCGCCTGGACCTGGCTCGGCGAATGCTTCTGCAGACAGGGCGACCTGGCGACAGCCTTGCAGCATTTCGAGCGCGCGCTCGAGATCAAGCCGGATTTTGGTGATGCGGTCACTGCCAAGATCTTCCTGCTCGACTTCATGCCCGACACTGACTTTGCCCAGCATCAGGCTGTCCGGCGCGAATGGTGGAGCAGGATCGGCGCCCAGATCGCGCGGCGGCCGACGCCGCTGCGCGACCGCGATCCGGAGCGGCGGCTCACCATCGGCTATGTCTCGTCCGACTTCCGGATGCATTCGGCAGCGCTGGTGTTCCTGCCGGTGCTGCGCCATCACGATCACGGCGCGTTCAAGGTCGTCTGCTATTCCTGCTCGCCGCTGCAGGACGGGATGACGGCGCAGTGCCGTGCCGCTGCCGACGTCTGGGTCGACGCCTGGCAGATGTCCGACGAGGAGCTCGCCGATCGTATCGAAGCCGATGAGGTCGATATCCTGGTCGATCTCTCCGGCCATTCTGCCGGCAACCGCCTGCCGGTGTTCGCCCGCAAGCCGGCGCCGATTCAGGTCACGGCCTGGGGCAGCGGCACCGGCACCGGCGTGCCGACGATGGACTACTTCTTCGCCGACCCCGTCACGGTGCCGGAGGCCGCGCGCCCGCTGTTTGCCGAGCAGGTCTACGATCTGCCGGCCGTGATCACCACCGATCCGCTGCAAGGATGGCAGCCGACGCCGCTGCCGATGCTGCGCAACGGCCACGTCACCTTCGGCGTCTTCAACCGCATCGACAAGATCTCCGAGCCCGCGCTCGCGCTGTGGGCGCGGCTGATGGCGGAGCTGCCGGACTCGCGGATCGTGATCAAGAACGGCGCGCTCGATGCGCCCCTGCTGCGCGACGGCCTCGTCGCCCGCCTCGTGGCTCACGGCATTGCCGAGGAGCGCATCAGCTGCCTTGGCCTGTCGACGCGCGATCAGCACATCGCCGAGTTCGCCGCGATCGACATGTCGCTCGACCCGTTCCCGCAGAATGGCGGCGTCAGCACCTGGGAGTCGCTGCAGGCCGGCGTGCCCGTGATCTGCAAGCCGGGGCACAGCGCAGCGGCGCGGGCAGCAGCAGCCATCAACACCGCGGTGGGGCTGCCGGATTGGGCCGCTGAGGACGACGACGGCTACATCGCCATCGCCCTGAAGTATGCGCGCCAACCGAACGAGTTGGCGAAGCTGCGAGCGGAGCTGCCGGCCATGGTCGCGAGCTCCGCCGCCGGCAATGTCGAGACCTACACGCGCAAGGTGGAGGAGGGCTATCGCCTGTTCTGGCGCCGCCATTGCGCCTCCGTTTGAGCTACAGGCGCGCGGCACCGACGATCCGTCCATCCGGTGCCTCGAGCAGCACGGCCGCATCCTCGCTCTCCGGCATCGGCTCGTTGAGCCGCAGCGCGGCGCCGCTCCAATCGCCGAGCGCGCGCACCGAGCGCACCACATTGAGCTCCTCCAGCGTGCGGCCGCCATTCTCGCCGCGACGGATCGCCGTCTCGTGCCGGCGGTCGAAGCCGACCAGAACGATTCGTCCGCGCCCTTCGCCGCTGCCGATCTCCACGTCGAGCTTGTCGCCATTGCGTGCGAGCTTGACGCTGGCCGCGGTGGAGCTCGTCCTGCGGACGCGATCGATCGCCGGTCCGATCTCGGCTCTGTTGGAGCCGACATGGCTGGTCAGGCCGTCGACCACGATCTCCGGCGTGTAGGAGCCGTCGCCGAAGCGGCTGCCATAGCGGGCCTGGCGGTCGGTCGCGGCGGACAGCGAGAACGGATCCTTCCAGCCGAGGCGGTCCCAGTAGGTCACATGAAAGGCGAGCGGCAGCACGTCGCGTCCCTGGCGTACTAATTCGTTCAGATAGGCATTCGCAGGCGGGCACGACGAGCAGCCCTGCGAGGTGAACAGCTCGATGACGACGGGCCGCTTGACCTCCGCCGCGGCCGAGGGCGACCAGGGCGCGAATGAGGCGAGCAGGATGGCGAAGTGAGCAACGTGGCGTAGCGAGGCGTGGCGTAAGGACATGGCGTTCTCCCGCGAGGTGGCATGACCTCCTTCGCAGGCCCGAGCCATCGCGTTACCGCCGCGCAGCCCCCACACGCAGGCGTGATGCGATCCCGCGCTCTGTCCACCGCCTGTCGCGATCGTTGAGCGGGCCGCGCGGCACACGCGAGGACGACCGCGCAGGCCCTTCAAAACGCTCCGTTTTTTCCCGGGCTCCGATGTAACTTTCTGAATCAAATCGTGTCCTGAAAAAGGTTTCCGCGTTCGCCTCGCTTGAAGTGACATGCTAGGAGAGCTTCGACCGGCTGATTTGCAGTTCGTTAACTGTTATGGCCATTCCGTGACTTTGATGGGGTCGAGCGACATGAGTTCCAAGGGGGCGGGCCACAAGGCCGAGCTGAGGCAGGCGCTGCGAGTCGGCGTGATCGGAGCCGGCGTGATGGGCAGCAACCATGCCCGCGTGCTCGCAGGCCTCCCCGATGTTCACCTCGTCGGCGTCGTCGATCCGCTGCCCGCGCATCGCAGCCGTGTCACCGAACTCGCGAACTGCCCGACTTTCGAGAGCCTCGATCAGCTCGCCGCCGAAGGCGTCGATGCGGTAACGATCGCGGCGCCGACCCATCTGCATCACGAGCTCGCGCTGGCCTGCATCGCCCGCAAGGTGCATCTGCTCGTCGAGAAGCCGATTGCCTCCACGGTGGAGGAGGGCAGGGAGATCGTCGCGGCCGCGCATCGCGCCGGCGTCACCCTGATGATCGGCCATGTCGAGCGCTTCAATCCGGCGGTCGCCGCGATCAAGAAGGCGATCGCCGGCGAGGACCTGCTGTCGATCGCCATCACCCGCGTCGGCCCGTTCCCGCCGCGCATGTCGAATGTCGGCGTCGTCATCGACCTCGCCGTGCACGACATCGACCTCATCCGCTGGTTCACCGAGTCTGACATCATCGAGGTGCAGCCGCAGCTGTCGAGCGCGGTGGCCGAGCGCGAGGACATCGCGCTGCTGCAATTCCGCACCGCCTCCGGCGTGCTCGCTCACATCAACACCAACTGGCTGACGCCGTTCAAAGCGCGCAACGTCACGGTGGCGACGCGCGGCAAGTACATCATGGGCGATCTGCTCACGCGCCAGGTCACCGAATGTTTCGGCTTCAAGCCGGACGGCAGCTACTCGATGCGGCATCTGCCCGTCGGCCATGATGAGCCGCTGCGCGCCGAGCTGATCGCCTTCCTGCACGCGGTGCGCTCCGGCACGTCGCCTGCCGTCACCGGCGACGAGGGCGTCGCGAGCCTGGCGATCGCCACGCAGTGCCTGGAGACCTCCAGCCATCGCCCGGCCGAGGCCGCCACCAAGCGCCGCGCCGCTGCCGGTTAGTCGCATCTCTGCTTCACCCATTTCCGCCTTTCGAAAAGTCGTCAGAGCTCATGAACCAGCATTTGCGTCATCAGCCCATTCCGTTCATCGACACCGCCGCGCAGCGCCAGCGGCTCGGCAAGTCGCTCGATGACGCGGTCGCCCGCGTGCTCGCGCACTGCCAGTTTCTCGGCGGCCCCGAGATCATCCAGCTCGAGAAGGAGCTCGCCGAGTTCTGCGGCGCCAAATATGCCGTGAGCTGCTCCAGCGGCACCGATGCGCTGCTGATGGTGCTGATGGCGCAGGGCATCGGCCCGGGCGATGCGGTGCTGTGCCCGTCCTTCACCTTCTGCGCGACCGGCGAGTCGGTGGCGCTGACCGGCGCCACGCCCGTGTTCGTCGACGTGCTGGAGGACACCTTCAACATCGACCCGGCCTCGCTCCGCCGCGGCATCGCCACCGCGAAGCGGCTCGGCCTGAAGCCGAAGGCGGTGATTCCGGTCGACCTGTTCGGCCAGGCCGCCGATCACGATGCGATCGCCGCGATCGCCGCGGACGAGGGCATGTTCGTGCTCGACGACGCAGCCCAAGGCTTTGGCGCCAGCTACAAGGGCCGCCGCATCGGCACCTTCGGGCTTGCGACCGCGACCAGCTTCTATCCCGCCAAGCCGCTCGGCTGCTTCGGCGACGGCGGCGCCATCCTGACCGACGACGCCGGCCTGCTTGAGCGCCTGCGCAGCGTGCGCGCCCATGGCGGCGGCAGCGATAAATACGACAACGTCCGCCTCGGCCTCACGGCGCGCCTCGACACCATCCAGGCCGCGATCCTGATCGAGAAGCTCCGGATCTTCGAGGACGAGATCCGCGCGCGCAACGAGGTGGCGGAGCGCTACACCGCGGCGCTGGCCGACGTGGTGAAGGTGCCGCGCCTCGTCGAGGGCTGCACCTCGGTGTGGGCGCAATACACCATCCGCCTGCCGCGCGGCGTCGACCGCGACACCTTCGCCGCCGCGCTGAAGGCGCAGGGCATCCCGACCGCGATCTACTATCCGAAGTCGATGCACCAGCAGACCGCCTACCGCATCTTCCCGAGCGCCGACGGCGGCCTGCCCGTCAGCGAGCAGCTCTCGTCGGATGTCATCAGCCTGCCGATGCACGCCTATCTGGATGAGGCGACGCAGGCCCGCATCATCGACGTCGTGCGCGGCGCGCTGGCCTGAGGCCTCGCGCAGTCTGTAGGGTGGGCAAAGGCGCGCCCGCCTGAATGCTTGTTGCGCCGATCCATCGCGCGCCGTGCCCACCATTGCCACCGCCGACGCGGATGCGCGGTGGGCACGCAACCGCCCTGCGGGCGGCCGCTTTGCCCACCCTACGGCCTATCAACAAACACCACCGTCGTCCCGGCGAACGCCATACCCCCAGGGAACGGTTTTGGCCCCGCTGGTCATTGGCCCTTTGCCCAACACATCAGCCGCAGCGTATGGATCCCGGATCGGCGCCACGCCGCGCTTCGCGCGCCGTGGCTCGTCCGGGACGACAGCTGTCGGTGAGGTGCGACCGCCTTTCAAGCTGACCACAGCGTTGGGTTGGTTACGGCAGCGTAGGGTGGGCAAAGGCGCGCCCGCCTGAATGCTTGTTGCGCCGATCCATCGCGCGCCGTGCCCACCATTGTCACCGCCGACGCGGATGCGCGGTGGGCACGCGACCGCCCTGCGGGCGGCCGCTTTGCCCACCCTACGGCCGAGCGGGGCGCATTCCGATTTACATCTCAAACAGCGATCGACACAGGGGCGCGATCTCGCGGCACATCATGCCCGAGGCCTGCGATCAGTTCACCCTCGCAAATAGTGCAGAGGGCGCAGGGAATGCGGGGTGAAGGCCTCACCCATGGCCCGCCTGCTGAAAAAATGCAGGCGGCAGGTACCACAGGTTCAGCCGACATTCCGGCATTCCCTGCGCGATGGGCTTCCGGCTGCTTCGCGATCTCCCCGGTGCACCGGCTATTTGGCCACCGTATCGCGACAACGTGCTTCGCACGCCATCGCGGACCTCAGCGTCGGGAGGCCAGGACCACGCGACTTGACCGTCCGTGAGCGCTCGTTCGTCCGCACGCCACGAGGACATGCTGCGAGCTCCCACGGCCATCGCATCCCCGCCTCGCGTGTCGTGACGATCGCGCGCAACGCCCCTTCTGCTTGAGGCGGGATGCGGCGAGATAATCATGATTTCCGAAAAATAGCAAGTAGATTATTTTTATCGGAATCTGACGACAGCGCGCTCAGGGCGCGTCCCGCGGCTTGGACCCACCCGAAGGAGGGGCATGGCGTAGGGCGGATTAGCGGAGCGTAATCCGCCATGGTGGCCTTGTTGTACGCGCCAGATGCGTGGGGCGCCACGTCCGCGTACTTTCGTGACGATCTGAACGAAGGCGCGAGGACGACCGAAAGGGTTGTATCAGGCGCGGCGGATTACGCTGCGCTAGTCCGCCCCACGGCTGCCCCAGGACCGCGTGATGATCGTAGCGGGCAGGCGGCCCGTTCCGCGCGCCCCATGGGCTGCACGGCGTATGGATCCCGGATCTGCGCCCGCCGCCGCTTCGCGCCGGCAGGCTTGTCCGGGATGACAGCGGAGTATGCGACATGCATCGCGCTTGCCATTCTGGCAGTAACAGCGCGGCGGATAGCGTTGCTCTCATCGGCTCTCCCGCTCGGGAGAATGAGGAAAGAGTTGCGCGTATCAGCTGCCGATCCATAGTGTCGAAGAACGATCGACCACAGGTGCTCATGAACGTATTCCGATGTCACGTCCCTCTCGTCACGCTCGCGCTTCTTGTCCTCGCCGCGACGCCCGTTCGCGCGGTGACCACGCCCGTGCAATGCACGCTCGTTGTCGATGGGACCTCCTATATCGATGGTGTCTGCGAATTTACGCGTGACAACCGCGAGGGTTCGTTCTCGATCTACGGCGACCAATATTGGGCGACGGTCGATGTCGGACGCGACGGCGGCGAGGCGTTCTGGAATGAAGCCGCCGGCGCGACCCATGCCCAGAGCCGGCTTGGCGAGGTCCGCCGGTCGGGCGGCTGCTGGCAGAATGCCCGCGCCCGCATCTGCGCGGTCGCGCTCCCGACGGCTCGTCGGGAGCAACTGCTCGCGCTCCGTCCCAAGGGGAGCAAGATCTCGCCTGAAAATGCAGACGACTGGTGTATCTCGACTCCGGACGCCCGGTTCGAACGTGGCGCCACCTTGGCGATGGACCGGTGCGATCATTTCTGGGGTATCCGCCAGCGTGTCTTCCGCCTGCAGGGCGATGCGCTCGCCCTGGATGCACGGCCGGACCTGTGCATCGACGCGCGTACCGCGGCCGGCACGCAGCAACCGACGCTCGTGATCGACGCCTGCGCTGATGTCCGCGTCCGCTGGGTCTACGATCGGACCGAGATGACCATCCGGTCGAACGATCTGTGTTGGAGTGTCCTCTGGCCCGACAACCGGACTTCAGCGGTCGTTCAGCCTGTTCCCTTGACCGCGGTCCGCTGCCAAAGGCATCCGGAGACCAGCCGATTCAACATCGAGTAGGCGGAGCGCGAGGGCAAGCGGCGCATGGGCGATCGCCGCGCCGCGATAGCGTCTTCGATGCGATCCGACCTCTTCCCGCGAGCGGCGTGAGGCGACGGCAGCCTCGGCCACAACTTTGGCTTTGAGAAGGCGTCGTTTCCGTTCCCCGCTTCAAACTCCCGCGCCAATCCTCTACAAGCCCCCCATGCTCGGACGTATCTTCACCGTCGGCGGCTATACGCTGCTGTCGCGCCTCACTGGTTTTGCCCGTGACATCATGCTGGCGGCCATCCTTGGCGCTGGGCCGATTGCCGACGCGTTCTTCATTGCGTTTCGGCTGCCGAACCATTTCCGGGCGATCTTTGCCGAGGGGGCGTTCAACGCCGCCTTTGTTCCGGCCTATGCGCATGTGCATGGCGAGAAGGGGCCGGCGTCGGCGAGCCTGTTTGCGGACCGGATCTTCACGCTGCTGCTGGCCTCGCAGGTGGTGCTGCTGATTCTCGCCTGGGTGTTCATGCCGCAGGCGATGACGATCCTGGCGCCGGGATTCACCGACGATCCCGCGCAGCGCGACATGGCGATCACGCTGACGCGGATCACCTTTCCCTATCTGCTGCTGATCACCCTGGTGACGCTGTATGGCGGCATGCTCAATGTGATGCAGCGCTTTGCCAGCGCCGCGGCCGCCTCGATCTTCCTCAATCTCGCGATGATGGTGACGCTGGCGCTGGCGGCGTTCTTTCCGAACGCCGGCCATGCCGCGGCCTGGGGCGTGCTGATCTCCGGCTTCCTGCAATATGTCCTGCTCGCAGGCGATCTCGCCCGCCACGGCGGGCTGCCGCGGTTTGCGCCGCTCAAGCTCGACGACGACATCCGCGCCTTCTTCAAGGCGCTGGGGCCGGCGACTCTGGGATCGATGGGCACGCAAGTCGCGATGTTCGCCGACACCATCATCGCGACGTTCCTGCCCGCCGGCGCGATCTCGGCGCTGTATTATGCCGACCGTCTCAACCAGCTGCCGATCGGCGTGATCGGCATCGCCATCGGCACCGTGCTGTTGCCGGAAATGTCGCGGCGGCTGACGGCGGGTGATCACCAGGGCGCCATGGAGCAGCAGCGCCGCGCCTTCGAGTTCACGCTTTTGTTCTCGGTGCCGTTCGTCGCCGCCTTCCTCGCGGTGCCTGATGTGATCACGCGCGCGATGTTCGCGCGCGGCGCCTTCACCAAAGGCGATGCAGCGGCGGCCGGCGCGACGCTCGCGGCCTATGCCGTGGGCCTCATTCCCTTCGTGATGATCCGCAGCGCGGTGTCGACGTTCTATGCGCGCAAGGATACGGCGACGCCCGTGAAGGCCTCGCTCACAGGGTTGACGGCGAATGTCATTCTGAAGGTGCTGTTGATGGGCTCGCTGGCGCAGGTTGGCCTAGCGCTGGCCACCGCCGTCGGCGCCTGGATCAATCTGCTGCTTGTGCTCGGCTTCGCCGTGCACAAGCGCTACCTCGTCGTCGATCGCCGTCTCACATTGTCATTGTTGAAGTTCGCTGCGACCGGCGTGCTGCTCGCCGTGGTACTCCGGTTCACGGTTGTCCTGGCTTTGCCGCATTTGGCCGCGCTCGGCCGCCTGCAGGACGAGGCCATGCTGGGCCTGCTGATCATGATCGGCGCGGTGATCTATGCCGCCGCCATTCTCGGGCTGTTCGGCCTGCGCTGGCTCAAGGCGCTCGTGCGCCGCTGAGGCAGGCGCGTGGCATGACATACAACTGCGCGCGAACTGATGAGATCCTACGCGCGTATCTGTTATGCCTTGCGCCACTGCGGCGCGGCGAATATTGTCGCGCGCGGGGAGATCATTCGTGACGCAACGGCGGCAAACTGCAAACTGGGCGAGGAGGGCGGTCGGCATTCTCGCCGCCTATCTGATCGCGTTGCAGATGGTGCTCGCCGGTGCGATGTCGGCGCAGATGGCGGCCGCAGCCGCCAACGATCTCGGCGTGATCTGCACCGATGCTGACGGCAACGTCCACGGCACCGGCGCGCCGGACTCCGCCGTTCTACACAAGGACTTCTGCGCGGTCTGCGCCTTCGCCGCCCATGCCGCGCCGGTGCCGACACCTGTCGTCGCGATGCTGGTGCGCAGCGCCAGCGAATTGCGGCTTGCCAGCTTCGCCGCCTGGGCTGCGCGCGATTCCCGCCTCCGTGAACCCCGCCTGTCGCAAGGACCTCCCGCGAACGCCTGATCGCAATTTGTCGTCAGGTTTCGTTCGTCCAGAGGTTCATCATGTCCCGTTCCGTAACCGCGCTTTGCGCGGCAACGTGCCTTGTCACGTTGTCATCTCCCTGTTTCTCGCAAGCCCGTGAGCCAAGCAATCTGCCGACGGTCACCGTCGACCCGGCCAGGCCCTCGGCGTCGCGCCCGGCGCGGCCCGCCAACAATGATCAGCCCGCGCGGCGGGCGCGCGCGCCCCGATCCGCAGCCGCCCCGCAGACGGCCACGGCGGCTCCCGCCGGTCCCGCGCCGAGCCGGACCGCCCCGAATACGCAAACGGCGACCCAGCGCATTCAGCAGATCGCGGGCGCCGTCGCCGTCGTGCCGGATACCGCGTTCAAGAACGGCTCGGCGCAGACCATCAAGGATGTGCTCGACTACGTGCCCGGCGTGTTCGCCCAGCCGAAATGGGGCGACGACACCAGGCTGTCGATTCGCGGCTCCGGTCTGTCGCGCAACTTCCATCTGCGCGGCACGCAGCTCACTCTCGACGGCATTCCGATCAACACCGCCGACGGCTATGGCGATTTCCAGGAGATCGACCCGACGGCCTATCGCTATGTCGAGGTCTACAAGGGCGCCAATGCGCTGCGCTATGGCGCCAACTCGCTCGGCGGCGCCGTCAACTTCGTCACGCCGACCGGCCGCGACGCCTCGGCGTTCGAGAGCCGGCTGGATGGCGGCGCGTTCGGTTTCCTGCGTGGCCAGGCCTCGACCGGCGGCGTCACTGGTGCGGCCGACTATTTCGTGACCGGCTCGGCATCGCGGGTCGACGGCTATCGCGACCACAGCTGGGGACAGTCCGAGCGCGGCAGCGCCAATCTCGGCTACCAGGTGTCGCCCGATTTCGAGACCCGCTTCTATCTCAACGCCAACACGGTGCGGCAGCGCATTCCTGGCGAGGTCAGCAAGACGAGCGCGCTCAATTCGCCGGAGACGGCGGCAGCCAACAATGTGTTGAACGACTGGCAGCGCAACATCGATACGGTGCGCGTCGCCAACAAGTCGACCCTCCATCTCGACAACATCGATATCGAGTTCGGCGTGTTCGCGGTCGACCGGCACCTGATGCACCCGATCTTCCAATGGCTCGACTACCGCTATCACGACTATGGCGGCTTCGTGCGCGCCGTCGACGATCGCGAGATCGGCGACCATCGCAACCGCTTCACCGTCGGGCTCAACATCCAGAACGGCACGATCGATGCCGACCAGTTCGTCAATATCGGCGTCAACAAGGGGGCGCAGACGTTCGCGGCCGTGCAGCGTCCCGAGAACTACACGCTCTACGCAGAGAACGCATGGTACGTGACCCCGGCGGTCTCGCTGATTGCGGGGGCGCAATATCTGCACGCCGTTCGCGAGCAGCGTGTCGACCTCACGACCGATCCGACGAAGAAGTCCGGCTCCAGCGTCTTCGATCTGTTCAGCCCCAAGCTCGGTCTGCTCTGGGACGTCGATCCGGGCTGGCAGGTGTTCGCCAACATCTCGCGCAGCGGCGAGGCGCCCAGCTTCGGCGAAGGCAACGGCGCGGTGATTCCGTTCTACGACATCAAGGCGCAGACCGCGACGACCTACGAGATCGGCACGCGCGGTCGGCGGCCTGACGTCACCTGGGATTTCGCGCTCTACCACGCCGATATCCGCAACGAGCTGCAGTGCTTCTATTCGTCGTTCGGCAATTGCAACGTTACCAATGCCGACAAGACGATGCATCAGGGCGTCGAGGCGGGCCTCGGCCTCAGCCTGCTGAAGGGGCTCGCGGTGAAGAGCGATGCGCCCGACCGCGTCTGGCTCAATCTCGCCTACACCTATAACGACTTCCGCTACGATAACGATGCGACCTGGGGCAACAACCGCCTGCCGGGCGCGCCGCCGCACTTCCTGCGCGCGGAGCTGCTGTACAAGCATCCGGCGGGCTTCGCCGTCGGGCCGAACGTCGAGTGGGTGCCGCAATCCTATTTCGTCGACAGCGCCAACACGCTCAGCACGGAGTCCTATCTGCTGTGGGGCCTGAAGGCGACCTATGACGACGGCAAGAATTTCTCGGCGTATCTGGAAGGCCGCAACCTCGCCAACAAGGCCTACATCGCGACCACCAGCATCATCGATCGGGCAACGCCGACCTCGACCCTGTTCAATCCCGGCAACGGCCGCGGCGTCTATGCCGGCCTTCGTTACAAGCTGTGAGGAGCTGCATCATGCGCGATCACAAATTCATTCGCAAAGGACTGATGTCGTGAAATCGATCCTGTTTGGCCTCGCTGCTCTCTCCGCCGCGCTCGGCAGCGTTCCGGCGCAGGCGCATGTCGTTCTCGACAAAGCGGACGCTCGCATCGGTAAGACCTTCAAGTCCGTGCTCGCCGTGCCGCATGGCTGCGAGGGCGCGGCCACCGTGCGCCTGACCGTGCAGATTCCCGAAGGCTTGATCGCGGTCAAGCCGATGCCGAAGCCGGGCTGGACCATCGACGTCAAGAAGGGCGCTTACGCGCGGGCCTATCATTTCTTTCACGGCGCGCAGCTCAGCGACGGCGTCAAGGAGATCAGCTGGAGCGGCCGGCTGGAAGATGGGTTCTACGACGAGTTCACCTTCACGGGATTCGTCGCCGACACGTTCAAGGCCGGCGATGTGCTTCCCATTCCCGTGGTCCAGGACTGCGAGACAGGCACGGCGAAATGGGTTGAGCTCGCCGCGCCCGGCCAGGATCCGCATGCGCTGAAATATCCGGCGCCGCTGTTGCGGCTCACGTCCGCCGAGCCGCCGCCGCGCGGTGTCGCAAAGGGCGACATCACGGTGTCCTCGGGCTGGAGCCGCGCCACGCCCGGTGGCGCCAAGATCGGCGCGGGCTATGTCACGCTCACCAATACGGGCCGTGAGCCGGACCGGCTGGTCTCCGTCAGCGCTGATATCGCCGAGAGCGTCGAAATCCATGAGATGTCGACGCGCGACGGCGTCATGGTGATGCGGCCGATCGAAGAGGGGCTAGCGCTGCCGCCGGGACAGACGGTCACGCTGACATCCGGTGGCATGCATCTGATGCTCACCGGCCTCAAGGCGCCGCTGGTCGAGGGCAAGTCGGTCGCGGTGACGTTGCAGTTCGAGCGCGCCGGCAAGATGGCCGTGCTGCTCGACGTGCTCGGCGTCGGCGCCCAGGGACCCGGGCAACAGGACGGCGCCAAGGCGGAGCATGCGCATCATTGATGGCGGCGAGGGCGGTCCCGGCGTCCAATGTGGGCTCCGGGGCTGCCCGATTGCGGCGCAACATCATTGAGCCGCACTGTCTGTCCGCGCGTTGACCCGACGAGAGTTGACCGGTCGCGTTCCCCTGCGGCGGAGTTGCCGTTTGCGCGAGGCCTCGTTCCGCTGCAATATGGCGCCCAACATCGCCAAAACGAAGTGGGACGTGAAACCAGATGGCAGCTCCAATCAAGTTCGGTATGGGACAAAGCGTTCTCCGCAAAGAGGATGACGCGCTGATTCGCGGCAAAGGCCGCTATACCGACGATCTCGCGCCATCGGCCGCCCTGCATGCCCTCGTGCTGCGCTCGCCGCAGGCCCATGCCAAGTTCACCATCGACGTCGCCGACGCGCGGCTGCTGCCGGGCGTGGCGCTGATTCTCACGGCCGAGGACACCGCGGAACTCGGCGGCCTGCCGTGCCTGTTCAATCTCGAGACCGATCCGTTCACCGCGCCGCCTTACCCGATCCTGGCCAAGGACGAGGTGCGCCACGTCGGCGACGCGGTCGCTTTCGTCGTGGCCGACACGCTCGATCATGCGCGCGATGCGCTCGAGGCGATCAAGGTGGAGTGGACGACGCTTCCGGCCGTCACCGGCGTCGTCAATGCGATCAAACCGGGCGCGCCGCAGGTGTGGGCCGATCACAAGAACAACGTGCTGTTCGACGTCTCGATCGGCGACAAGTCGGCGACCGAGGCGGCGTTTGCGAAGGCGCATGCGGTCGCCGAGATCCGTATCGTCAATCCGCGCGTCGTCGCGAGCTTCATGGAGACGCGCGCCGCGGTCTGCGAATACGACACCAAGCGCGATCATCTGACGCTCACGGCGGGCAGCCAGGGCAGCCACCGCCTGCGCGACATCCTGTGCCAGAACGTGCTGAAGATCCCGACCGAGAAGATGCGGGTGATCTGCCCGGATGTCGGCGGCGGCTTCGGCACCAAGCTGTTTCCGTACCGGGAATACGCGCTGGTCGCGGTCGCTGCGCAGCGGCTGCGCAAGTCGGTGCGCTGGGCGGCCGATCGCTCCGAGCATTTCATGGGCGACGCGCAGGGCCGCGACAACGTCACCACAGCGCGGATGGCGCTGGCGGAGGACGGCAAGTTCCTCGCGATGGACGTCGATCTGATGGGCGACATGGGGGCCTATCTCTCGACCTTTGCGCCCTATATCCCTCATGGCGGGGCCGGCATGCTGCCGGGCCTCTACGACATCCAGGCCTTCCACTGCCGGGTGCGCACGATTTTCACCCATACCGTGCCGGTCGATGCCTATCGCGGCGCCGGCCGTCCTGAGGCGGCCTATGTGGTCGAGCGTCTGGTCGACGCCTGCGCGCGCAAGCTCGAGATGTCGGTCGATGCCATCAGGCGCAAGAACTTCATCCCGCCGCGTGCGCTGCCCTACAAGACCGCGACCGGCAAGGTCTATGACTCCGGCGACTTCAACGCGCATCTGAAGCGCGCGATGGAGATCGCGGAGTGGAAGGATTTTTCGAAGCGCGCCAAGGCCGCCAAGAAGAATGGCCTCGTCCGCGGCATTGGCCTTGCGAGCTATGTCGAGGTCTGCGGCACGATGGGCGAGGAGACCGCCCATGTGAAGCTCGATCCCAACGGCGACGTGACGATCCTGATCGGCACGCAGTCGAGCGGGCAGGGCCACCAGACCGCTTATGCGCAGATCGTCGCCGAGCAGTTCGGCCTGCCGCCGGAGCGCGTCCATATCCACCAGGGCGACACTGCGCAGGTGCCCACGGGTCTCGGCACCGGCGGCTCGGCCTCGATCCCGTCGGGCGGCGTCAGCGTGCAGCGTGCGACGCATGAGCTCGGCGACAAGCTCAAGCAGATCGCGGCCGAAGCGCTCGAGGCAGGCCTCGGAGATCTCGAGATCGCCGACGGCGTGATCCGCGTCGCTGGTACCGACCGGTCGATCTCCTTCGCCGATCTCGCCAAGCGTCCGGGCGTCGATCCCGCCAAGCTCAGCGGCAGCGCCACCTTCGCCAGCGCCGACGGCACCTATCCGAACGGCACGCATGTCGCGGAGATCGAGCTCGATCCGGCCACCGGCATCATCAGGATCGTCAACTACGTGATCGTCGACGATTTCGGCGTGACGCTGAATCCGCTGCTGCTCGCGGGCCAGGTGCACGGCGGTGCGGTGCAGGGCATCGGCCAGGCGCTGATGGAGCAGGTGGTCTACAGCAACTCCGATGCGCAGCTCGTCACCGGCAGCTACATGGACTACGCGCTGCCGCGCGCGGCGGATGCGCCGACCTTCACCTTCGAGACGCACAACGTGCCGTGCAAGACCAATCCGATGGGCGTGAAGGGCGCGGGCGAGGCGGGCGCGATCGGCTCGTGTCCGGCGGTGGTCAACGCCATCGTCGAGGCCCTCTGGCGCGAGTACAAGATCGACCACATCGACATGCCGGCGACGCCTGAGCGCGTCTGGATCGCGATCCGGGAGCAGCACCGCCGTCACAGTCTCTGAGTACGGTATCCCTGAACACCCTCCGATATCCGCCTCAATTCCGGAATAACCCGCCGGGACAGGGGTTGACCAACCAGGCGCGACCCGTCCAGGTGGGCTGGACGGGATTGTGACAACAAAGGAGCGAATTGATGAAGCGGACTGTCGTGGTAGCAGCAGCGTTGCTGCTAGGGGCCGGCGCCGTGATGGCACAGGAGAACCTGGTCAAGCAGAGCCAGGACATCATGAAGGCGAACGCCAAGAACCTCGGCGGTGTCCTGATCGCCATGGTCAAGGGCGAGAAGCCGTATGACCAGGCCGCCGTCAATGCCGCTCTGGCACAGCTCGACGAGACCGCCAAGAAGCTGCCGACGATGTATCCGGCGAGCATGAAGGGCGCGAAGTTCGAGGGCGACTACAGCGCCTCGCCGAAGATCTGGGAAGACCAGGCCGGCTTCAAGGCCAAGATCGACAGCTTCGCCAAGGTCGTCACCGAGGCCAAGGCCAAGATCAAGGACCTCGACAGCCTGAAGGCGACCGCGCCCGGGATCGGCAAGGAATGCGGCGGCTGCCACGAGACCTTCCGTCTCAAGAACAGCTGATCTGACGCAAGTTTGAAGGGGGCGGACGCGGGCTGCGCGTTCGCCCCCTCTTTGTTTGTCCAGCGTCGACATCCTATTCTCGCGGGCGCATCTCGATCGCAATCCCTCCCGCAGTCACGGAGCCACCATGCACCGACGCTTCCTGCTTGCTTTGTGTGTGCTCGGCGTCGCCGGTCTCGCGGTATTCTGGTGGCTGACCCGGCCATCGACGATCGCGCTCGCAGCGGCGACGCGCGCGCCCGATCTCGCCAATGGCCAGGAGATGTTCAACATCGGCGGCTGCTCGTCCTGCCATGCTGTGCCGAACCAGCAGGATCGTCTGAAGCTTGGCGGCGGCCTGCCGTTGGAGTCGCCGTTCGGGACGTTCTATGCGCCCAACATCTCACCTGATCCGAACGATGGTATCGGGCGCTGGAGCGAGGCTGAGTTCGTCAACGCCGTTGTGCGCGGCGTGTCGCCCGGCGGCAGTCACTACTATCCGGCGTTTCCCTATACCTCCTACGCCGCGGCAAAGGTCGACGACGTGAAGGATCTGTTCGCCTACATGAAGACGCTGCCGCCGGTGAGCGGCGCGTCGCGCCCGCATGATCTGCCATTCCCGTTCAACATCCGCCGCACCGTCGGGGTCTGGAAGCTGCTGTTCTTCGACGACAGGCCGTTCGTCGCGGATGCCTCGCGCTCCGCGGAGTGGAATCGCGGCGCTTATCTGGTGAACACCTTCGGCCATTGCGCGGAGTGCCACAGCCCGCGCAACCCGCTCGGCGGCATCAAGACGGCGCAGCGGCTCGCCGGTGGTCCTGATCCGGAAGGGCAGGGCTTCGTGCCGAACATCACCCAGAAGGGGCTCGCAGACTGGAGCGAGAGCGATATCAGCTATTTCCTGGAGACCGGGCAGCTGCCCGACGGCGACAGCGCCGGCGGCTCGATGGCGCGCGTGATCCGCAACACCTCGCAGCTGACGGCTGAGGATCGCAAGGCGATGGCCGCTTATCTGAAGTCGCTGCCGCCGGTCGAAGGCCCGCCGAAGCCGAAGAAATCCGCGAACTGAACCTGCGAGCTGAGCCGGCGCCCCGATGTCGGCTAGATCGGCTTGAAGCTGCCGTCGCTCTGGATCACCACCAGCGACACCGGCGGCGGGTTCTCCTTGCGCGCGCTGCCGAAGCTCACGACCAGCCCGCCGATATCGAACTGGCCGACCTCGTTGATAATGCGCAGCAGCTCGGCGCGGGTCGGGTTCGGCCCGGTCATCGCCAGCGCGCGCGCCACCAGGCGCCCGGTGATGTAGCCCTCGAGCCCGATGAAGTCGGGCGTCTGGCTCGGATCGAGCGCCTTCATCGCCGCCTGATAGTCTGCGACGACGCGGCGGTCGGTGTCCCATGGAAACGGCACCACCTCGGAGATGATGACGCCGCGCCCCTCCGCGCCGAGCTCCTTGGCCAGCGCATTGCCGCCGACGAAGGACACCGCCGAGAAGGTCGGGTTGAAGCCCGAGCGATGCGCCATCTTGATGAACTCGGCGCACGGGCCGTAGGTGCCGACCAGGATCACGGCTTCCGGCTCGGCGCGCCTGATGACCTTGAGCGCGGCACCGACCGCGCGGGTGTTGCGCTCGAACGTGCCTTCGGCGGCGAGCTCCAGGCCGCGGCGATCGAGATAGGTCTTCACGCCCGCAAGTACGTCGCGGCCGAACGCGTCGTCCTGATAGAAGATCGCGATCCGCGTGAGGCGCAGCTCCTCGGTGAGATGCTTGATCGTGGCTTCCGCCTCGGCCGCGTAGCTGGCGCGGATGTTGACGATGTTCTGGAATTCGGGAGCACGCAGGTATTCGGCGCCGGACACCGGGCCGATGAAGGGCACATCGTTCGAGGCCGCGATCGGCGCGGTCGCCATCGCGGTCGGCGTGCCGACGGCGCCGATCAGCGCGAACACCTTGTCCTCGTAGATCAGCTTGATCGTCTCCACGACGGAGCGGTCGGGATCGTAGCCGTCGTTGCGGCTCGCGAGCTTCAGTCGCCGGCCATAGACGCCGCCCTTGGCGTTGAGCTCGCTGAAGGCTGCGAGCAGGCCCTGCCGCGCCGCCTGGCCCAGCGCCGCCGACGGGCCTTCCAGCGCCGCCACCTGGCCGAACAGGATCGAGTCATTGGTCACGCCGAGTTCGTCGGCACGAGCGGACCCGTGTGGAAGCGTGACCGCCAACACGATGAGGAGGACGGATTTCCGAAAGCTTGAGAACCAGTTCATTGCGATCTTCGATGCACGGGTACGCCTGATGACAACTCATCCTACATGCGTTGAATGAAGACCTCGCTAAAGAGGTACCGCTCGCTTGATCGCGTTTTAGGCGGCCTGGAAAAGTCAGTCGTTAACCAAGCCTGGGTTTCTGGTACTCCACCACTGATCATCTTTGACCGTCTTTAACTTAGCCCGTTGACCATCAGGCCCACGCGTAGTGAGGGGCAGCCGTTTGGCGGGGGCCATATTGCAGGTTGAAGAGTACAGCGCACCGACGCTGCAGGAACAGGAAAGTGCTCGCATCGGTAGCGGGCGCGAGAGGCTGCGCGCGTCGCTATCGCGATACCGCCTCTATCGGCCTGCGATCATCGCCGCATGCGTCGGCGTCGTTCTGTCGATTGCCGGCACGGTGGCTGTCGGACGCTGGGAAAACCGGCTGGCGCGTTCTGATTTCGAGGGACTTGCCGAAGCGCAGGCGATCCTGGTGCAGAACGGCGTCAACGAATATGTCAGCCGCCTGACCGCGCTGCGCACCCGTTTCGAATCCGCCAACGACGACATCACCCGCAGCGAATATCAGACCTTCAGCGCGCGTCTGTTCGAGGCGCACCGCGGCATGCTGCGTCTCGCCTGGCTGCCGCGCATCAAGCGCAAGGAGCGCGGCGAGTACGAGGCCGCCGCGATCACCGACGGCGTTCCCGCCTTCCGCATCAAGTCGTATCCCGACGGCACGGTCGCGCCCGAGAGCGACGAGTATTATCCGGTCTACTTCTCCACGGAGGCGAAGACCTCGCCGGTGTACGGCCTCGATTATTGGAGCATCCCCGATCATCGCGCCGTGCTCGAGCAGTCGCGCGACTATGATATGATCGGCGCGCTGCGCACGCGGCAGAACCTGATCAATCAGAACGAGCGCAACAACGCCGTGATGATCGGCATCCCCGTCTATGCCAAGGGGACGTCGCGCACCACGGTCGCCGATCGCCGTCGCAATCTCTCCGGCTTCATCGTCGGCGTGTTCGATCTGCCGATGCTGTTGCAGTCGGTGCGCGCCAACAATCCGAACAGCCCGGCGCTGCAGATCAACCTGCTGCCGCCCGAGCGCGTGATCAATGCGTCCGGCGTGGACCCGCAGCGCTGGCCGGCCGATCCCAACATCTGGTCGACCACCTTGCGCATCGGCGATGCCGACTGGGTGTTTCAGGCGGCGCCTGCCGGCGGACTGATGGCCAGTCACAACCGCGCCCTCGCGCTGTATGCGGCGGGCATGGCGACGACGATCTTTCTCGCTGTCTATCTCGCGCTGTCGAGCCGCAACGCACTGCAGCTGGCGCTCGCCAATCGCCGCGTGCTCGAGCTGGCGCAGACCGACGCGCTGACGGGGCTCGCGAACCGCGCCTTCTTCCTGGAGGAGATGGAGCGTATCAATGACGAGAAGAACGGGCGCTTCACCGTCTTCCTGCTCGATCTCGACCGCTTCAAGAACGTCAATGACTCGCTCGGCCACGGCGCCGGTGACGAGCTGCTGGTGCAGGTCGCGCAACGCCTGCGCTCGCAGCTGCGCGATGAGGACGTGCTGGCACGGCTCGGCGGCGACGAGTTCGCGCTGATCCAGGCCGGCTTCAACGACCAGCGCGCGGCCGCGATCGAGCTCGCGCAGCGCATCACCCGGCTGATCGCCGAGCCGTTCCAGATCGCCGGCCAGCGCGTCGAGATCGGCACCAGCATCGGCATCTCGCTGGCGCCGCAGCACGGCCGCGACCAGGAGCATCTGCTCAAGAAGGCCGACCTCGCGCTGTACCGCTCGAAATCCGCCGGCCGCAGCTGCTACACGATGTATGACGATGCGATGTCGGCCGAGCTGGAAGCGCGCAACACGCTGGAAGGCGATCTGCGCGACGCCATCGCGCAGTGCCAGTTCGAGGTGCACTACCAGCCGTTCTACGACGCGGACACCCGGCAGCGCCGCGGCGTCGAGGCGCTGGTGCGCTGGCGCCACCCGGTGAAGGGGCTGGTGCCGCCGGACAAGTTCATCCCCCTGGCGGAATCGACCGGCCTGATCGTGCCGCTCGGCGAGTGGATCATCGGCCGCGCCTGCGACGATGCGACGGCATGGCCTGATGATGTCAAGGTTGCGGTCAACCTGTCGCCGGTCCAGTTCAAGCAGGCGGAACTGTTCGATGTCATCCAGTCGGCGCTCGCAAGGTCCGGCCTCGATCCGAAGCGGCTGGAGATCGAGATCACCGAGTCGGTGCTGCTGGAGCGTGCGGCGGAGAACGAGAGCTTCATCGACCGGCTGAAGGGACTCGGCATTTCGCTGGCGCTCGACGATTTCGGCACCGGCTATTCGTCACTGCGCTCGCTGACGGCATTCCCGTTCAACAAGATCAAGATCGACAAGTCCTTCGTTGCTAATCTCAGCGTGCGTGACGAAAGCGCCGCGGTGATCTCGTCGGTCGTGACGCTGGCGCGCGGGCTCGGCATCCAGATCACCGCTGAGGGCGTCGAGACCGAAGAGCAGCTGTCGCAGCTGCGCGCGCTCGGCGTCAACTTCGCGCAGGGTTATCTGCTGGGACGGCCGATGCCGGTCGAACAGCTCGAGCAGCACCTCGACATTTCGCGCACGGCGTCCGTGCCTGATGAGGACGCGCAGCCGGAGGCTGAGGCGTCCGAGAGCGACGAACCGCGTCCGGGCGCGGTGGTTGCGCTCATTCCGCGGTCCGGGGCGCTGCTATCCCTCGCATCCAACGGCTGAGCGGCGAGGCCGGTTCGGCGTCGCCGTCCAACGGCATCTGCGGCAGGCCCAGCATCGCCGCCTCGCGCGCGGCGCTCGGCGTGATGCCGTAGGCGGTCTTGAACAGACGGGTGAAATGCGCGTCGGTGCCGAGCTGCCAGCGCCGCGCCACCTCGCTGATGCGCTGGGAGCGCGCCCCGCTGCCGGCGAGATCGAAGAATGCGCGGTGCAGGCGGCGGCTGCGGATGTACTCCGCGATGCCGCCGATCGGCGCGAACATCCGATAGAGCGACGCCCGCGACATCCCGAAATGCAGCGCCACGGCGTCGGCGCTGAGCTCGGGACTGGCCAATTGGGATTCGATATATTGCCGGATGCGCAGCAGCGAGGCATCGGCCGTGATGCTGCGATCGGCATCGCGCCGCTCGAGCTCGCCGCGCAGGCAGGCCGAGATCAGCGACACCGTGCCGTCGACCACGGCCTGGCACTCGTCGAAGCTCATGCGCGGCGCGCAATCGAGCAGTGCGCCGAAATGCCGCGCCAGCAGCGGCGCCATCGCGCCGCTGCGCGGCAGGACGAGCCCGTGCAGATCATCGACCTGCAGCAGGCGGGCGTCGAACATCGGGCGGGGAACGACCAGCGTGACGTTCTCGAATGCGCTCGCACGCGTCTCGAGTGTCTGCGCCAGATCCAGCACGCAGAGATCGCCGGCTTCGACCTTGATTGGCCGCTGGCCGGCGACGCCCTCATAGCCACCCCTCACATAGAGCTGGATGATGACGTGGTTGACGCCGCTGCGCGCGATCGTCTGGGGGGAGCGCCGGAAGCGCTGGCTGCTGGCGCGCGCGGAGCCGAGCAGGACGGAGCCGAGTGCGTAAGACAGGACGTCGGCCCTGAACGGTGACGCTTCGCCGGCCGCGAGCTCATCGACATCGAAGAACGTCGAGGTCGCCTCGCGCCAAGCCGCAATGTTGGTGTCGGTGTCCATCTGCTCGGCCGAGAAGCCATAGCTCGGCAGCAGGGACGCAATAGCTTTCATCTCACTCGTCACTGAAGTCACAGACTGTCTTGAGCTTTCGTCTCAACTTCTTGATCGATCGTATCGGGGGGCGCGCCAGCCTTGACCCGCCGCGCGATGCACACGTTATAGGACGCCTATCGCCAAGTTGCCGCAAAGGAAAGCCGGGCCGGTCGATGGTCCCCCCGTTTCCCCTCGCGATCGAAAGGTCCGGAGCTCCGAACCGCTGCAATCATCTGGCGTGAGATGAGCGCGCGCTCGCTTACCGTCTTTTATGACGAAACCATGCTTGTGCCATTTTGAGGAACTCGGCGCCCGTCGGTCACGACGGGCGCCTTTCTCTATGGGGCACCGCGAAGCGTTCAGCTCGCGCCGAAAGCCTTGAAGGTGATGATGGTGTGGGTGTCCTGGATGCCCGGCAGGACCTGGACCTTCTCGTTCACGAAGTGGCCGATGTCGGTCTCGTTATCGACGTAGAACTTCACCAGCAGGTCGTAATTGCCGGCCGTCGAATAGATCTCGGAGGCGATCTCGGCCTCGGCCAGCGCATTGGCCACGACGTAGGACTGGCCGAGCTTGCACTTGATCTGGACGAAGAAAGGAACCATTGCAGGCGGTCTCCGGAAGGCGTTTCGAGCCTCAATATAGCGTTTTCCAGCGAAGTCGATACGCTTTCTCCGGCGGCGGCCCTGCTTGCCCGGCGTGGCCGGCCCGCGCTAGGAGAGGGGGATGAGCACCCCCGTCGCACTCACCATCGCCGGCTCGGATTCCTCGGGCGGAGCCGGCATCCAGGCCGACCTGAAGACCTTTGCCGCGCTGTCCGTCTACGGCGCCTCGGTGCTGACGGCGCTGACCGCCCAGAACACGACCGGCGTGACCGGGGTGCACCTGGTGCCGCCCGATTTCGTGACGGCGCAGATCGACGCCGTGTTCGACGATCTCGCGGTCGGTGCGGTCAAGATCGGCATGGTCGCGCAGGCGCCGATCACCGAGGCGATCGCAGCGAGCCTGTCACGCTGGAAGCCGGCGCATGTTGTGCTCGATCCGGTGATGGTCGCGACCTCCGGCGCGCGGCTGCTGCCGGAGGACGCGATCGAGGCGCTGCGCAGCCGGCTCATCCCACAGGCCGCGCTGATCACGCCGAACCTGCCGGAGGCGGCTGCGCTGCTCGGCGAGCCGATCGCTGATACAGACGAGGCCATCGCGGCGCAGGGCCGGCGCCTGCTCGCGCTCGGCTGTCCGGCCGTGCTGATCAAGGGCGGCCATGGGCAGGGCGCCGAGAGCACCGACTATCTCATCACTGGCGACAGCTCCACCGCGTTGCCGGCGCCGCGCGTGGCGACGAAGAACACGCACGGCACCGGGTGCTCGCTGTCGTCGGCGGTCGCCGCCGGCTTGGCCAAGGGCGAAGGCCTGCAGACGGCCGTGCGCAACGCCAAGGCCTTCATCTCCGGTGCGATCGCGGCCGCCGATCGCTTCACGGTCGGGCATGGCCACGGGCCGGTGCATCATCTCTATCGGTTCTATTGAGGTCACACGGTTTTGAGACCGCAGGCTGCGGTCGATCCATGTGATGGCGGTCGGTCATGCTACGTGGAGACGGGCCGTCGATCATCACGGACGGCGCTTGGGTTCAGGGGGATGACTGATGAGGACAGGTATCGTCACGGCTCTGGCGGTTGCGCTCGCCGGTATCGTTGCGACGCCCGCGCTGGCGGAGCGCGCTTATTCGGCTGACGAGGAGCGCAACAAGCAGATCGTGCTCGACTTCTATGAGCAGGGCCTCAATCGCAAGGACTTCGCGGCCGCCTCGAAATATCTCGGCACCTACATCCAGCACAATCCGAGCGCCGAGGATGGCCCGGAAGGATTCCGCAAGTTCATCGAATTCCTGAAGGCGAAGTATCCGCAATCCCACAGCGAGATCACAAAGGTGCTGGTCGATGGCGACTTTGTCATCCTGCGCGTGCATGCCGTCCGCGAGCCCGGCACGCGTGGCAATGCGATCGTCGACATCTTCCGCCTGAAGGACGGCAAGATCGAAGAGCACTGGGACTCGGTGCAGCCGATCCCGGAGCAGTCGGCCAACACCAACGGCATGTTCTGAAGCAACGGCGCCGCTCACTTCTCGTGGGCGGCTTCGACCTCGCGCGGATGCCCGTTGCCGATGCGCGCCCGATACTCGCCCGGCGATTCTCCGAACCAGCGGTTGGAGGCGCGGAAGAACGTGCTCTGGTCGGCGTAGCCGAGCAGATAGCCGATGTCGGTCAATGACAGGCGTGGATCGGCGAGATGGCGCTGGGCTAGCTCGCGTCGGGTCGCGTCGACGAGGTCGCTGAAGGACAGGCCTTCCTCGGCGAGCCGGCGCTGGAAGGTGCGATCGCTGAGGCCGAGCGCAGCCGCGATCGCCGAGCGCAACGGGCTGCCGTCAGGAAGAAGCTTGGCGATCGCGCTCCGGGCCCGATACGCCGTGTCTGTCTTGACCAGGCGTTCCAGCGCCTCGTCGGCGATGCGATCATGGATCGGCATCAGCTCGGGCGCCGACGTCGTCAGCTTGCAGGCGAGATCCTCATGCGAGATCAAAAAGCCGTTGAAGGGCGCGTCGAACTCGAGCGGTGACTGGAACGCCCTGTTGTAGGCTGCGATGGACAGCGGCACGGCATGCGAGAAGCGCGCGGCGAGCGGCGTCAGCGGGCGGTCGAGCATCCAGCGGCACAGATTGAGCAGATTGATGATGCCGTAGTCGTAGCGCTGCCGCGGGATCGGGCATTCGCCGCCATAGACATCGGTGCGCACCCAGCGGCCGCCCTGGCCATCCTCCAGCGTGATCGCGACGGCGTCGCTGACCAGACACATGTAGCGGATCAGGCGCATCAGCCCTGTCTGCAGATTCGGGCTCGACATCATCGCATAGCCCGCCACCCCATAATTGTGCGGGCGAGGGGCTGCGACATTGACGAGGCCGATATCGGGATTGCCCGAGCGTTCGGCCGCCAGCACCCACAGCCGGCTCAATGCCTCCGTGGGCCAGCGGTGATCGCAATCGTCGAGATCCTTGATCGAAAGTCCGACCTCGGCAAACAGCGCCGCTGCATCGAGGCCCTGCTCATCGAATGTGCTCGCGACGCCGCGCATCCAGGCTGACGATGTCGATCTGATCTGCTGCGCCATCCCCTTGGCTTACCCCTGGCTAGTCCCTGGCCTTCTGGAGCCAGTGCTTTGGCATCCTCGGATCATTGTGCAGGTGCACATGAGATTGCATAGCACCAGGAATTGGCGATCGCGATACGAAATTCGTCGCGGCGATCGCGTGGCTGGCGCAGGAGACAACCATGCCCGTTCTCAAAACCAATGACGGCACAGAGATTTACTACAAAGACTGGGGTACCGGTCAGCCGATCGTGTTCAGCCATGGATGGCCGCTGTCGTCGGATGATTGGGATGCGCAGATGATGTTCTTCCTCAATCACGGCTTCCGCGTCATCGCCCATGACCGCCGCGGCCATGGCCGCTCGGCCCAGGTCTCCGACGGCTACGACATGGACCATTACGCCGACGATCTCGCCGCGCTCACCGCGCATCTCGACCTCAAGAACGCCATCCATGTCGGCCATTCCACCGGCGGTGGCGAGGTCGTGCACTATCTCGCACGCCACGGCGAGAGCCGCGCGGCCAAGGCCGCGATCATCGCCGCGGTGCCGCCGCTGATGGTGCAGACCGCGGCCAATCCCGGCGGCCTGCCCAAGTCGGTATTCGACGACTTCCAGACCCAGACCGCGACCCGCCGCGCGGAGTTCTACCGCGAGATCGCCGCCGGCCCGTTCTACGGCTTCAACAAGCCGGGCGCGAAGCCGTCCGAGGCTGTCATCCAGAACTGGTGGCGGCAGGGCATGATGGGCAGCGCGAAGGCGCATTATGACGGAGTCGTTGCGTTCTCGCAGACCGACTTCACCGAGGATCTGAAGAAGCTCACGCTGCCGGTGCTGGTGATGCACAGCGAGGACGATCAGATCGTGCCTTACGCCGACTCCGCGCCGCTGTCGGCCAAGCTGCTGAAGAACGGCACGCTGAAGACCTACAAGGGCTTCCCGCACGGCATGCCGACCACCGAGGCCGCGACCATCAACGCCGACCTCTTGGCCTTCATCAAGGGCTGACGCCCTCTGCATCACACATCTGTCACGGAGATCTCATGTCCAAGCTCGAAATGCTGACGCCCCAGAACTGCGCCGTCGCTCTGATCGACTATCAGCCGGCGATGTATCAGGGCGTGCAGTCGCACGACCGTCTCGGCGTGTTCAACAACATCCAGATCGTCGCCAAGGCGGCCAAGCTCTTCAAGCTGCCGACCGTGATCACGACCGTCGCCAAGGATTCGTTCTCCGGCCCGTTCATGCCGGAGATCACCGATCTCTTCCC
Organism: Bradyrhizobium sp. ORS 285; assembly: GCF_900176205.1. Taxonomy (NCBI): domain Bacteria; kingdom Pseudomonadati; phylum Pseudomonadota; class Alphaproteobacteria; order Hyphomicrobiales; family Nitrobacteraceae; genus Bradyrhizobium; species Bradyrhizobium sp. ORS 285. The sequence continues at coordinate 2,029,464 of NZ_LT859959.1, forward strand.
GGAGCACGACATCGTCGACCGCACGGCGATGAATTCCTGGCTCGATGCCGGCTTCCGCAAGCAGGTCGCCGCGACCGGCCGCAAGAAGTTCATCATCGCGGGACTCTGGACCGAGGCCTGCGTGCTGTTTCCTACGCTCGACATGCTGCGCGAGGGCTATGAGATCTACATCCCCGCCGATGCCTGCGGCGACCTCTCGCTCGAGGCGCACAACCGCGCGATGGATCGCGCCGTGCAGGCCGGCGCGGTGCCGATCACCTCGTGCCAGTTCGCCTTCGAGCTGCAGCAGGACTGGGCGCGCGCCGAGACCTATGACGGCATGATGGAGATCCTCAAGGCGCATTCGCCCTACGGCATCCAGATCCGCTTCTCGAAATGGGCGCTCGGCGAGCACGCTTCCGAAGGCGGCCCGAAGTAGCGCTGGAGCATCCCATGAAGATCTATCTGTTCTCGCTCGGGGCAGGGCTCTTGGTCGGCGTGATCTACAGCCTGCTTCAGGTCCGCTCGCCGGCGCCGCCACTGGTGGCGCTGGTCGGCCTGCTCGGCATCCTCGTCGGAGAGCAGGTGATCCCCGTGGGCAGGCAGCTCTTGAACGGCAGCAGCATGGCTGCGGCCTGGCAGAAGGCGGCCTGCGCCACGCACATTTTTGGCCTGCTGCCCGGCCATCACGGCCGGGCGGACACCACCCCTCACGCTGCGCCAGACGAGAAGGCCTCATGAGCGACCATCCCGATCTCATCCTGCATCGCGGCCTGTTCACGACGCTCGACCGTTCCAATCCCCAGGCGAATGCGGTCGCGATCCAGGACGGCGTGTTCACGGCCGTCGGCCATGAGCAGGACGTCATGAAGCTCGCCGGCCCCGCGACGAAGATGATCGACCTCAAGGGCCGCCGCGTGCTGCCGGGGCTGATCGACAATCACCTGCACATCATCCGCGGCGGCCTCAACTTCAACATGGAGCTGCGCTGGGACGGCGTGCGCTCGCTGGCGGACGCCATGGCGATGCTGAAGGCGCAGGTCGCGATCACCCCGCCGCCGCAATGGGTGCGCGTCGTCGGCGGCTTCACCGAGCATCAATTCGCCGAGAAGCGGCTGCCGACGATCGACGAGCTCAATGCGGTGGCGCCTGATACGCCGGTGTTCCTGCTGCATCTCTACGACCGCGCCATCCTCAACGGCGCCGCGCTGCGCGCCGTCGGCTACGACAAGGACACGCCGCAGCCGCCCGGCGGCGAGATCACGCGCGACGCCCATGGCAATCCCACCGGATTGCTGCTCGCCAAGCCGAACGCCGCGATCCTCTATGCGACGTTGGCCAAGGGACCGAAGCTGCCGTTCGACTATCAGCTCAACTCGACGCGGCACTTCATGCGCGAGCTGAACCGGCTCGGCGTCACCGGCGCGATCGACGCGGGCGGCGGCTTTCAGAACTATCCGGACGACTATGCCGTGATCCAGAAGCTGTCCGATGACGGCCAGCTCACGATCCGGCTCGCCTACAATCTGTTCACGCAGAAGCCGAAGGGCGAGAAGGACGACTTCCTGCGCTGGACGCAGAGTTCGTCCTACAAGCAGGGCAACGACTATTTCCGCCACAACGGCGCCGGCGAGATGCTGGTGTTCTCGGCCGCCGATTTCGAGGATTTCCGCGTGCCGCGGCCGGACATGCCGGCCGAGATGGAAGGCGAGCTCGAGGAGGTCGTGCGCATCCTCGTGCACAACAAATGGCCGTGGCGGCTGCACGCGACCTATGACGAGACCATCTCGCGCGCGCTCGACGTGTTCGAGAAGGTCAACCAGGATACGCCCCTCGACGGCATCAATTGGTTCTTCGACCATGCCGAGACCATCTCGGATCAGTCGATCGATCGAATCGCGGCGCTCGGCGGCGGCATCGCCGTGCAGCACCGAATGGCCTATCAGGGCGAATACTTCGTCGAGCGCTACGGTTATGGCGTGGCCGAGGCGACGCCGCCGGTGAAGAAGATCTTGGACAAGGGCGTGAAGGTCTCCGCCGGCACCGATGCGACGCGGGTCGCGTCCTACAATCCCTGGGTCTCGCTGGCGTGGCTGGTGACCGGCCGCACCGTCGGCGGCCTGCGGCTTTATCCTCAGCGCAACTGCCTCGATCGCGAGACCGCTTTGCGGATGTGGACGGAAAACGTGACCTGGTTCTCCAATGAAGAGGGCAAAAAGGGCCGCATCGAAGTCGGTCAGTTCGCTGATCTGATTGTGCCGGACCGCGACTTCTTCGCCTGTGCTGAAGCCGAGATCGCCGACATCACCAGTGAGCTCACCATGGTCGGCGGCCGCGTCGTCTACGCGGCGTCCGACTTCAAGACGCTCGACGATGCCGCGCCGCCGCCGGCGATGCCCGACTGGTCCCCCGTGCGCCGCTTCGGCGGCTACGGTGCGTGGCTTGCGAAGGATGACACCGGCGCGGTGCGCGCCCAGGCGATGCAGATGTGCGGCTGCGCCAATACCTGCGGTGTGCACGGCCACGACCACGCCCGGTCCTGGTCGAGCCAGCTGCCGGTGTCCGACCTCAAGAGCTTCTGGGGCGCGCTCGGTTGCGCCTGCTGGGCGGTGTGATGGCCGCGATCCCGGACACACCGCGGCCGATCGCTACGGTGCTCGCCTGGCCCTGGCTGTGGCCCGCGGCCCGGCTCGCGCTGGTCTCGGCGTATCTGATCGGCGGCGTCCAGAAGCTCACGGACTTCCCCGGCGCGATCGCCGAGCAGGCCCATTTCGGCCTGCAGCCGGCGGCGCTCTGGGCCGTGGCCGCGATCGCGGTCGAGCTGATCGGCTCAGTGCTCGTCGTGGCCAACCGGTTCGTCTGGCTCGGCGCCGGTGCGCTCGGCGTGCTGACATCAGTCGCCATGCTCACCGCCAACGACTTCTGGCACATGGAGGGCCATGACCGGTTCATGGCGCTCAATTCCTTCTTCGAGCATCTCGGCCTGATCGCAGGCCTCGTGCTCGTCTCCATCATGTCCTGGCGCGCGCGGCGCGCCTGATCCGGTTTCTCTTTGTCTGAGGTTGTCATGATCCGCTCCCGTGATCTGCTCGGCGCGCTCGTCGCCACCACGCTGCTCGCCGCTCCCGCATTCGCCAAGGACAGCGCGCCGCTGATCGGCGTCGGCGCGCAATACGACACGACCCACGTCTATGTCGCGCCCGACGATGTCGAGAAGTTCGTGACGAGCTTCCTCGCCACCTTCGGCGGCCAGAGCACCAAGCAGGTGGTCGCGACGGTGACGCCGACCCCGAGCAGCACGACCTCGCAGCTGTTGCAGACGCCGGTCGGCACGGTCTCGCTGTTCGGCTTCAAGACCGGCATCCCGTATCCGTTCGGCGCCGAGCGCACCGGCTATCTCGTCACCGACATGGACGCGGCGATCAAGGCGGCCAAGGCCGCCGGCGCCGACGTGGTGGTCGCGCCGTTCCCCGATCCGATCGGCCGCGATGCCGTGATCCAGTGGCCGGGCGGCGTCAACATGCAGCTGTACTGGCACACGACCAAGCCGTCCTATGCCGCCTTCGAGACCGTTCCCGAGAATCGCGTCTATGTCTCGCCGGATCGTGCTGAGGCCTTCACACGCGCCTTCCTGCGCTTTGCGAAGGGCAAGGTCGTCTCGGACGAGGCCAAGGCGCCCGGCCTCGAGATCGGCCGCCCGAATGATCATTACCGGCGCATCCGCATCGAGTCGGTGTTCGGCCGCATGACCGTGCTCGTCACCGATGGCCATCTGCCGTATCCGTTCGGCCGCGAGATGACCGGCTATGAGGTCGCCGATCTCAAGGCCACGCTCGACAAGGCCAAGGGCGCGGGCGCGACCGTGCTGGTCGAGCCGTTCACCGCCGACAAGCGCGAGCAGGCGCTGGTGCAATTTCCCGGCGGCTATGTCGCGGAGATCCACGCGCTGGTAAAGTAGCCGGATGGGGGCGCGCGTGGGAATCGCTCGGGCACTGACGAGGACGGCGGCCGCTGCTGCGATGATGGCGGGGTCATGCGGCGTGGCCATCGCCGAGGACGACCGTCCCGCCATCCGCACCAACCGCTGGCAGGAGGACTGGTCCGCCCTCGCCAATCCGGCGCTGCGCACAGGCCCGTTCGATCCGATCAAATACATCCCGTTGCAGGCCGGCGTGCCGCAGAGCTACGTCTCGTTCGGCACGACCCTGCGCGAGCGGTTCGAGAGCCTGGATGCGGCGAGCTTCGGCATCGGCGGCGCCAAGCCCGACTCTCACGTCCTGCAGCGCCTGCAGATCCATGCCGACGCGCATTTCGACGAGCATTGGCAGGCTTTCGTCCAGCTCGAGGACATCAGAGCCTTCGGCAAGGCCAACATCACCTCGGTCGACCAGGATCCGCTCGATCTTCGGCTCGCTTTCCTGGCCTACGTCAATGCCACCGCGCAGGGCACGTTCAAGGCTCGCGTCGGGCGGCAGGATTTCGACTTCGACCTGCAGCGCTTCGTCTCGTCGCGCGACGGGCCGAACGTGCGGCAATCCTTCGATGCGCTGTGGGGCGATTGGGAGAGCGGTCCCTGGCGCTTCATCGGCTTCGTCAGCCAGCCGGTGCAGTACAATCTGGCGCGTCCGTTCGACGATACATCCAACGGCAAGTTCCTATTCCACACCTTCCGCGTCGAGCGGCAGGTGCTCGGCACCAACGAGCTGTCCTCGTATTACTCCTACTATCAGCGCGACAATGCCCGCTTCCTCGATGCCGCGGGTCTCGAGCAGCGCCACGTGCTCGACCTCCGCTTCGCCGGCAAGCTCGCCGGCTTCGACTGGGATCTCGAGGCGATGGGGCAGGCGGGCTCGGTCGGTGCCAAGCAGATCCGCGCCTGGGGCGCAGGCGCCCGCGCCGGCTATACGTTCGCTGATGTCGCGTGGCAGCCGCGTATCGGCCTGCAGCTCGATGGCGCCTCCGGCGACCGCCATCCGGGGGATGGCAGGATCGAGACCTTCAATCCGCTGTTCCCGAACGGCTATTATTTCTCGCTGGCCGGCTTCACCGGCTACACCAATCTGATCCACCTCAAGCCGTCGCTGACCGTGAAGCCCACGGCTGCGCTGTCCTTCATGGCCGCGATCGGCCTGCAATGGCGCGCGACGACGGCGGATGCGATCTACGTCCAGCCCAATGTCGCGGTGGCCGGCACGGCCGGGCAGGGCAGTCTCTGGTCCGGCGTCTATGCGCAGCTCCGCGCCGACTACCGTTTCAACGCCAACCTCACCGGCGCCCTCGAAGCCGTGCACTATGAGATCGGCGACACGCTGCGCCGCGTCGGGGGACACGATTCGAACTACCTCGGCATCGAGCTGAAATACGCGCTCTGACCAACGAAGGCAGAAACCTATGGCGACCACCGACTCGCGCATCGTCCCGCTGCTTCTCAGCGTCAATGCCGGCTATGTCGACACCGCCGGCTTCCTGGCGCTGCAGGGCCTGTTCACCGCGCATGTCACCGGCAACTTCGTGACCTTCGGCGCGGCGCTGGCGCTCGGGACTTCGGGCGCAATCGCCAAGCTGCTGGCGCTGCCGGTGTTCTGCATCGTCGTGATCGCGACGCGGCTGACGGGCACCTGGTTGTCGCGCAAATGGTCGCGCGCCTTCGAGGTCCTGATCGCGGTCAAGCTGGTGCTGCTCGTGCTCGGCGCCGCGCTGGCGATCCATTTCGGCCCGTTCCACAATGGCGACAGCCATGAGGCGATCCTCACCGGCATGGTGCTGGTCGCGGCGATGGCGATCCAGAACGCCGTCCATCGCATCCATCTGCCGACGTCACCGCCATCGACCCTGATGACCGGCACCACCACGCAGGTGATGATCGACATCGCCGACAAGATCTATGTCGGCGACAAGGGGCAGGCGCCACCGCCGGGACGGCTGGTCCAGATGGCGGTCAACGTCGCGGCCTTCGCGCTCGGCTGCGGGGGCGCCGCGCTGCTGTTCGTCAGGCTCGGCAGCTGGTGCTTCGTGATCCCGCCGGTCGTCGCTGCGCTGACGCTCATCGTACGCATGGCTGGTCCGCAGCCGACGCGCTGAACTAAACTCATCTTTGGCTCCAGCGGCCGGTCCGAGCGTGCCCACGATTGGATGACGGAAATTTTAAGTCTCCCTCACGAAAAGTTATCGATCCCGAAGCGGGGCTCCGGGCTTGCCTGTTGACAACCGTCATCTATTTTAGAACGGAACAGTTTCGTTCTTTTCGGAGCGCCGAAATGGCCGTCCAGTCGTCGTCCACTACCGAGTCCACGCCTCCCTCCAAGCCTGCCGACCAGACCGTCCCGGCGCGCGAGCGCGCGCTCAAGCAGTGGCGCGGCGACGCCGTCAAGGAGCTCCGCCGCGAAGCCGATCGCGAAACGGAGCGGCCGGATGAGCCAGCTCCTCCGCAAGAGGAACAAAGTGAGCAGGGCGACAAGCCGCGCATGGGCCTGCTGCGGCGGCATCCAATCGGCGCCGCGGTCGGGCTCGTTCTGCTGCTCGCCGCCGCCGCTGGCGGCTACGTGTATTACGATGCGGCGAGCCATTTCGAGAGCACCGACGACGCCTTCATCGCCGCCCGGCAGTTCTCGATCGCGCCAAAGGTCTCGGGCTACATCACCGCGGTTCCGGTCACCGACAACCAGCACGTCAAGGCTGGCGATGTGATCGCGCGCATCGACGACCGCGATTACAAGACGGCGCTGGCCCAGGCCGAGGCGCAGGTCAGGTCTGCGGAGGCGGCGATCCACAACATCGACGCCCAGATCGCGGTTCAGCAGGCACAGATCACGGCGGGCGAGGCCCAGGTCGAGCAGTCCCAGGCTGGGGAGACGTTCGCCGAGCAGCAGGCCAAGCGCTATCAGGACCTCGCCCGCACCGGCTCCGGCACGGTGCAGAGCGAGCAGCAATACACCTCGCAGCTCCAGCAGGCGAAGGCCGCGCTGACGTCGGCGCAGGCCAATCTGCAGGTCGCGCAGCGCCAGTTGGAATCGTTGAAAGCCCAGCGCGAGAGCGCCGACGCCAATCTTGCGCAGGCGCAGGCGCAGCGCGACCAGGCCCAGCTCAATCTGTCTTACACCACCGTGACCGCGGCGCAGCCCGGCCGCGTCGTCAACCTCAGCGCCGCCGACGGCCAGTTCGCCGCTCAAGGCACGGCGCTGTCGATGTTCGTGCCCGACGAGGTCTGGGTCACTGCGAATTTCAAGGAGACCCAGCTCGACCAGATGCGCCCCGGCCAGCCGGTGACCCTGGAGATCGATGCTTATCCCGAGCGTGAGATCCGCGGCCATGTCGCGAGCGTGCAGTCCGGCTCGGGTCCGGCGTTCTCGCTGCTGCCGCCGCAGAATGCGACCGGCAACTACGTCAAGATCGTGCAGCGCGTTCCCGTGAAGATCGAGATGGACGATCCGCCGACCGACGTCGCACTCGGACCGGGCATGTCGGTGGTGCCGAAGGTGCGGGTCGATCCCAAGCCGTCGCTCTACGAGCGGCTGAAGGCCGTGCTGTAAGAGGTCCGTCATGAGCGAGGCTGCTGCTCTCTCCGCGCCGCGCGCCGGCAGTCCGTGGATCATCGCGGTGCTGGTGGCGCTCGCGACCTTCATGGAGGTGCTCGACACCACCATCGCCAACGTCGCGCTGCCCTATATCGCGGGCGGCATGGGCGTCAGCCAGGACGAATCCTCCTGGGTGGTGACGACCTATCTCGTCTCCAACGCCATCATCCTGACGGCGTCGAGCTATCTCGCCAAGCGCCTGGGGCGCAAGACCTTCTTCATCATGTGCCTCGGCCTGTTCACCTTGAGCTCGGTGCTGTGCGGCTTCGCCTGGAATCTGCAGGTGCTCTTGCTGTTCCGTATCCTGCAGGGGCTCGGCGGCGGCGGCATGGTGCCGGTGGCGCAGTCGATCCTCGCCGACTCCTTCCCGCCGGAAAAGCGCGGCCAGGCGTTCGCGCTGTTCGGCGTCGCTGTCGTCGTCGCGCCGGTGGTGGGTCCGACGCTCGGCGGCTATCTCTCCGACAACGCCTCCTGGCACTGGTGCTTCCTGATCAACGGCCCGGTCGGCGTCGCCGCAATGCTGCTGATCTGGCTGATCCTCAAGGAGCCGCAGGAGGTCACCGAGGAGCGGCGCAAGCAGGCGCATGGCTTCGACGTGGTCGGATTCGTGCTGGTCGCGACGTTCCTCGGCGCGCTCGAACTGATGCTCGACCGTGGTCTGGAGGACGACTGGTTCGACTCGCGCTTCATCGTCATCACCGCCGCGGTCTGCGTCACCGCCTTCATCGCCATGATCCCCTGGGAGATGAACCAGAAGAACCCGACGGTCGACGTGCGCATGCTCGCCTCGCGCCAGTTCGGCGCCTGCTTCCTGGTGATGCTGGCAACCGGCGCGATCCTGCTCGGCACCACGCAGATGCTGCCGCAGATGGTGCAGCAGGATTTCGGCTACACCGCCACCTGGGCCGGCCTCGTGCTGTCGCCGGGCGGCCTGGTCACCATGGCCATGATGTTCGTGGTCGGGCGGCTCTCCGGCAAGGTGCAGCCGAAATACATGATCATGACGGGCGCTGCGGTCGTGGCGTTCGCGATGTACGACTTGACGCGGGTCTACGCCAATGTCGACTTCTGGTTCTTCGCGGAGTCCCGCATGCTCATCGGCATCGGCCTGCCGCTGATCTTCCTGTCGATCACCACGGCGTCCTACAACGGCATTCCCCCTGAAAGAACCGACCAGGCCTCGGCGCTCATCAACGCCGCGCGCAACACCGGCGGCTCGATCGGCGTGTCCTTGGCCGCCAACATCCTGGCGCATCGCGGCCAGTTCCACCAGAACCGTCTGGTCGAAAGCACGATCCCGTCGAACCCGGCCTATCAGGACACGCTGAACCAGGTCACCAACTACTTCGCCTCCCACGGCAGCTCGATGGTTCAGGCGAAGCAGCAGGCACTGGCCTGGATCGGCCAGACCGTGCAGTCGCAGTCGTCGCTGCTGGCGTATGTCGATGTCTACTGGGCCCTGATGCTGATCTCGCTGTCGGCGATCCCGCTGGCGCTGACCCTGCGCAAGGTGAAGCTCGGCGGCGGGCCGGCCATGGCGCATTGAGCGACAACTGCGTAGGGTGGGCAAAGGCGCAGCCGCGCTCTCTCCACGGTTCCCGATCGCAATGGCGCCGTGCCCACCATTCTTTCCGCGTGTGCGGACGTACGGTGGGCACGCTGCCGCCTGACGGCGGCTGCTTTGCCCACCCTACAACTAGTCGCGGTGGTAACTTGAGGCGCGTCGGTGCCGATGAATGCGCCCTCTCCCCTTGTGAGGGCTTTGCGCAAAGAGGTGATTGAGGCTGATCTAGCCTCGTGGGCTTTTTTGAAGGCGGTCGGCCTCTGTCGTTTGGCTGAGACCGGCTGCTATGGCGGCATTCTGCGTGCCCATCCCCATGATTTTTCATCCGCAGGCATGCCTCTCCCGTGGTGAGGATAGGATACCCGCGACGCGACGTAGATTGTAGGCACAGCAAGCAAGAACAACCTGGACCTTGTTGCGCGTGTAATTGAAGAAGCGCATGCGCCGCAGACCATATTGTTCCTTGAGAACCGCATAGGGTCTTTCAACCTCTGCGCGCACCTTTGCGATCAATTTATTGAGCTGCTTTTGCCGGGCTGTAAGTGCGTGATGCTTGTTCGCCCGGTGCATCAAACGGTCCTTGATGCCAGTCTTCTTCAGGCGCGCATGCCGGCGATGGGTGTAGTAAGCCTGATCGCCATAAACCGCTTTCTCGTCACCGCAGAAGAGCCGATCCGCGGGCTTGGTGTCCGTGACCGAGGCATCCGTCATATGAATGCGGCGAATGATCGTGTGACCCGCATCCACGCCGGTGTGGATCTTGTAGCCGTACACGCTCTTTTTGCCTTTCTTTCCCCACTTCGCATCGGGGTCGACAGAGGGCTTTGGCGGGGTCTCCTCTCGCTCTTTGGACGCTTTTCGAGGCGGTCTCGCACGAGCCGGAATCAATGAGGCATCCACGAGGGTGCCCTGCTTCAAGATCAGATGCTTGGCTTCGAACTGACGGTTGATCTCCTCGAATATCTTCTCAATCAGTCCATCCTTGGCAAGTTCCTGCCTGAACCGCCACAGCGTGGTGTGATCCGGCGTGCGGTCGTGCAGGCTGAGGCCGACAAAGCGACGGAACGACAGACGGTCCGCAATGGCAGCTTCCAGCGCCGGATCGGACAAATTGTGCCAGATTCCGGCGAGCAAACACCGCAGCAGGACCTCCGCCGGATAGCTGCTGTTACCAGCGCCGTCGCCACCTCGCTTGCCGAGCAGCGATCGCAACGGCGCCCAGTCCACCACAGCGCCTACTTCGTCCAGGATGCTGCTTCGCGACTTACGAACCAAGCTGTCCGCCAGGCTCATCTGTCCGACTTTGCGCTCGACCATGATTTTCGCCCCGACTCACGATAAAATTATCGAATCACGAAGCTGCAATTGCGCAAAGCCCTCCTTGTGGGAGAGGGCATGTAGGACAGCGCGACAAGCTTGGTTGGGTGAGGGGTCTGTCTCGACGAACGCAACTCGCGGAGAGATACCCCTCACCCAACCGCATACCTGGATGGACCGGCGATGCCCTCTCCCACAAGGGGAGAGGGCGCTGTATTTGGCAGCGCCCTCGGCGGTCTCATGAGTAGAACATCACCGTACAGGATCAGGTCGTTATCACACCGCCTCGTCCGCGATGCCATTGCGCAGCAGCCCGATCTTGTCGATCTCCACCTCCACCACATCTCCCGGCTTCATCCACAGCGGGGGTGTGCGGCGGGAGCCGACGCCGCCAGGGGTGCCGGTGGCGATGACGTCGCCGGGCTCGAGGCGGGTGAAGGAGGAGCAGTATTCGATCTGGCGCGGGATATCGAAGATCATCTGGCTGATCGTCGCTTCCTGCACCACCTCGCCGTTGAGCCGCGTCTGCAGCTTGAGCGGGCCGAGATCGTCGATCTCGTCTGATGTCACCAGCCACGGACCGAATGCACCGGTGTCAGGGAAATTCTTGCCCGGCGTGAACTGATGCGTGTGGCGCTGGAAGTCGCGCACGCTGCCCTCGTTGTAGCAGGCGTAGCCTGCGATGTGCTGGAACGCCTCACTGCGCGGGATGTAGCGGCCAGGCTTGCCGATGACGATGGCGAGCTCGCCCTCGAAATCGAGATCGGTGGAGACGCGCGGGCGGATGATGTTGCTGAGATGCCCCGTCTGGCTGTTGGCGAAGCGGCCGAACACCGTGGGGTTTTCGACCTCGGAGCGGCCGGTCTCCTTGCGATGGGTCTCGTAGTTGAGGCCGATGCAGAGGATCTTGTCGGGGTTCGGAATCACCGGCAGAAAGGTGATGGCCGAGAGCGCATGCCGCTGCGCGCCGCTCGCCGCGGCCGCGGCCTGCTTCAGCGCATCGGCGGCGATCGCCGACTTCAAATCGGGAAAGCGGTCGCGCAAGATGGCGCCGAGATCGGCGATTTCATCGCCTTCGACCAGTCCCCAGGACGTGACGTTGTTGATTTTAAAGCTCGCGAATTTCATGGGATGTCCTCTGGTCAGGTCGAGACCGCCGCGACGGCGGAGGGGGAGGTTGGTTCCTGCGCCGTCCGCGCGAAGCGCGCGATCGTGCGCTCCGGGAAGATCAGGGCGAAGGCGGAGATGGCTCCGACGATAAGGACGCCGGCGGTGAAGGTCATGGCATGGGCATAGCCGAGCGGCGCGTTGCCGCCGGCCTCGCCGACGATCCATCCGGTGAGTGCATTCGAGATCAGCGCGGACGCGGCGTTGCCCGAATAGATCACGACGATCAGGCGGCCGCGCTGCACGGCCGGCGCGATGGCGCCGAGCGCGACGGGGCCGAAGATCGTGGTGAGGCTGGGGGCTGCGAAAGCAATCGCGACGCAGGCGAGCTGTAGCGGGCCTGACGTGACGATGCTGAGCAGCAGCGCGCAGCCGGCGGCGAGCAGCGCCAGCCCCGAGGCATGGCCGAGGCAGGCGCGCAGGCTGAAGCCCTTCCGCTGCAACAATTGCGTCAGCCAGGAGCCGCCGAGCAGCAGAGGCGACTGGAACAGATAGATGCCCGAAATGATCCAGCCGACCTCGACCTGCTTGTAGCCGAGCCCTAGCTGCAGGAAGGGCGGCAACCAGGTCGCGGACATGCCGACGATCCAGTACGACGCGGTCGACATGATGATGACGCCGATCACGGTCGCATCGCCCCACAGCACGCGCGTCGGCAGCGCCTTGTCCTTCGCCACGACTGCCGGTGCCTGCGCGGAGTAGGGGCCTTCACCGCCGACGAAGAACCAGCCGACCATCCAGGCCAGACCGAGCAGACCGCAGAACAGGAAGCCGGTACGCCAGCCATAGTTGACGATCACATAGGTCAGGATCGGCCCGCCAGCCAAAAGACCGACGCTGATGCCTTGCAGCACGACGGCGCTCGGCACGCTGCGCTTGTCCGCGGGAAACCAGTTGTAGCAGGCGTGCAGCGCAGTCGGCAGGCCGGGCCCTTCACCGGCGCCGAGAATGATGCGGCAGATCACCAGCACCGCGACCGAGCTGGAGAAAAAGATCGGCAGCTGCGTCGCCGACCAGATCCCGGCCATGATCAGCAGCAGCCATTTCACCGGAAAGCGGCCGACCACGAACATGCCGACCGCCATGCCCGACAGCGAGAACAGCAGGAAGAAGCTGCTGCCGATCAGGCCGAAATCCTTCGGGCTCAAGCCGAGCTCCTTCATCATCGGCACGGCCGACAGGCCGAACACCAGCTTGTCGAAGAAGTTCAAGGTCTGGAACAGGAACAGCATGATGAGGACAGCGATGGCGCGTCCTCCCGCCGATCCCGTTGTGGCTCCCGTCGATGTCGTCATGGCGCTTCCCCGTGTGATTGATTGTTTTGTGATTAGTGCAGTCGGTCGTTCAGCTCGCTCAGCAATGCCGCGAGCTCAGGCGCGTCCTTGGCGACGCCGTAGACGTAGTGGTCGGGCCGCACCAGCGCGGCTCTGCAGCCGTGGCGCTCGAACCAGCGCGCGACCACGCCGCTCTCTTCGTGCAGGCCGCTGCCGCCGACGATGATTGTCGTGATGTCGGCAGGTGCGGTCGCGCTGTCGATCGGCGCCGTGCCGTCGAGCACGAGACGCCAGCCAGTGCCAGTGATCGTGTCGAGCAACGCCCGTCCGCCATCGCGCAAGATCCACGGCTGCGGGAACAGCGTGCCGTTGGCGGCACTCGGCTTCGAGGCCAGTAATCCCGTCGTCAGCGGCGGCACGATCTCCTGACGGGTGATGGTGCGCGGTGAACCGCCGCCTTCGGCGAGGATCCGCGCGTCGCGCGCTGCGGCAGCGACCGGTTCCTGCTCGCAGATCACCCGGCCGATCGCCTTGATGCGCGTGGTGAGCTCGCGCACATGCGTGCTGCGCTCGGTCTCGTAGCTGTCGAGCAGCGTGTCCTGTGACTCTGCCCGCAGCACGCGGATGAGCTTCCAACTGAGGTTCGCCGCGTCGCGCAGGCCCTGGCACATGCCCTGGCCGATGAAGGGCGGCTGCTGATGCGCGGCATCGCCGGCGAGCAGCACGCGTCCCTGCCGCCAGCGGCTCGCCACCAGCGCGTGGAAGCGATAGCTCGCCGCGCGCCACAGCTCGCCATCATCAGGAGAGAGCCAGGGCGAGAGCAACTGCCAGACCTGCTCCGGCTGCTCCATCACATGGCGGTCCTCGCCGGGACGGAGCATGATCTCGAAACGGCGGTGGTTGCCGGGGCCGATGATGTAGGTGGTGGGACGCGCCGGATTGCAGAACTGAGCGGCCGTCTTCGGCAGCTTGCCGGCGCCGTTGTCGTTGACTCGGAGATCGACCACCAGCCAGGGCTCGTCGAAGTCGAGATCGTCGAAGTGGATGCCGAGCTTCTGGCGGACCGTGCTGGAGGCGCCATCACAGGCGATCACGTAGTCGGCGGTCACCTCCCGCGCCCTGCCATCCTCGTGCGTGAGGACGACGGTCGCCGCCTGCGCATCCTGCCGGACGTCCACCAGCGTGGTGCCGAGCTCGACAGTGACCGACGGACAGCGCGCGACGCGGTCGCGCATCACCTGCTCGACCGGCGGCTGGGTGAACACCATGCTCGGCGTGTAGCCGAGAGGGTAGGGCTCGCCGACCATGTCGATGCGTCGGATCAACTGTCCCTGGGCGCCGAAATGCTCCGAGGCCGGGAACGGCGCAACGTAGCGGCTGACCTCACCGGCGATGCCGAGATTGTCGAACAGCCGCATGATCTCGTGATCGAGCGCGATCGCGCGCGGCTTGTCGTAGATGTCGCGGGCGCGGTCGATCGCGAGTGTTGAAATGCCTTCGCGGCCGAGCAGGCCCGCGATGACGGCCCCGGTCGGACCGAAGCCGATGATGATGACCTGATAATGGTCTGCTGACATGAGGAAGCTCGTAGCTGAGAGGATCAGGCGGCGAAGCCGACCGCGAGCTGCGCGGCCTTGACGTGATCGGCCTTGGGCGGCGCGATGCCCCATTGATCGGTACGGCCGGGCGGCCAGACCCAATGGTCGGGCCCGCGCACGACGTAGTCGTCGTCGACCTGCAGCACCTCGGCGGTGTATTCGATGACGGTGCCGACGGGATCGATGAAATAGGCGAACACGTTGTCGCCGGGCCCATGGCGTCCGACGCCCCAGGCGATCGGATAGCCGGCGTCGATCATGCGGCCGGCGCCGCGCATCACGCCTTCCCAGGTCGGCATCAGGAAGGCGACGTGGTTGAGGCCGTCGAGCTTGGCGCTGGCGATGACCACGGCATGGTGGTCGGAATTGCAGCGGACGAAGGCCATCGCTGCCGAGCGATCGGTCAGCTTGAAGCCGAGCGCCTTCTCGTAGAACGCGGCGGTGCGGTCGACATCTCTGCTGTTGAGATTGACGTGGGCGAGGCGCTCCGGAAGCTCCGGCCGCGAGGGTTTGGCCTCGTGTCTGGCGTCGCCGTGCACGAAGCGCAGCACGCAGCCTTCCGGGCTGCGCAGGCTCATGATCACGCCGCCATCTGGCGCCGCGTTCGGCGCAGGCGCGGCGATCAGCGTTGCACCCTCGCGGATGGCGTTGCGTGAGACCGCGTCGAAATCGGTCGCCTCGGCCAGGCGGAAGGTCACCGCCTTCAGCTCTGTGCGCTCGCTCCGATGCAGCGCGACGACGTGATGATCGCTCCCTGTGGCGCGCAGGTAGACCACGCCATCGGCCATCGCCACGCGCTCGAGTCCCCAGACCTCGCGATAGAACGCCTCGCAACGTCCGAGATCGGGCGTGCCGAGGTCGACGCTGCGCAGAGCCGTGACCGGAAACCGGGTCATGGACGTGTCCTCCCGCGCGATCACCTTGGAGGTGCGCGCTATCTTTCTTGTGCCATGGCCGGTGATCCGGCTCGATCTTCTTTATTACATAAAAAATAGAAATCAAACAGAATTTATAAATTTTATGTTCTGAGGCAAAGCTCTATATTTGGTAGCGGAATCGGAGGAGATCGAACGTGGATGCGGTGGTGGAGGCCGAGGGGCAGGGCCCGTCGACCCAGGCAAGCCATGTGTATGACCGGCTGCGCGAGGACCTGCTGTCCGGGCGGCTGGCGCCGTCGCGCAAGCTGCAGATGCGCTTCCTGACCGAGACCTATCAGACCGGGCAGACGCCGCTGCGCGAGGCGCTGAACCGCCTCACGGCCGACGGGCTGGTCGAGGTCCGCGAGCAGCGCGGCTTCTACGTCAAGGACATCAGCCGCGCCGAGCTCGCCGAGCTCACCAAGACACGCTGCTGGGTCGAGGCGCTGGCGCTGCGCGAGTCGATGAAGGCGGCGACGCCGCAATGGGAGGAGCAGCTGGTACTGGCGCAGCACCGGCTCAGCCGCGCGCCGCGCTCGCTCAGCGCTACCACCTTCGAGGACAATCCGGAGTGGGAGCGGCTGCACCGCATCTATCACCGCGTCCTGATCGCAAACTGCGGCTCGCAATCGCTCGTCGCGTTCTGCGGCCAGCTCGCCGACCAGCTCTATCGCTACCGCCGGCTCTCGATCCGCAAGGCGTTTCCGTCGCGCGCGGTCGGCGACGAGCACGCCGCAATCGTGCAGGCGGTGCTGAACGCCGATGTCGAGGGCGCCGTCGCGCTTCTCACCGCGCACTATCAACGCACGGCCGACGTGATCCTTCAGGACGAGACGATTTTCCCGGAGCTGCGCGTCACTGGGCGGGATTAGCGTGGCTTACATCGCCGCGGACAGGAAGAAGTCGACGCGGCCTTCGACATAGGCCTGGGCTTCCTTCTTCAGCGCGCGCATATCCTCGCCGAGCAGGGCGCGGAACAGCATCGAGAAGACGACGAGATCGATGAAGATCTTCGCGGTCTCCTCGAGTTTGTCGGCAGCGAAGGCGCCCTTGCCGTAGAGACCTTCGGCGCGCGCCAGCTCGCCGATCACATGGCTGACATTGCGCGTGGCGCGCTCGCGTGCCGAGTCCTGGATCTCGAGCGTCAGCTCGGGAAAGCGCGGGTTCTCGGCGATCGCAGTGCGCATCAGGCCGATGGTCTCGCCGACGAAGGCGCGCTCGATCAGCGTCATGGCAAGGTTGACGAGGCGTGCACGGAAACTGCGGCCCTGCGGCACCAGGTTCTCATATTGCGTATTGTTCGCCGCCTGGCGGCAGATCACCGCCGCGAACAGCGCAGCCTTGCTGGGGAAGCGCGCGTAGATTGTCGGCTTGCCGGCGCGCGCGGTCTGCGCGATCTCGTCGACGCTCGCGCCCTCGAAGCCCTGCGTGAGGAATACCGTTTTGGCCGCATCCAGGATGCGCTCCTCGACCTCGCCGGCACGTTCGAGCGAGGGACGTCCGACCTTGCCGCGCGCCGTCTTGGAAGCAGCCATCCGTTCCGCCATCGCCTTCTGTCGTGCTCCTTGTGGGGGTCCGCCTGTTTGGCACAGCGGCCCGCATTGATCAATCAAGCGGGCCGCCGTTGGTTCGGTGCGTGGTGCGGAATAACGGCTTGCCTCGGGGGTCCCAAGACTCCAGACTGCGCAAAACCACCGGGGGAAACCATGCATCGGAAGTCTGGCTGGGCGCTGCTCGTCTTCGCCGCCTGCCTCGCGGCCACGCCGCTCGCTCACGCCGACACCATCGTCCTGAAATCGGAGCTGAACGCCGCCAACGAAGTGCCGCCGAATGCGAGCACGGCGTCCGGCACCGCGGAGGCGAGCTTCGATACCGCGACCAAGACGCTGACCTGGAAGATCACGTTTTCGGGTCTGAGCGGGCCGCCGATCGGGGCGCATTTCCACGGCCCCAGCGAGCCCGGCAAGACCGCCGGCATCGTGCTGCCGTTCAAGAGTCCGGAGCCGCCGATCACCGGCGCCGCCGCACTCACCGATGCGCAGGCCGCCGATCTCATCGCGGGCAAATGGTACGCCAACGTCCACACCCAGGCCAATCCGGGCGGAGAGATCCGCGGGCAGATGGTGAAGCAATAGAGCATGATCCGGAAAAGTGGAAACCGGTTTTCCGAAAAGATCATGCTCAAACAACGAGATAAGCTCATGATGCGTTTCCACGGAAACGCATCATGAGCGCGGCTAAGCCGCCAGCTCCGGCTTGGTCACGCGGCCCACCGCCGCGGCGCGACGCACGTCGAGAAACTGCTTGAAGCGGTCCAGCGACAGCGGCGCGGCGACCAGATAGCCCTGGCCTTCCTCGACGCCGCAGGCGAGCAGCGCGTCGACCTGTTCCTGGTGCTCGATTCCCTCGGCGACGACGGACATGTCGAGCTCGCGCGCCAGCGCCACCAGCATCTGCACCACCACGACCGCCGACTGATCGCGCGTGATCGCGTCGACGAAGAACTTGTCGATCTTCAGGATGCGGGCACCGAGCCGCTGGATGGTGGACAGTCCGCTATGGCCGATGCCGACGTCGTCGAGCGCGATGCGGAAGCCGAGATCGCTGAGCTCCTTCACCACCGTGGTCGCCTTGGTGAGGTCCGCGAGCTCCTCGCGCTCGGTGACCTCCAGCACGACCTGGCGCGTCGAGACGGAAGACGAGGCGACCACCTTGCGCAACTCGTCGATGAAGCCGTCGCCGAGCAGATGCCGCGGCGTGATGTTGACCGACATCTTGAACAGCTTGTCCTGCTTCATCTCCGGCTGCAGCTCGCGGAGCGCGGTCTTGAGGATCTGCCAGGTCAGCGTCTCGATGCGGCCGGTGCTCTCGGCGAGCGGGATGAAGCTCATCGGCTGCATCACCCGGCCATCCGGCCGCTCCCAGCGCGCCAGGATCTCGCAGCCGACGATGTCGCCGGTCTTCAGCCGGAAGGTCGGCTGCAGATAGGGCTTGAACTCATTGGCCGAGAGCCCGCGATCGAGTTCGGCGACTGGATCGACCGGCCGGTTCAAGTAGCTCGCCAGCAGCAGGCCGAACAATCCGCCGAGCACCCCGGCGGCGAGCATGGTCAACAGATAAGCCGTCTCCTGCCGCGCGCTCAGGCTCTGCGGTCGCACATGGATGGTGGCCTGTAGCGGATAGCGGTCGGACACGGTGGTGAAGGCGACCGACTGCGCCGACGGCTTGGCTGCGGCGCCGGGATGATAGAAGGCGACCTGCTCGCCATCGGGCAGGGTCAACGTGATGTCGCTCTCGCCGCGCAGGCCGACCGGCATGACGTCGAGCAGATTGCCGTCGATGCGCAGGATGGCCGCCAGCGACCTGGTCGCGTCGATGTCGCGCATCACGGCGAACGCCGCGCCGGTGAACTGCTCGACCTGGAACAGGCGCAACTCGCCGTCGGTGGATTTGAACATCTCCTCCTGCCGCGCCCAGCCCTTGTCGAATTCGAGCGTCTCGGGATAGGCCGAGCACAGCACCGAGCCATCACGATTGACGGTGCGGATGTCCTTGATGATCGTGCCTTGATAGACGTTCAGGCGCAGCGCCTGCAGCGCGATGGCGCTGCAATCCATCGGTCCCCTGGCGATCAGGCGATTGAGGATCGCGCCGGCGGAATCGATCGCGGCCTCGGAGCGGCGCAGCGCCACCTTGCTGAGTTCGCTGAGTTGCCGTGTCGTCTGGCCGCCGATCAGTGCGGTCACGGCGAGATCGGCGCCGGCCAGGAAGACGCCGACACAGGCGGCCACGGCTCCGACGCGAAGCATGTGTTTGCGCTGCAATGCCATCGTGTCGTGAACGTCCCCCGTATGACCACGGGGCATCGTTTCGCCGAAGCTTCAACTTTTCGTATATGCGCGTCATCATGCCCAGCGCCGCCGCCGAGCAGGTGCGGAAGACCCGAAAGCTGGTTAAGCAAATCTTAAAGCGCTCAGGCCGCCTTGTCCGGCGCTCCACCGGGCACGGCCGCGTCCGCGCGCTCCGCCGACAGCAGCATCAGGGCTGTGAGCGCCGACAGGCTGAGGCTCGCCGATACGATCAGCACGCCGCGGCCGAGCGCATCGATCAGCAGGCCGAACAGCAGCGGCGAGAAGGCCTGGCAGATCCGCGACGGTGCGCCGATCAGGCCGAGCCGATAGGCGTAATTGGCGGGACCGAAGATCGCGAGCGGCAAGGTGCCGCGCGCGATCGTCAGGATGCCGTTGCCGGAGCCGTGCAGCAGCGCGAAGGCCGCAGCGGCGCCGCCGCCGAACAGTCCGATGGTCAGGGCGCCGATCGGATGGGTGATGCAGGCGAGCCGCGCCGAGGCGAGCGGATGGAAGCGGCTGAGGAAGCCGGCCTCGAACACCCGGGCGGCGACCTGCGCCGGCCCGATCATCATGCCGGCGAACAGCGCCTGCGCCGGCGTCGCGCCGAACGCCTGCATCAGCCGCGGCAGATGCACCGCCATCGCCGCGGTCACGGTCCAGGCTGCGGCCATCGCGAAGGCGATCAGCACCATCGGGCGGTCGAGCGGGATGTTCGGCTTGGCGGTCTGCGCCTCACCTGCCGCCAACGCCGTCGCCCGCGGCAGCGACAAATTGAGCGGCAGGCCGATCAGGAGATGCGCGATCGCCCAGGCGAAGCAGGTCTCGCGCCAGCCGATCGTCGCGAGGCCCCAGGTGCTCAGCGGCCAGCCGACCGTGGAGGCAAAGCCTGCGATCAGCGTGATGCCGGTGATCGCGCCGCGCGCGTCCTTGCCATAGATGCGTCCGAGGGCGCCGAACGCGGCATCGTAGAGCCCGAGCCCCATGCCGACGCCGAGCCACAGCCACGCGATCGCCATCACCCACAGCGAATGCGACAGGCCGAGCAGCGCGAGCCCGATCGCCAGCACGATGTTGGAGGCGCACAGCACCTGCCGGCCGCCGACGCGGTCGATCTGACGACCGATGCGGGGTCCGAGCAGGCCGGAGATGATCAGCGAGGCTGAGAAGGCGGCGAAGAACCAGTTGTCGGAGATGCCGAGGTCGCGCGCGATCGGATCGGCGAGGATCGCCGGCAGGTAGTAGCTCGATCCCCAGGCCAGTGTCTGGGCGGTGCCGAGAGCGATGACCACGCCCAGCCGTCGTGCCTGCATTCCCATCGACCTCTCGTTCGCTCTGCCTCAGGAGCAGCCGCACCCGGTGCGCCCAGCCGCTTTGGCTTTGGCATCGTCGGCACAGCAACTGTCTACCTCTGCCGGCGCCGGTCCGCCACAGCAGCCGGGCAGGGCTGCAATGCTCGTTGCTCCGCCGCGGGTGCAGACGCCGGTCTCGGGCAGTTGCAGCTCGACACGCGCGGCGGCCTTCTTGTCGCCGGCGATATCGGCGGCGATCGAGCGCACCTGCTCGTAGCCGGTCATCATCAGGAAGGTCGGCGCGCGGCCGTAGCTCTTCATCCCCGCGAGATAGAGGCCCAGCTCGTCCGCCTGCGCCAGCTCGCGCGCGCCGTGCGGCCGCACGGTGCCGCAGGAATGCTCGTTCGGATCGATCAGCGGCGCCAGCGCCACCGGGGCTTCGATCGCCGGATCGAGCCGCAGCCGCAGCTCCGACAAGAACGACAGGTCGGGGCGGAAGCCGGTGGCGACGATCAGTTCGTCGGCGTGGATGCTGCGATCACCGCTCGTGATGATCCGCAGCTCTCCATTGTCATCGGCGATGCGGCTCACGTGACACCCGCTCTCGACCTGGATGCGGCCCGAGCGCACCAGCGCGGCGAACGCCATCCCGAGCTCGCCGCGTGCGGCGAGCTGGTCGGCGCTGCCGCCGCCAAACGACTTGGCGGGATCCTCAGCACGCAGCAGCCAGATCGCCTGTGTGCCCGGGGCCTCCTCCGCGAGGTCAGCAAGGTCCATCAGTGTGCCGAGCGCCGAATGGCCGCCGCCGAGCACGGCTGTGGTCTTGCCGGCATAGCGGCTGCGCTGCGCCCCGCGGACGTCGGGCATGCCATAGGCGATGCGCGCCTGTTGCTCGTGCTCGCCAAACGCGGGCAGGCCGTTGCCGCCGGCCGGATTGGGCGAGAACCAGGTGCCGGAGACATCGATCACGGCATCGGACTGCATCGCGGCGTCGCCCTTGCCGTTGCGATAACGGATCTCGAACGGCGCTGCGGCGCGGCCCTTCGACTTGGCTTTGTCGAAACCTGTACGGCTGATCGCGGTGACGCGGTGCGAGGTCCGGACGATGTCGCGCAGCGCGGTGCGTGTCGCCAGCGGCGCCAGATAGCTCTCGATCAGCTCGCGGCCGGTCGGATAGACCTCGGGATCCGGCGTATTCCAACCGATGCCGGCGAGCAGCCGTGCCGCCGCCATATCGACATTGTACTTCCACGGCGAGAACAGCTGGACATGCTGCCACTGCCGCACGGCGTGCGCGGCCTCGGGACCGGCTTCCAGTACGACCGGGTTCAATCCGCGCTCCAGCGCGTGGGCAGCCGCGGCGAGCCCGACCGGGCCCGCGCCGATGATGGCGATCGTCTTGGATTCCGTCATACTCACCTCCCATATTTCTAGAATGATAGAATTATCCGACAAATCGTCAGGCGGCCGTGCTCGCGGCGCCGCAGCCGCGCTCCTCGGCGCAGCATTCGGAGACGAGGAAGCCGAGCAGGCTCCGCATCACGTCGTATTCCGCATGACAGACCAGGGTGGTGCCCTCGCGCAGCTGCGAGATCAGCCCGACAGCGACCAGCGTCTTGACGTGATGCGACAAAGTGGAGGCCGGGATCTTCAGCCGCTCCTGCAGCTTGCCCACGGGCATGCCGGCATGTCCGGCGCGCACCAGGGCGCGGTAAATCTTCAGGCGCGTGGTGTTGCCGAGGGCTTCCAGGCGTGCGGCGGCGTCGTCGAGCTTCATGATGGCGAGGATGGAACGGATGACGCGGCGAGTCAAACGATATTTCTAGAATGTTAGAAATAACAGGATGAGCAGCATTGTCCGCGTTCAGCCGCGTCGTCGTTCCATTATTTCAGCCGGTAGCCGGCATGGCAGCCGACGCAGGCCGCCATGGTTTCGCCCAGCGCTTTCAGTGCCGGCTTGAGATCGCCCGTCACGCCCGCGTCTTGTGCCGCAATGGCGAAGCGGCTCGCGGCCTTGTGCATGGCCGTTCCGGCGTCCTGCATGCCCTGCGGCATGAATTTGGCCACCTCGGCCGCGCCGTGCAGTCGCAGCGAGGTCATGCCGAGGCGCTGCTCGGCGATGCCGCCGGCCTGGTCCGTCTCGCCGGCCGCGAGGGCGTCGTTGATCTCTTGCAGCGCCAGCAGATGGTCGCGCATGTTGGCCAGCGTGTGCTCGGTCATTTCCGGCGGAAAGGCCACCCGTTCGCGCGCGTCGGCCTTTGGTGGGCCGTCGCTGCCGTGGCCGTGATGGCCGTGATGCTGCGCGCTGGCGACGCCGGCGGCAGCAACGAATGCCAGTGTCGTGATGGCAAGGCGCAGGCGCATGAGGTCTGTCCTCCGATCGGTCGTCGCGCGCTGGAGTCGACCGGGCGGCCTGCCTGGGCCTATGATCCTGATCATATGCCTTCGATCGACCATCTCGCGCCTGGCGGCCCGTCACAGCGCCTGCCACAGCCGGATTGGCGCGTCCTTGCACGGCTGTCGCCGCTGCTGGCCGCACTGCCGGCAGCCGCGCGGCTGCGCACGCGGCGCATCGACCTCCCGCGCCATGGCAGCCTGTTCTGCCGGGGTGATCAGCCGCGGGCGATGTTCTTCGTGCTGGATGGAGAGGTGAGGCTGCTGCGCCGCTCGCGTGTCGGCGACGATGTCATCCTGCAGCGCGCGCAACGGGGCTTTCTGGCCGAGGCCAGCCTCGACCAGCCGGCCTATCATTGCGATGCCGTGGCCGCCCAGGATTCGACCGTGCTCGCGATCGAGCGCCAGGCCTTCGCGGACGCGCTGCGCCGGCCGGACATGCGAGACAAATGGAGCGACCACCTTGCGCGCGAGCTGCGCCGGGTCCGCGCACAGTCGGAGCGGCTCAGCCTCAAGAGCGCGCGCGAGCGGATCGTGCATTTCATCGAAACGGAGGGCGAGGGCGGCGCGATCGCGCTCGGCCGGTCGAAGAAGGATTGGGCCGCCGAACTCGGCATCACCCATGAAGCGCTCTATCGCGCGCTGGCGCGGATGCAGAAATCCGGCGAACTCACCGTGCGCGACACCCATCTGCGTTTGTGCTGAGGCCGCGGACGAGGCCGCAACCTGCGCCACGCCAACACCATCCTTGACGTCAGTCTTATATATCGATAATTCTGGATATATGGAAAGCGAGCGAGCCGTCCTGGCCCTGGCTGCGCTTGCGCAGGCGACGCGGCTGCAGGCCTTCCGGATCCTGGTGCAGCACGAGCCTGAGGGCCTGCCGGCCGGCGAGCTCGCACGCCTGCTCGAAGTGCCGCAGAACACATTGTCATCGCACCTCTCGGTGCTGGCCCGCGCCGGCCTAGTCAGCTCGATCAGGCACAGCCGCTCAATCGTCTACCGGGCGGATCTCATGGCGTTTCAGGAGGTCGCGCTGTTCCTGGTGAGGGATTGCTGCGGTGGCCGGCCCGAGGTCTGCGCGCCCCTCATCGCAAGTCTCACGCCCTGTTGTCCGCCGACGCGGAAGGAGAAGAGCCGTGCCTGATCGCATCTACGGGACACGGCTGCGCGAGAGCGGGGCAGGCGAGGGCGCAATCTCGTTCCGCGGCGACGTGGCCTGATCCCATGACGAATTTCGAGCGCTATCTAACCATCTGGGTTCTGCTGTGTATCGCCGTCGGCATCGCTCTCGGCCACCTGATGCCCGGCGTCTTCGCCGCCGTCGCCGCAGCCGAGATCGCCCGGGTCAATCTGCCGGTCGCGGCCCTGATCTGGCTGATGATCATCCCGATGCTGCTGAAGATCGACTTCGCCGCGCTCGGCGGGGTCAAGCAGCATTGGCGCGGCATCGGCGTCACCCTGCTGGTGAACTGGGCGATCAAGCCGTTCTCGATGGCGCTGCTCGGCAGCCTGTTCATCGGCCATGTGTTCGCGCCGATGTTGCCGGCAGGTCAGCTGTCGTCCTACATCGCCGGCCTGATCCTGCTTGCGGCGGCCCCGTGCACGGCCATGGTGTTCGTATGGTCCAACCTCTGCGAGGGCGAGCCGCACTACACGCTGAGCCAGGTCGCGCTCAATGACGTCATCATGGTGTTTCTGTTTGCGCCGCTGGTCGGACTGCTGCTCGGCGTCGCCTCGATCTCGGTGCCCTGGACGACGCTGCTGCTGTCGGTGCTGCTCTATATCGTGGCGCCGGTGATCGTCTCGCAGCTCTGGCGTCGGGCGTTGCTGCGCCTCGAGGCTGACGCCTTCGAGCGGACGTTGCGCGTGTTGCAGCCGGTCTCCCTGATGGCGCTGCTGGCCACGCTGGTGCTGCTGTTCGGGTTTCAGGGCGAGCAGATCCTCAAGCAGCCGGTCGTCATTGCGATCCTCGCCGTACCGATCCTGATCCAGGTCTATCTGAATGCAGGCATCGCCTACTGGCTGAGCCGACGGCTCGGCGTCGCCTGGTGCGTCGCTGCGCCCGCAGCGCTGATCGGCGCCAGCAACTTCTTCGAGCTTGCCGTGGCCGCCGCCATCAGCCTGTTCGGGCTCGAGTCGGGCGCGGCGCTGGCGACCGTCGTCGGCGTGCTCGTCGAAGTGCCGGTGATGCTGTCGGTCGTGCGGATCGTCAAGGCGAGCCGGGATTGGTACGAGGCGGGGCTGGCCGCCTAGACCGCCGTCAGCGCCGCGGCTCGTCCTGATCGTCGTCGTCGCCTTCGCGCTCGCGGCGGGCAGGCTCGTAGCTCAGCATCCGGTCATCGTCGTGGACGTGCACGGCTGGGAGACGAATGACGGCGACGGGGGCGCGGCTCACCGGCACGAGCTCCGGGCCCTGGCTGGCATGCGCCACCGCGATAATCCCACCGACTCCCGCCAGCATCACGGCCAATGTCAACGTCCTACGCATACCCACACTCTCCGAGCTCATTCTTGCCCCGCTCTCCGTCGGGGACGTGTGGCAGTCTGTTGCATCGGCGCTGACGACAACCTGTCGTGCCGCGTCAGCGATTTGTCAGCTTGTCTCGGGCAGGATGGCGCATAAGCGCGAGTCTCGACATCCGCATCGATCTCAGGCGCAATTTGGACATCGCAAGCCCACACTAAAATCCACACGGCCTTCTTAGCATTTGCGAATGCTCCGCAATCTACAATCGGCCGGCGAAGCGCCGAGCCCCGGAAAGATCATGCATTTGCCTCAAATCGGACGGTTCATGCGCATCACGACACTGGCGATGCTGATCTCGACGGCGGCATCGGCGGCGACCGACGCCCGCGAGGACGATCGTGAGCGCCGCGATGCGGTGCGTCATGCAGTGGAAGCGGGCGATGTTCTGCCGCTATCGCAGATCCTGCCGCGCGTGCGCGGCCGGATCGCGGGTGACGTGACGGGCATCGACATCGAGCGCCAGCGCGGCCGCTGGCGCTATGAGTTTCGGATGATCGGCCGCGACGGCCGCGTGCGCGAGGTCTATGTCGATGCGCGCAGCGGGGAGATCGAGCGGGTCGAGGAAAAATAGATGCGTGTGCTGCTGGTCGAGGATGATCCGCGGCTGTCGTCCGATCTGTCGCGGACGCTGCAGGCGGCGGGGTATCTGGTCGAGACCTCCGGCGATGGCGAGCAGGCCTGGTTTCTCGGCGATACCGAGGATTATGGCGCCGTCATCCTCGATCTCGGCCTGCCCGGCATGGACGGCCTGTCGGTGCTGAAGCGCTGGCGCGGTGCGGGCCGGCACATGCCGGTGCTGATCCTGACGGCGCGCGCGAGCTGGGCCGAGCGCGTCGACGGCATCGACGCCGGCGCCGACGACTATCTGCCGAAGCCGTTTCGCAATGAGGAGCTGCTGGCGCGGCTGCGCGCCATTGTCAGGCGGTCGTCGGGCCACGCCGCGCCGGTGCTGTCGTCGGGCGACCTCACGCTCGACGAGCGGCAGATGAAGGTCAGCCTGTCCGGGGTGCCGATCGCGCTGTCGCAGCTGGAATACCGGCTGATCGCCTATCTGCTGCGCCAGAGCGGGCGCGTCGTGCCGCAGCACGAGCTCGAGGAGAACGTCTACGGCCTCGGCCATGATCACGACTCCAACGCGCTCGAAGTGCTGATCCGCCGCGTGCGCAAGAAGCTCGGCGCCGACATCATCGAGACCCGGCGCGGCTTCGGCTACATGATCCCGGAGACGGCCGAATGAGGCTCGGCTCGCTGCGGCTGCGGCTGGTGGCGGCGGGCACCATCGCGCTGCTGGTCGCACTCGGCGTCGCCGGCGCCGGCATGGTCGTGCTGTTCAAGCGCCATGTCGCGCGGACGCTCGCCTCCGATCTCGATGTGCATCTGCGCCAACTGCTGAACGGGCTCGAGGTCGATGCCGACGGCCGCATCATGGTGGCGCGGCCGCCGGCCGATCCGCGCTTCACCGTGCCGCTGTCAGGCCTTTACTGGCAGATCTCCGACGATCACGGCCAGCTCCTGCGCTCGCGCTCTTTGTGGGACACGATCCTGCCGCTGCCGATCGACGAGCCCGGCCCGAGCGACGTGCATCAGCACGAGCTGACCGGACCGGTCGGGGCGCGCGTGCTGGTCGCCGAGCGCGGCATCGTGATGAATCCGGGCAGCCAGATCCGCGTCCGCGCGGCCGTTGCCTATGATCTCGACGGCGCCACCAGCGCGGTGCGCGCCTTCGCCAAGGATCTGTCGATTGCGCTCGCCGTGCTCGCCATCATCCTGGCGATCGGCACCACCGTGCAGGTCAGTCTTGGCCTGCGTCCGCTGGCGGTGCTGCGCCGTCGGGTCGCCGAGATTCGCAGCGGTCAGCGCCAGCATTTGCCGGTCGAAGTGCCGACCGAGGTGGCGCCGCTGGTCGAGGAGGTCAACGCGCTGCTCGATGCGCAGAGCCGCGAGATCCTGCGCTCGCGCAGCCGCGCGGCCGATCTCGCTCACGGCTTCAAAACGCCGCTCGCGGCGCTCACCGCCGATGCCGCGCGGCTGAAGGAGCTCGGCCAGTTGGAGCTGGCGCGCAATGTCGAGGACGTCGCCGAGGCGATGAGCCGCCAGGTCGATCGCGAGCTTGCGCTGGCGCGGCTGCGCGGCAAGGCGCGCGGCGGGCCGGAGGCCGCGACCGAGCTGGCGCCGCTGGTGGACGCGCTGCTCGGTACGCTCGCGCGCACGCCCGCCGCCGCCCATGTCAGCTTCGATGGCGAGGTGCCCGCGGGCTTGCGGGTGGCGATGGACCGCACCGATCTCGCCGAGGTGCTCGGCAATCTCCTGGAGAACGCCGCGCGCCACGCCACGGGCACGGTCCGCATCACCGCAAGCGCTGCTCCTGTCATCGTCACCGTCGAGGATGACGGTCCGGGCATTCCCGACGCAAAGATCGGCCGCGTGCTCGAGCGCGGCGGCCGCCTCGACGAGCAGGGCCCAGGCAGCGGCCTCGGGCTTGCGATCGTGCAGGATGTGCTCGAGGCCTATGGCTGGCGTTTGCAGATCGGCCGCTCCGCGCTCGGCGGCGCGAAGATCACGATCGCACCGGCGCTGATCGCGGCGCTCCGCGGCAGTGAAGCGCCGGCGCGTGCGCCTGAGACGCCGCGTTCCATCCTGACAGCGGGCTGACAGTCGGCGTCAGCCGCGCGACGCCGCCGATCAGCTATCCCTTCGGCCATGCCACCCTGCGTCCGCCAGCGGATGCCAGGAACCCCTGTCCGAAGGAAGCTGTCTCATGCGTATTCGAAACTCCGCCAAGACCTATGGCTCCGTCGCGATCGGCCTGCACTGGATCGTCGCTATTCTGGTGCCTGCGGCCTGGATCTCCGGTCATCTCGGCGACATGCTGCCGCGAGGCTCCCACGATCTGGGCCTGTTCATGCATGCCTCGCTCGGCCTGTCGATGCTCGGCTTCGCGCTGGCGCGCCTCGCCTGGCGCCTTGCCGATCCGCCGCCGGTGCCCGAGGCCACCAGGTTCGGGTCGTGGACCGTTCACGCCGGCGAGATCGTGCATCTGCTGATCTACGGCATCATGTTCGCCATTCCGGTCCTCGGCATCCTCACGCAGTTCGCCCGCGGCTATGCGCTTCCCGTGTTCGGGCTGTTCGAGATCGCCTCGCCCTGGGTCGGCGACCGCGGCTTCGCCCACGACCTGAAGGAGATGCACGAGGCTCTCGCCAACGGCCTGATGATCCTGATCGGCCTGCATGCCGCCGCTGCCCTGCTGCATCATTACTGGCTGCACGACCGGACCTTGAAACGGATGGTGCCGGGACTGCGGTGATGGCGTTGCGAATCCGGCACGATCTGCGCGGTCCCACGAGGACGAGGGATCATGAGGCGGACGTGTCCGGATCGTCCCCCTGCAGCAAAACGACGAGCCAGATGATAGCCCGTACCACGACCATCGCGGCCGCAAACATGCTCAGAAAGAGCAGGGCAACACCGGGCGTGTCCCACTTCGGAAAGCGCTCGAAGATGCCGCTCTCCCGGTAGCGAATGAGCTCATTGATATTCATTGTCAGGATCAGGAGCAGCAGCGTGGTCAGCAGGATCACGACGGGGGCGAAGCGGCGGAATACGTACAGGGCGAAGCTGGGGGGCAGGAGAGGGATGCCGAAGAGAAGGGCCAACCATACGCCCGCGACGACCCCGTGATCGAAATCATGAGTTGTCAGGGCATCCCTGTGGAACGTGAGGATGATGCAAAGCAGGTTGGCGACCGCGCCGAGTGCAGCCGTTGCGACTACCCAACTGCGACGTAGGACCGACCAGAGGGCTCTGCCCGTCATCTCCCATCTCCGCCTTGCAATCTCCGCCTGAATGTTCGCAGCAGCACGCGCCCGTTCGCTTGCTCCGCTGCTGTCTGATCTTCATCCGCGCGCGTGGAAATCGCCATGGCACGTTCGTGCTATTGGCTGACAGGAGGCCATTGGCAGTGGTTTGGCGCGCTTCACGGTCGGCCGGCAGAGCTTCGCGTCGACATGCGCGGCTGACGAGAGGGCGTGCCATCTCGCGTGCAAGTGTCAAGAATGGTGGCACGGTGGATCAACAAGTCCGCTGTCGTCCCGGCGAACGCCGGGACCCATAACCCCAGGGAGCGGTTTGGGGCAGGCGCGTTGGCGCGGATGCAAGGGCAGCAGCGTCTTCTCCGGCGAAGGGCTCTAAAGAACGTTGCGGGGCAAACCACGAAGCGAGAAGACTTCTACTGAATATGTTCGCAGTCGCCGCGTCGGCCCAGTCACGAACAAGCTGTCGGGATCGTTCAAATCTCGAAATGGCGAGTTCATCGAGAACTACGAGATCACGCCCCCAACGTCATCGCAGCATTTGGATACGTGCGAGCGGCGAAATCTCAATAGCCCTGGCTTCTTCTGCTTTGGGCCAGAAGCAGAAGCTTGGTCTCACGCGCAAGGCGACCGCCCCGCAGTCGCTGACGGAAGTCGCGATCACCATCCGGGCCCGCGAGGAAGTCGAGGTGTTGTGATGCTATTCAGATTCACCTTCACCAGAGCCCAAATGCCCGCAACTTGCAATTCATCCGAGTTGCGCCATACGAGAGAATCGTCGAGTTGCGTTGCGCTGAACTCAACGTAGTTGTCGGCATAGGCTCGCAGCACTCTATCTTTGTAGCCGTAACCAACAACGGCAAGGTTGTCCGCTATCCGGATCACTAACAATTGGACTTGGCCGTTGGCGATGTTCCTGACGAGCAACTTGCCAGTCCAATTGTTCAGTTCCCTTGGTAGTTCATTCAGCACCGGTCCGTGAAAAGTACGATTGTTGATGCGAGCTGCGCTCCACAGTCGCTGGAAATTGGCTTGATCGGATGGAACAGGAAGCGGTTGGTTCTCAGGCGCGGCTTCGCGAGCGTCCGGCGGAGCCGACAACCCTTGATCCGCGTGCTCGGCTTCACGGCCACATGCAGCCAAGGGCGCGCATAGCAGGGCTCCGACTAAAGCCCTCCGCGACATTGGGGCTAAGGGACATCTGATTGAAGGATTCTGCTGCTTCATAGGACGAACCGAGTTAAAGGTCGCGGACATCCTCTGTTGGAGGCCCGCGACTCTTGGCCATCGAGCACCGTTAGGTTGTAGAAAGATCTGCGGCAAAGGATAAGGCGCAGAATGCTCAATTTTGAATGAAGGCTCGTACGACTTCCGCTTCGGGTCACAAGCGGACCTCTAGCAGTCAAGCAAGGCTGGTCGGCTTCATACAGGAGGCAGACCTCAGCGGAGGCCCTGAGGCCGTCGGCGGGCTTATCCAGCGGAGCAAGAGATGGTCACCTGACGGTGGGGATCCCGAACCCGCCGCACCGGCAGATCAAGCCTGCACGCACATGGCCGCGCCGGCAGGCCCTTTCGGATCGGTTAGCCTCGTGCCAAGATGGGCCATGATGCGCACGCTCCTCGTCATGGCTTCGATCACCGTGTTCGCGACCGCTCCAGCCGCGGCTCAACAGTTCGATGGCAACGATCCTGTGTGCCTGCAGATATGGGAGTGGGGCGGCTCCACCACGATCTCGTGCCAGTACAGGTCTTGGGAAGCGTGCAAGATGGCGGCTGCAAGCCTGTCTGCCATGTGCCTGCTGAACCCTTACGGGCAACGCCCGCCGGAGCAACGGTCGTCTGAGCGGCACCGTAAGTTGCCTGGCCGATAGACGCCGTACTGGCGCCCTCCCGTTCCCGTCAGAGCTCTTGCATCGCCTTGACGATGCGGATGAGACCGGCATCGATGCTCGCGACCTGCCTCTGCAGGTTCTCGATGGATGATTGCGAGTCGAGAACTGCAGCGACGGTCCCACAGCCTACGCAATGCAAGACCGAAACGCCGCGCTGCTCTCCGAGTGGCACGATATGGCCTCGCTGAAACGTGTGCCCTTCGCATTTTGCGCATGTCGGACTTGCCATGTCGATACTCCCGAATGTCCACTTCCAAGACGCCGTTGCGCACCCCGACGCGCGCCGACGGCCGTACGTAGCACACGAACCCCCGGTGCTCACTTAGGATCACTGCCGTAGGGTGGGCAAAGAAGTGCACGCGGCACCGCCGCGTCGCATCGTGACCGCGCGTTTCGGGCGGTGTTGATGGTGGGCACGCGCCGCCTTCGGCGACGCTTTGCCCACCCTACGGCAGGGCGACCAGCCGTTCGCGCCGCATTCGCCAATAAATAATTATGTTGCTATTTTTCGGAAATCGTGGTTCACTGTCGCCATCCCGTGCTCCTCGAGAGGGGCGCTTCGCGATCGTCACGAAACGTTGGGCGCGGGATGCGGTGGCTGCAGGCCTGTCGCAGCGTGGGGAGACCCGCGCGGACGAACGGCAGGCTTGCGGACGCAAAATCGCGTGGTCCTGGCGCCCCGATGCTGGCGTCAAGTCCGGGGGCGATGATCCCCGGGCGACAGTGGCTAAAAGCCGGACACTGGGGAGAGCGCGACATAAGCGTGAAAACCATCGCGCGGGGAATGCCGGGATGCCTCGGCTGAACCTGTGGTGACTGCCGCCTGCTTTCTTTTCTGCAGGCGGGCCATGGGTTGCGGCCAGCGCCCGGCATTCCCTGCGCCCTCTGCTCGATCTCTGTTCGATCGGGGGCAACATCGCCAACATCACTCGGGCGGATGCCGCCGCGAGATCGACCTTGCATACCCTCAAGAGGCGGACATCTCTCTGCAATGGCCCGTCGGCATTGTCGCAGTGCGGTTTCCCGCGGGAACCAAATTCCGGAGCCGCGGTTGAACTCATGCAGGAGGAGCCACATGCGCCGCCCCAAAATCCAGCCGATCCGTAACAAGCTCGATCTCACCGACAAGGTCCAGGTTCGCATCGTCACGCGCCGGCTGCGCGTCACCCAGGCCGAACTGGCGGAGATCGTCGGCCGTATCGGCAACTCCATCGCCTCCATTTCGAAGGAGGTTCATCTCCAGCGGACCAAGGCGTCGGTGCCGGCCGATGTGCCGCCCGCCGACGTCATTGCTTCCGTGGCCGCAACGGAGACCGTTGCGGCTGAGGCCATTGCAACATCCGAAACGCACTAGACCACTCAACCGGGCAGGGGGCAGCCATGGATCAACTCACTGACAGGGCGGACGCCCTGACGCAGGCCGCTTTCAGTTTGCGCAAGGCCAAGATCAGCGAAGGTCGGCCGTTCCCGCTCGGCGCGACCTGGGACGGCCTCGGCGTCAACTTTGCGATCTTTTCGGCTCACGCGACCAAGGTCGAACTGTGTTTGTTCGACGAGACCGGCGAGACCGAGTTAGAGCGCATCGAGCTGCCGGAATACACCGACGAGGTCTGGCACGGTTATCTGCCGACCGCGCGTCCCGGCACCGTCTATGGCTATCGGGTGCACGGGCCGTATGAGCCCGACGCCGGTCACCGCTTCAATCCGAACAAGCTCGTGATCGACCCCTATGCCAAGCAGCTCGTAGGCCAACTGCGCTGGGGGCCCGAGCTGTTCGGCTATCAGCTCGACCATGCCGACAAGGATCTCTCCTTCGACGATCGAGACAGCGCGCCGTTGATGCTGAAGTGCCGGGTGATCGATCCTGCCTTCACCTGGGGCACCGCGCGCAAGCCGGAAATCCCGTGGGAGCGGACGATCTTCTACGAGATGCACGTCAAGGGCTTTACCAAGCTGCATCCGCTGGTGCCGGAGGCCGATCGCGGCACCTTCGCCGGCCTCGCGCATCACGACATTCCCGCGTATCTGCGCTCGCTCGGCATCACCTCGGCCGAGCTGCTTCCGATCCATGCCTTCATCGACGACAGTTATCTGGTCGACAAAGGCCTGCGCAACTACTGGGGCTATAACTCCATCGCCTTCTTCGCGCCCGAGCCGCGCTATCTGAAGACGCCGCTCGCGACCGAATTCAAGACCATGGTCAACCAGTTCCACGCCAACGGCATCGAGGTCATCCTCGACGTGGTCTATAACCACACCGCCGAAGGCAACGAGCTCGGCCCGACGCTGTCGTTCAAGGGCATCGACAATGCCAGCTACTACCGGCTGCTGCCGGACCAGAAGCGCTACTACATCAACGACACCGGCACCGGCAACACGGTGAACCTGTCGCATCAGCGTGTCCTCCAGCTCGTCGCGGACTCGTTGCGATATTGGGCGACCGAGATGCGCGTCGACGGCTTCCGCTTCGACCTCGCCACGATCCTGGCGCGCGAGCCCTATGGCTTCGACGAGGGCGGCGGCTTTCTCGATGCCTGCCGCCAGGACCCGGTGCTGTCGGGCGTCAAGCTCATCGCCGAGCCCTGGGACATCGGCCCGGGCGGCTATCAGGTCGGCCAGTTTCCGCCGGGCTGGGCGGAGTGGAACGACAAGTTCCGCGACACCACGCGCGCGTTCTGGAAGGGCGATGCCGGCACCATCGCCGATTTCGCCAAGCGCATCTCCGGCTCCGGCGACCTGTTCAACAAGCGCGGCCGCCGTCCGTGGGCGAGCGTCAATTTCATCACCGCGCATGACGGCTTCAACCTCAACGATCTCGTCTCCTACAACGACAAGCACAATGAGGCGAACGGCGAGGACAATCGCGACGGCCACAGCAACAACCATTCCTGGAATTGCGGCGTCGAGGGGCCGACCGACGATGCCGAGATCACGGCCTTGCGCGAACGCCAGAAGCGCAACATGCTGGCGACGATGCTGCTGTCGCACGGCACGCCGATGCTGCTCGCCGGCGACGAGTTCGGGCACACCCAGCACGGCAACAACAACGCCTATGCCCAGGACAACGAGATCAGCTGGCTCGACTGGATGGGCATCACCTCGCCAGGGCGGCAGCTGCGCGAGTTCACGCGCAAGCTGATCGCGGTGCGCAAGGCGTTTCCGATCCTGTACCGGTCGCGCTTCCTGGTCGGCTCGCTCAACGAGGAACTCGACGTCAAGGATGTGACCTGGCTCGATCCGTCCGGCGAGGAGATGGCCACGGAGCAGTGGACCGACGGCCATGCGCGCTGCTTCGGCATGCTGCTCGACGGCCGTGCCCAGGAGACCGGGGTCAAGCGGCGCGGCTCGGATGCGACGCTTCTCTTGATCTACAATGCGCATTTCGACGTGGTGAACTTCACCTTGCCCTCGGTGCCCGAGGGGCACAACTGGCTGGCGCTGATCGACACCAACCAGCCGGATGCCCAGGTGCAGTCGCTGCCGTTCGGCCATGTCTACGAGGTCACCGGACGATCGATGGTGGCGCTCGGCCTGTCCTCGCAGCAGCAGCCGATGCGCGGCCTGCGCCACGGCCTCGGGGCGCTGCTGGATATCGCGGAGACGCCGCTGGGGTAGGGGTTTTGGGGGATTGTTGTTAGACGCGTGGGAGCAGGTTCGCCTGCGGCCGTCCTTCGAGACGCGCGCCCATGGGCGCGCTCCTCAGGACGAGGGCGGTTTTTGTTGCACGAGTGGCATGAGGCCAGCTGAGTTCGAGCTTGGCCACTCCACCTCGAAAGTTGCTGACCCTCAGGGTGAGGAGCGCGCCGCTTGGCGCGCGTCTCGAACCATGAGGCCGAGCTGTTGCGGCATCGTCAGCTCGCGGCAAACGGCCGTGCCTCACGCCCCCCGCGCGTACTTCGCCAGCCGCCGCTCCAGAACAACGAGCATCGCCTCGCGCGCAGGATCGCGCGAGCCGCGCAGCCACGCCGCGGCCAACGGGAGCCGTCCCGCGGTGCTGCCGCGCTTCAGCCGGAGCGGCACGAAGCGCACCCCGGACACCGCGAGACGCGACGTCCACCGCGGCACGATGGCGATGCCGAGCCGTGCGGCGACCAGATGCACGATGGTCTGCTTCTCGTCGGCGATCTGCGCCACCTCGGGCGTCAGCCCGGCCTGCGCGAACAGCTTCATCGTGAGATCGTGGCTGTGCGGCCGCGACCGGCGGTCCGGCACGATCAGCGGCTGGTCGGCGATGTCGGCCAGCGACACCGACGCACGCGCGGCCAGCCGGTGCCGCTGCGGCAATGCCACCACGGCGCTCTCGCTGAGCAGCGTGCGGAATTCGAGTCGGGAGTCGCTCCGCTCCGGTGGCCTGACGAAGGCGATGTCGAGCGCGCCCGAGAGCAGCTTCGGCAACAGCCGGATGGTCTTCTCCTCCATGAGCTGCACGGCGATCTCGGGAAACGCCTCCCGGAAGTCATGCAGCAGTTGCGGCAGCAGGCCCGCAGCCGCGCTATCGACGGCGCCCACACGGAGCTTTTGCGCCCGCCCGCCGCGCGCCCGGCGGCGAAACGACGTCTCCACCGCCTCGACTTTCGCCAGGATGCTACGCGCGTCGCGCAGCAGCGCGCTCCCGTGCTCAGTCAGGGACACCGCGCGGGTCGTCCGCATGAACATCCGGGTCGCGAGGTTGTCCTCCAACAGCTTGATCTGGCGTCCCAGCGCCGAGGGCTGCATTTGCAGCCGCTGCGCCGCCTTGCCGAAATGCAGCTCCTCGGCGGCGGCGACGAAGCAGCGAAGCTGGTGCAATTCCATCAGACACGATCCCCGGTCGGCGATTATATCATTTTTTTGTATAATGTCCGGGACATTGATGCCAGCCCCTCAAGCCGCCTACCGTCCTCGGACAATGAAAAGACGCGTGGTGGGAGGTGACGATGGCCGGGGACTTGGAAGCGCGCGTGCTGCGCAAGATCACGATCCGCATCGTCCCCTTCATCATGCTGCTCTACTTCGTAGCCTTTATCGATCGCGTGAATGTCGGCTTCGCGGCGTTGACCATGAACAAGGATATCGGCCTGTCGGCCTCGGCCTATGGCTTCGGCGCCGGCATCTTCTTCTGGGGCTATTTCCTGTTCGAGGTTCCCTCCAACCTCGCGCTCGAGAAGTTCGGCGCGCGGATCTGGATCGCGCGGGTGATGATCACCTGGGGACTTGTGTCGGGCGCGATAGCCTTCGTCCAGGGTCCGATGAGCTTCTACGTGCTGCGTTTCCTGCTCGGTGCGGCGGAAGCAGGGTTCTTTCCAGGCATCATTCTCTATCTGTCCTACTGGTTCCCCGCGCGGCAGCGCGCCGCCGTGACCGCTCTGTTCATGGCGGCCGCGCCGCTGTCGACCGTCCTGGGATCGCCGGTGTCGGGCGCGCTGCTGGAGATGGACGGCATTTTTGGCTTCAAGGGTTGGCAGTGGCTGTTCCTGATCGAGGCAATCCCGGCGGTGCTGCTCGGCTTCGTCGTGCTCGGCTACATGACCGACCGCCCGGAGCAGGCCCGCTGGCTCCCCGACGACGAGCGCGACTGGCTGGTGCGGACCATGAACACGGAGCGCGCGAGCAAGGCGTCCACCGCCAGCCACGGTGTCTGGCGCGGCCTCACCGACATCCGCGTACTGGCGCTCGCGCTGGTCTATTTCGGCACATCCGCCGGCCTCTACACGCTCGGCGTCTGGGCGCCCCAGATCATCAAGCAGTTCGGCCTGTCGTCGCTCGCCGTCGGCTTCCTGAATGCGGTTCCGCCAACGATCGCGGTCGTCGTCATGATCCTCTGGGCGCGGCATTCCGACCGGACAGCCGAGCGGACCTGGCACGTCGTGCTGGCTTGCGTGCTTGCGGCCGTTGGCCTTTGGTTGGCGGGGGTGTCGACAGGCGTCGCCGCAGTGCTCGCCGCGCTCACGCTCGTCAATGTCGGCATCTCCTCCTCGAAGCCGCCGCTGTGGAGCATGCCGACCATGTTCCTGTCCGGTTCGGCCGCCGCGGCTGGGATCGCCACCATCAACTCGATCGGCAATCTTGGCGGCTTCGTTGGCCCGGCCATGATCGGCTGGATCAAGGACCAGACCGGCAGCTTCGAAGGCGGCCTCTATTTCGTCGCCGGCCTGCTGGTGGTCTCGGCGCTGCTGACCTTGTTGCTCGCGCGATCACAACATGCGAAGGCCGCAGCGGCCACGCAGTCCTGACCCCTCACACGGAGCTCTTTTCATGCGCACCCATTCCATCGCCGCCATCCCCGCCGACGGCATCGGTCCCGAGGTCATCTCCGCCGGGGTCCAAGTCCTGGAGGCGCTGGCCAAGCGAGCCGGTGACATCAGCTTCAACGTCAAGACCTTCGACTGGGGCTCGGACTACTACAAGAAGCACGGCGTGATGATGCCGGCCGACGGTCTCGCTGAACTGAAAAAGTTCGATGCGATCTATTTCGGCGCGGTCGGCGCGCCTGACGTACCCGACCACATCACGCTATGGGGCCTGCGGCTGCCGATCTGCCAAGGCTTCGATCAATACGCCAATGTGCGCCCGACCAAGATCCTCCCCGGAGTGGCCTCGCCGCTGCGCAATGTCGGCGTCGGCGATCTCGACTGGGTGATCGTGCGCGAGAACTCCGAAGGCGAATATGCCGGGATGGGCGGCCGTGCCCATCGCGGCCTGCCCGAGGAGGTCGGCACCGAAGTCGCCGTCTTCACCCGCGTCGGCGTCACCCGCATCATGCGCTACGCCTTCAAACTCGCGCAGTCGCGGCCGCGCAAGTTCTTGACCGTCGTCACCAAGTCGAACGCGCAGCGCCATGGCATGGTGATGTGGGACGAGATCGCCGCCGAGGTCTCCAGCGAATTCCCCGACGTGACCTGGGACAAGATGCTGGTCGATGCGATGACGGTGCGCATGACCCTGCAGCCGAAGAGCCTCGACACCATCGTCGCGACCAACCTGCACGCCGACATCCTGTCCGATCTCGCCGGCGCGCTCGCCGGCAGCCTCGGCGTCGCGCCGACCGGCAACATCGATCCGGAGCGGCGCTTCCCGTCGATGTTCGAGCCGATCCACGGCTCGGCGTTCGACATCACCGGGAAGGGCATCGCCAATCCCGTCGCGACGTTCTGGACGGGCGCGCAGATGCTCGAGCATCTCGGCGAGACCGACGCGGCCATCAGGCTGATGGCGGCGGTGGAGAAGGTGTGTGCAGCCGGCATTCTCACGCCGGATGTGGGCGGCAAGGCGACCACCAAGGAGGTGACGGACGCCGTCATCGACGCGATCCATGGCTCGAATGTCTGACGCGTGCCTTTGCCCCGTACAATCTCGGCGTGTTCGGGGTTGCGCTTGCAATGGGCGCCGTGGGCGGTATATCAGCCGCTTCCGCTGCGTCCACGCATGCTCCAGGGCATGCGCGTCATAGAGATGCGATAAGAGGGTTGGGGAGAAAGGACACATCATGCGTCGTCACCGTCGAGCCAAGATCGTCGCGACCGTCGGCCCCGCCAGCAATTCACCTGACATGCTGAAGGGGTTGTTCCTCGCTGGTGTCGATACGTTCCGTCTTAATTTCAGCCACGGCACGCAGGCCGATCACGCCAAAGTCCACGCCGCGATCCGCGCGCTCGAGAAAGAGGTGCAGCGGCCGATCGGCATTCTGATGGATCTGCAGGGCCCGAAAATTCGTGTCGGCACCCTGCGCGACAAGAAGATCCAGGTCGAAGCCGGCGAAACGATCCGATTTGTGTTGAATGGGACCGAAGGCGATAAGACGTCGATTCCGTTGCCGCATCCGGAGATCTTTGCGGCGGTCGCGCCCGGTCACGATCTTCTGATCGACGACGGCCGCGTGCGCGTGCGTGTCATCGGTCTTGGCGACGACTGGATCGAGGCCAAGGTGATCGTCAGCGGCGCGATCTCCAATCACAAGGGCGTCAATCTGCCGGGCACGATTCTGGAGCTGTCGCCGCTGACGGCGAAGGATCGCTCCGATCTCGCGTTCGGCCTCGAGCTCGGCGTCGACTGGGTGGCGCTGTCTTTCGTGCAGAAACCGTCCGACGTGCTGGAGGCGAGGGGTCTGATCAACGGCCGCGCCGGCATCATGTCCAAGATCGAGAAGCCGGCCGCGCTCGATCGCATCGACGACATCATCCAGCTGTCGGATGCGATCATGGTGGCGCGCGGCGATCTCGGTGTAGAAATCCCGAATGAGGACGTGCCGGGCAAGCAGAAGGAGCTGGTGCGCGCCTGCCGGCTCGCGGTGAAGCCGGTGATCGTGGCGACGCAGATGCTGGACTCGATGGTGGCGACGCCGACGCCGACGCGCGCCGAGGTCTCCGACGTCGCGACCGCGATCTATGACGGCGCCGACGCGGTGATGCTGTCGGCGGAATCGGCCAGCGGGCAATATCCGCGTGAGGCAGTCGCGATGATGGACAGCATCATCAAGGCGACCGAGAAGCACAAGATGTACGGCTCGATCATCCAGGCGACGCAGCCCGACGAAGAGCAGACACCGCCGCATGCGGTCGCCACCGCGGCAGCCGACCTCGCCTCCGCGATTCACGCCAAGGCGATCGTGGCCTACACGTCGAGCGGCACCTCGGCGTCGCGCGTCGCGCGCAAGCGACCGAGCCTGCCGATCCTCGCGATCACGCCGAACGAGGACACCTCGCGGCGGATGTGCCTGTTGTGGGGCGCGCACAGCGTGCTGTCGCAGGACGTGCAGAGCTACGAGGAGATGGTCGAGCGCGCGACGTTCTTTGCCGTGCAGGAGGAATTCGCCGACAAGGGTGATCTGCTCGTCGTCGTCGCCGGCATTCCGTTCGCGCAGGCCGGCACCACCAACAATCTGCGCGTCGTCACCGTGCCCAGATAGGAGGCAGCCGAATTCCCTGTGCGCGCCGCCCGCTTGTCGCCTGATTGTCGCACCCCGCTGGTATCGCGGGGCAGTGATGAAGACATCGTGAGTCGTCATGCGAACGGTGTCAGTCGCGATCCGGCAGGATGGGTTCTGCCGGTGCGGCGTTCGTCATCGCCGTGTCATCAGGGACTGTTAGGTGGGCGCGCATGGGACTCGAGACTGCCGGTGAAGAAAGCCCGACCAAGCGCTTTCGCACGTTGTTCATCTCCGACGTTCATCTCGGAGCCCGCGGCTCGCAGGCCAATCTCCTGGTCGATTTCCTGCGCCACCACGATGCCGATACGATCTATCTGGTCGGCGACATCATCGACGGCTGGGCGCTGAAATCGAGCTGGCACTGGCCGCAGTCGCACAACGATCTCGTGCAGAAGATGCTGCGCAAGGCGCGCAAGGGCGCCAAGATCGTCTACGTGCCCGGCAATCACGACGAGTTCCTGCGCGGCTATTACGGCACGCATTTCGGCGGCATCGACGTCGTCGAGAACATCGTCCACACCGGCACCGACGGAAAGCGCTATCTCATCATTCACGGCGACATCTTCGATCTCGTCGTCCAGAACGCCCGCTGGCTCGCCCATCTCGGCGACAAGGCGTATGACTTCGCGATCCAGATGAATCGCTTGGTCAACTTCTTCCGCCGCATGTTCGGCGTGCCCTATTGGTCGCTGTCACAATGGGCCAAGCAGAAGGTCAAGAACGCGGTGAACTACATCGGCGCGTTCGAGACGGCGCTTGCCGCCGAGGCGCGGCGGCATGGCGCCGACGGCGTGATCTGCGGCCACATCCATTGCGCCGTGATCCGTGACCAGGATGGCATCCGCTACATGAATTGCGGCGACTGGGTCGAGAGCTGCACGGCGCTGGTCGAGCACGAGGACGGCCGGTTCGAGATCCTGACCTGGACCGATCCGCAGCGGCAGCCGGCCCCGGTTCCGCAGCTGGCCGCTCGCGCGGCCTGACATCGGCTCCCTTGCGCCTCGGCGAGCGGGCGCGGTAAAATTGGAGCATGACAGCTCATGCTCCGATCCTCCCCGTAACCGCCGCCGACATTGATGCGGCGGCGCGCGTGCTCGCGCCCGTCGCGGTGCGGACCCCGCTGCTGCCGGCTCCCGTGCTCAGCGATCAGTTCAAGGCGAACGTGTTCGTGAAGCCGGAGGTGCTGCAGCGGACCGGCTCCTTCAAGTTCCGCGGCGCCTACAACAAGCTGGCGTCGATCCCGGAAGCGGATCGCGCCAAGGGCGTCGTCGCCTTCTCTTCGGGCAATCACGCGCAGGGCGTCGCCCATGCCGCGACGCTGCTCGGCATGCACGCGACGATCGTGATGCCGTTGGATGCGCCAGTCGCCAAGCGCGAGCGCACCAAGGCGTTCGGCGCGGACGTCGTGCTGTATGATCGCGACCGCGAGGACCGCGAGGCGATCGCCCGCGACATCGCCAGCAAGCGCGGCTCGACGGTGGTGCCGCCTTATGATGATCCCTACGTGATCGCCGGGCAGGGCACCGTCGGTCGCGAGATCGCTGAGGACCTGTCCGCACTTGGCCTCTCGCCCGATACCGTGATCGTGCCGGCCTCCGGCGGTGGCCTGCTCGCGGGCGTGTCGACAGCGGTCAAGGCGCGTTTTCCGAGTACGCAGATGGTGGTGGCGGAGCCCAGGGGCTTCGACGACCACGCGCGCTCGCTGCGCGCCGGCCAGCGCGAGGCGCACGAGGCCAAGGGGCGCACCATCTGCGATGCGCTGATGGCGGCGATTCCCGGTGAGATCACCTTCGCCATCAACAGCCGGCTGCTGTCGGCTGCGGTCGAGGCTTCGGATGAGGAGGTCGGCCGCGCCGTCGGTTTTGCCTTCCGGGAGCTGAAGCTCGTCGTCGAGCCCGGCGGCTCGGTCGGACTCGCGGCCCTGCTGGCCGGCCGGCTCGATGTCGCGGGCAAGACGGTGGTGATCGTACTCTCCGGCGGCAATGTCGATGCCGATCTGTTTGCCAAGCTGATCGCCTGACATTCAGGCCTTAGCGAAAGCCGATGCCGCTCTTTGCAAATCCGCCGCCGCCCATCCGCGGTCCGGACTGCGCGACCTGCGGCGTCCCAGGGCGCATCATGGGCCGGCCCTGCATCGGCCCCGGGCCACGCGCCGTCGACGGATGCTGGCCATTGACGTTCGGCTTGAACGGCCCGGAATTGCCGGGGAACGGCCGTCGCGCTTCGCGGGTCTCGAATGGGCGGCCGGGATTGCGCTTCAGCGGATCGCGCTGGATCTTCGCAGCCGGAGGCGGGGTCACCGGCGGTACGATCTGGTCGCGCATCTTGTTCTGCGCGACTGGCCGGGTGTCCACGACCTTGTTGGGGCCTCCGTTGTTGAGGCCCGCATCCTTGGTGACGACGGTCGGCGGCAGCGGCTGACGCGGCGGCAGGGTGTTGGCCGGCAGCTTCGGCAGCGGGCCGGGCTGGCCCTGGATCTGAGCGCCGGGATTGAACGGACGTGCGATCGGGGCCATTTGCTGCGGCATCATCAGCCGGCTCGGCTGCAGCACCGGGATCGGCCGCGGCTGGACCTGCAGCCGCAGCGCGACCGGCGCATAGGGGCTGTCGCCATAGGAGTCGCGGAAGCTCTGATAGGCCGCCGGCGAGTTCGCCAGCACTGTCTGATGCCACGCCGCCGCCTGCACCAAACCGGCGAGCAGCGCGCGGATGCGGTCGGCCAGCGGATCGCGCGGGTACATCTCGACGAACTCGCGATAATATTGCGGGCGATTCTCCGACAGCACGTAATCATAGGCCTGCCGCACGGAGCGGCTGGGCAGGTCGGCGGCCATCTGGACCACCGGCGCTTTCTCTGGCGGGCGTGCGGCAGCAACCAGGGAATCGCCGAAGAAGGTGAAGTCGTTGGTGAGCGATGAGCTTTCCCACGGCGTCTGCCGTCCGTCGGTCGATTGGTTGACCTGAAGACGAATGCGCTTGAACAGCTGCTCGATCGGCAGGTTCGGTTGTCGTGCGAGGTTGAGAAAGGCTTGAGCATAAGGGCTGTGCTCGCCGCGTCCGTCGAGCGCCTCCTCGCCGGGCGAGGTCGAATAGCCGACGATGGATCCGTTCGGAGCATCGACGATGGCCAATCCGCGGCCGGCATCGTTGATGGCCGGGAACGGATTGTTGCGGCAGGCATCGAGCACGACGATCCGCATCCGGCTCGGAATGGCATCGAGCGTGGCCATGAGGTCGACGAGGCGGATCGTGCCGCTCGTGAGATCGGAGGGAGCAGAGATGCGTGCATCGATCGGGATGAGGTAGTTCTCGCCCGCGAGCTGAACGCCGTGGCCTGCATAGTACACCATCGCCACGGCGTTCGGCCCATGCGCCGAGACGCGGCTCGAAAAATCCTGCACGACCTTGAGCATCTCGTTCTGCGTGAGGTCGGTTGCCGTGATCACCTCGAAGCCGGCGGAGTTCAGCAGTTTCGCCACGGCATGGGCGTCGTTGTCCGGGTTCTCCAGCACAGGCGCATTCTGGTAGCTCGAATTGCCGATCACGAGCGCGACGCGCGGCTCTGGCCCCTGAAGCGTGGCGGCAGGCGCGTTCTTCATCGTGGAAGCCGACGGCGCAGCCAGCGCGCGCGGTGGCGTCTGCAGATTGTCGACGTCGCTGCTGGCAGCCCTGCTGGGGCCGGCGCCGACCGCAGCCATGACGGCCAGGATCGCCGAGGTGAGCAGGACCTTCCAGGTGGATCTGTCGGCGCGGAATAGCGGAACGGACACGGGCGTTCTCCTCGAGCATGCGCAAAGCGAATGGCTTGAGGAACACGCTTAGGCGCATCATCCGCGGATGTACGTGATGCGCGTCACCTCGGGAGCAGGCCCGCGGAGTAGAGGACGTGCGTGGTCCGGCAGGACGTCCGTCAGGAGAAGAACGCGATCTTCTCGGGCTGGGTCATGCGCCGGATCGGCGACAGCGGATCGTTGGCTGGTGCCTGCGGACGCTGCAGGAGGCCGTTCGAGAGCAGGGTCGATCCTAAGGACGGCTCGTAGGTCGGCCTCGGCATCGC
This sequence comes from Bradyrhizobium sp. ORS 285, assembly GCF_900176205.1. NCBI lineage: Bacteria > Pseudomonadati > Pseudomonadota > Alphaproteobacteria > Hyphomicrobiales > Nitrobacteraceae > Bradyrhizobium > Bradyrhizobium sp. ORS 285. Next base: position 2,073,584 of record NZ_LT859959.1, read on the forward strand.
AGAAGCAGTCGGGGCCGGAGCCGCGGCGGCGATCGCATGAAGCTGCTGACTGGGTGCGGCTTCGACTCGCACAGGCGGCGCTGGGGGCGGAGCAGCCACGGCTGCCGCGATGGCCGCCAGGGTCTCGACCGTGATCGCTTCCGAAAGCGGTGCGGCAGGCGGTGGTGCGCTGGGCGTTGGAGCCGGCGCCATCGGGGGAGCTTCCACGGGCGGAGCGATCGGAGCTGCAATCGTCTCCGCGGCCGGTGCCTCGGCCGTCGTCAGCGCGAGCTCAGGTTCAGCAGGCTCCGGTTGAGCAGGCTCAGGCGCGGCTGGCTCCGGTTCGCGGAAGCTGGCGACGATGTCGTCATCGACTGACGTGGGCTCCTCGATGTCGAAACCGAGCGTCCGGGCCCGGCTGAACTCCTCGTCCTCGATCGGATCGGGCGCGCCCATCTCGGCCGCAACCAGCTCCAGGATGGCTTCGTCCTGGGCCTGCGCCGCTGCCGCATCGTCCAGCTCGGTCGTGGCCTGCTGCTCGATCTCAACCAGCGCCTCGGCGATAGAAGGCTCCGCGAGCATTGCGGGCGGCGCCACGGAGACGGCGGCCACAGCAGCGGCTGCGGCGCTTGCGTCTTCCGTGGAAGCTTCGACAGTGACGCTTGCCACGAGCACTGCGGCTTCAGCCGACGAGGCCTCGATCGCCTCGATGGCGGCCACGGCGGCGACGAGCGGGGTGGTGACAGCAGGGACCGCTTGAGTGGCCTCGGCCCGATCCGGCTCCGGTGTCCGGAGTGCCTCTGGTTCCGCTGCCGCCGGGGGCTCCGCCACCGGAGCCGTCGCAACGGTCTCAATCGGCGCAGCCGTCTCGGCGACGGGCGCGACCGCATCGGCTTCAGGCGCGGCGGCGGCCTGCCGCTCGTCCAGCTCCTTGAGCCGCGTCTTGATGATGTCGAACGCCGCCAGCAACGCGATCTTCGGATCAGCGCTGGCCAGCTGCTCGCAGGCGGACTCGATCGAGGTGACCTGGGAATCGATCAGGTCGCAAATTCGGGAGTCGGCCCCGATCTCGCGCCAGCGCCAGGAGATCTCCTTGATGATCCGGGTGCCCTTGCGCACCGGCGCGAGGTTTTGCTCGAGGGCCATCTTGTCGACCGCAGAGGCTGCGGCGAGAGCCGCATCCTCGACCGCAGCGCGGATCGCCGCCAGCGCTTCAGGCAACGCCTGGCTGTCGGCCTGCTCGAGCTCCTGCTGCTGCTGACGCTGCGAGGCCAGCGCATGCTCGATGCGCGCCACCGCGTCGAGCACCATGCTGGTGTCGGCATTGCGGTTGCGCTTGGCGTATTCGCCCAGGAACCAGCGGCCACGCGACGTCTCCATGAAGGCGTCGCGGATCGCCTCGTAATCGGCCTCGTTCGGCTGTGCCGCGCGGGCGGATATCGGCGAGAGGGCGAAGACTTCATCGACCATGGCAAACCCATCGCGCAAATTGCTGCGCGTTGGCATAACGATCACCATGATATTGATCGAATCGCAATTGAATTGATGCCACTGTCCCGACAAATCTCCGCCACATCGCCGGTATTGGCGCGCCAGTTCGCGCGGCGGTTGGGGCTGTTCTATGGCGCGGTGTTCGCGCTGTCGGGGACGCATCTGCCGTTTTTCCCCGTGTGGCTACGGGCCATCGGACTGGACGCCTCCTGGATCGGCGTCATCATCGCGGTTCCTGCCGTCACGCGCTTCACCGTCCTGCCGCTGATCACCGCGCTCGCCGAGCGCCGGCAGGCGTTGCGGGGCGCGTTGCGTCTGACGACGCTCGCAACCGCGTCCGGCTTTGCCGTTCTCGCCGGTCAACATCAGCCCTGGCTCGTCTTTCTGGTCTATGTCGGGCTCTGCAGCCTGTGGACACCCGTGGTGCCGCTGACCGATGCCTACGCATTGCGCGGCGTCATGAGCCATGGCCTGAAGTACGGCCGCCTGCGGCTGTGGGGATCGGCGGCGTTCATCGTCGGCACGTTGCTGTGCGGCGGCTTGGCCGACATCGTCCCGTCGTCCGAGCTGATCTGGATCATCCTTTCGGTGGCGTTGTGCGGGGCGGCGAGCGGCCTGCTGCTCCAGCCGCTGCCGCCTTTGCCGCGCAGCACGGGGCCCGCTCGGGACGGCCGGAGCCTGCTGGGCAGTCCGCGCTTCCTGTGTATCATCGCAGCCTCAGCACTGATCCAGGGCAGCCACGCTGCATACTACACGTTCTCCGCCATCGAGTGGAAAGCGCAGGGTCTCAGCGGGCTCACCATTGCCTGGCTGTGGACGATGGGCGTGCTCGCGGAGATCATCATCTTCGCGCTGTCGCCGCGGTTCACGCTCTCGCCAGTCATCCTGGTCGTGATCGGCGCCATCGCGGCCGTGCTGCGCTGGACCCTGACGGCGCAGGAGCCGCATGCGATGGGTCTTGCGGCGGTCCAGATCAGCCATGGCTTCACCTTCGGACTGACGCTGGTCGGCACGATGGGGCTGCTGGTCCGCGAGGTGCCGGCGTATCTGACGGCGCGCGGGCAGGGCTATTACTCCGCCGCCAGCGGCGTGGTCGGCTCGGCGGCGTCGATCCTGTCGGGGCCGCTCTATGCGGCCTATGGCCCGGGCGTGTACTACGCGATGGCCGCGATGGCCGCAGCCGGCGGCACGCTGATGTGGCTCGGCCGCGCGCGCCTGTCGCTTCAGCCCCACAAGGCGGCGTCGGGCGGATAGACCAGGCTGTCCTCGTAGTACAGCCCGTGCGCGCAGTCCTCGGCCAATAGCAGCGGGCCGTCGAGGTCGACATAGCGGGCCAGCGGCGTCAGCAGCATCGCCGGCGCCATGGACAGCGACGTCCCGACCATGCATCCGACCATGATGTCGAAGCCAAGCGCGCGGGCGGCATCGGCCATCGCGAGCGCCTCGGTCAAGCCGCCGGTCTTGTCGAGCTTGATGTTGACGGCGTCATAGCGTCCGCGCAGGCCATCGAGCGAGTTGCGGTCGTGCACGCTCTCATCGGCGCACACGGGCAGCGGACGGGCCATGTTGCCAAGCGCCTCGTCCTTTCCGGCGGGGAGCGGCTGCTCGACCAGCGTGACGCCAGCCTCAGCGCATGCGGCGAGATTGGCTTCGAGATTGGCCTCGGTCCAGGACTCGTTGGCGTCGACGATGAGTTGCGACTGTGGCGCGGCCGCACGTACGGCTGCGATGCGCGCCGGATCGCCGTCACCGCCGAGCTTGACCTTGAGCAGGGGGCGATGCGCCGCCTTGGCTGCGGCCTTGGCCATGACCTCAGGCGCGGCGAGCGAGATCGTGTAGGCGGTCACGCAGGGCGCAGGCGCCCGCCGTCCGAGCAGGTCCCAGATGCGCCGGCCGCTGCGCTTGGCCTCCAAGTCGAGCAGCGCGCAATCCAGCGCATTGCGCGCTGCGCCCGGCGGCATCGCCGTCTGCAGCGCCTCGCGATCGAGGCCGGAGGCTATCGCGTCGCGCATCGCGAGCAGGGCGTTCAGCGCCCCCTCGGGCGTTTCGCCATAGCGTGGATAAGGCACGCATTCGCCGCGACCAACGATGTCACCTTGTCGCAGCTCCGCGATCACCGTCACCGCTTCGGTCTTGGCGCCGCGGCTGATCGTGAAGCTGCCTGAGATCGGCCAGTGGCCGATCTGGGCGTCCAGTATTGGAAAGCTGGTAGAAGTCATTTGAAAGTCTGGCGATTTGTGAGCTGGAATGAGACGCTGGGGACTTGCGCGATGGGAGCGACTATGGCTGTTGATGGGGGTCTCCGGCAAGGTGGTGGCGACGCGGTGGGATTTTTCTCGTCAAGGAGCGGACAACGTCCGTTCCGAGGATGGTCGTCGTGAAGGGCGGCCCCGATCTGCAGCGTAGCGGTGAGGGCAACGCGCTGTCGCTGCGTGCGACCGGCGCCTGGACCGCGCCGTTTGCGCCGTCGCTCGAGCGGCTGGTGGCCGAGGCCGAGAAGCTCGCCGGCAAGAAGGTCGATGTCTCGATCGATGTGTCGCAGGTCTCCAAGCTCGATACGTTCGGGGCCTGGCTGATCGAGCGGTTGCGCCGCAGCTTCACGATGGGAACCGTTGAGGCCCGGATCGACGGCTTGTCGGCCAACTACGCGAGCCTGGTGGATGAAGTCCGACGCGTCAGCCTCGCGCCTGGCGACGATGCCGCCAACGTGACCATCACCGGCATGCTCGGGCAGATCGGCCGCAGCGTCGCCGGCATCGTCGGTACGGTCGCGGCGCTGATCGACATGCTAGGCGCCGTGATCGTCGCGAGCGGCCGCGTCTTCATTCATCCGCGCAGCTTTCGCCTGACCTCGACCATCCACCATCTCGAGCAGGTGTGCTGGCGCGCGGTGCCGATCGTCGTCCTCATCACCTTCCTGATCGGCTGCATCATCGCCCAGCAGGGCATCTTCCATTTCCGCAGGTTCGGCGCCGACATCTTCGTCGTCGACATGCTCGGCGTGCTGGTGCTGCGTGAGATCGGCGTGCTCCTGGTCGCGATCATGATCGCCGGCCGCTCGGGTAGCGCCTACACCGCCGAGCTCGGCTCGATGAAGATGCGCGAGGAGATCGACGCGCTCAGGACCATGGGCTTCGATCCGATCGAGGTGCTGATCCTGCCGCGCATGCTGGCGCTGGTCATCGCGCTGCCGATCCTCGCCTTCCTCGGCGACATCGCCGCACTTTACGGCGGCGGACTGGTAGCGTGGTTCTATGGCGGCGTCGATCCCGAGGCGTTCCTGCTGCGGCTGCGCGATGCGATCTCGATCGACCATTTCACCGTCGGACTCCTGAAGGCGCCGGTGATGGCCGCCGTGATCGGCATCGTCGCCTGCGTCGAGGGCCTGGCGGTGCAGGGCAGCGCCGAGTCGCTCGGGCGGCACACCACCTCGTCGGTCGTGAAGGGCATCTTCTTCGTGATCGTCATGGACGGCGTGTTCGCGATCTTCTTCGCCGCGGTCGGGATGTGAGCTGAGATGGCGCAGGAGGTGTCCGATCCGATCATCCGCGTGCGCGACGTCACCGTGCAGTTCGGCAAGACGCGCGTGCTCGACGGGCTCGATCTCGACGTCAAGCGTGGCGAGATCCTCGGCTTCGTCGGTCCGTCCGGCGCCGGCAAGTCGGTGCTGACGCGCACCATCATCGGCCTCGTGCCGAAGCTGTCGGGAAACATCGAGGTGTTCGGGGTCGATCTCGATGCCGCCGATCGCGCCGGCCGTCGTGCCGTCGAGCGGCGCTGGGGCGTGCTGTTCCAGCAGGGCGCGTTGTTCTCCTCGCTGACGGTGCGGCAGAACATCCAGTTCCCGGTGCGGGAGTATCTCAAGGTCTCGCAGCGGCTGCTCGACGAGATCATGGTCGCAAAGCTGGTGATGGTCGGATTGCGGCCGGATGTTGCGGATCGTTTCCCGAGCGAATTGTCCGGCGGCATGATCAAGCGCGTCGCCTTGGCGCGGGCGCTGGCGCTCGATCCGGAGCTGGTGTTTCTCGACGAGCCGACCTCGGGGCTCGACCCGATCGGCGCCGGCGATTTCGACGAGCTGGTGCGCACCTTGCAGCGGACTTTGGGGCTGACGGTTTTCATGGTAACCCATGATCTCGACAGCCTGTACACGGCCTGCGACCGCATCGCCGTGCTCGGCAACGGCAAGATCATTGCCGCGGGGTCGATGGCCGACATGCAGGCCTCGGAGCATCCGTGGCTGCGGCAGTATTTTCACGGCAAGCGTGCACGCGCCGTGATGGGGTAGCATCGAGCGCCCCAGAGACGAATATTTGTGAGCGGGAGTGGGGACTTCCGCGACTAAGGTGATGGGGTGGGTGCCGCAGTCCGGCGCCAACCGAGAGCGCACGGAAGCGGCGGCTGGGATCTCTGCCGCGACGTGCCGGTACCGGAGTTGGTAATGGAAACGCGGGCGAATTACGTCCTGATCGGATCGTTCACGCTGGCCGTGCTTGCCGCGGCGGTCGGGTTCGTCCTGTGGTTCCAGAGCCTGCACACGACCAAGCAGCGCAGCCCGCTGCGTGTGGTGTTCGAGGGACCGGCCGCGGGCTTGCGCAACGGCGGAAGCGTCAATTTCAACGGTATCCGCGTCGGCGAGGTCATCTCGGTGAAGCTCGACAATCCGCGCCGCGTGGTGGCGCTGGCGATGGTCGAGAACAACGCGCCGATCCGCAAGGACACGCTCGTGGGCCTCGAGTTCCAGGGCCTCACCGGCGTGGCCGCAATTTCGCTCAAGGGCGGCGAGGAGGCTGCGCCGCCGGCACCGCTCGACGAGGACGGCGTGCCGGTGCTGCGCGCCGAACCGACCCGGCTTCAGGATGTCACCGAGGCGATCCGCGCCACCTTGCAGAACATCAACAAGGTGGTGGCTGACAACCAGGACGCCGTAAAGAGCTCGATCAAGAACCTTGAGGTCTTCACCCAGTCGCTGGCCCGCAACTCCGAGCGGATCGATGGCGTCATGAGCCGCGTCGACGGCATCATGGGCAAGGCGGACACCTTGATGCTCGGCCTCAATACGCTGGCCGGCGGCAAGGACGGCGGCGAGCTGTTCCTGACGGTGAAGTCGATCCGCGAGCTCGCCGAGGACCTGGACAAGCGCTCCGGCGCGCTGATGGCCGACGGACGGCGAACCTTGTCCGACATCAGCCGTGCGGTGAACAATTTCGACCGCAACCCGACCCGCGTCCTGTTCGGCGCCAGCAATTCCAGCCCGAGCAACGCCCAGGCCTCGCAGCCGGCCCCCGCACCGTCCACCAGCGGGCGGCGCTGAGGCGCTGGCGAATAGCGGGCGGGGGAGTAGCGAGTAGGACGTGAGCTTTGCTGCACCGAGCCCGACGGCTGTCGGCTCGGCGCAGTTTTTCCGCTCTGACGTCTATCGTCGTCCGCATGCTGCGCGGGCCTGAGCGCGGGACTAAGTGGCCATCTCTTAGTATTGCCGGGAGTCAGCGCGGGCGTCGGGCTGACGCGGGCAAAAGCCGAAGAAGCGCTCATTGCACCCCAAAAAGCGAAACGGAGGCCTCACGGCCTCCGTTTGTTTGTCGATTGCTGGTCGGCTGCTCGCCATCCGCTACTCGTTCTTCGTCTCTCCCATCACGCCAGCCGGCCGGCGGCGTGGGCGAGGAGGGTGTAGACGAGGCCGGTCTCCGAGGTGAGCTGCGCGCGCAGCGCCTGCGGGTTGCGGTCGTCGCGGGCGACCTCGTCGAGCAGCCGCTCGAACTCGGTGATGTAGCGGTCGACCGTCTGCTTGAAGGTGCGGTCGGCGCGGTACTTGCGGGCGACCTCGTCGAACGCCTTCTGGCCGGCGGGCGTGTAGAGGCGCTTGGAGAACGCCTTGGTCTCGCCGCGCTGGTAGCGGTCCCACATCTCGGCGGCGAGCGTGCGGTCCATCAGACGGGCGATGTCGAGCGAGAGCGATTCCAGCGGATTGCCGGGCTGCTGCGCCGGGCCGCGGCCACGCGGAGCCGGGGCCTGCGGCTGACCGGCGGCGCTGCTGTCGGCGCGGTTGAGCAGGTCCGACAGCCAGTTGTCGCTGCGCTGGTCGGCGACCGGGCCCATCGGTGGCGCCTCGACCCGGCGCGGCTGCGGCGGCGGGGCGGGGGGCTGCATGCCGAGATCCGGCGGCGGCAGGTTGGTGACGCTGGTCGCCGCGGATTCGCGCAGGCGCATGTCGGCACGGCCGCCGACGGCTGCGGCTGCGACCACCGGCACGACCGGCTCTTCCTGACGGATGACGGCGGCCGGCGCGGCAACCGGACGCGAGGCGCTGACGACGTCGAGGCCACGGCCGTGATGGGCGACGATGCGGTTGAGCTCGGCCAGCGCCTCGATCTGGTCGACGATGACCTTGCGCATCTGGGCCGTGCTCTCGGCCGCCTCCTGCGGCATCTCCAGCACGCCGCGGCGCAGCTCGTTGCGGGTCGCGTCGAGCTCGCGCTGCATCTCGGCCGTCATCTGCTTCATGCTCGAGACCAGCGTCGCGAACTTCTCCGCCGATTGCTTGAACATCGCATCGGCTTCCTGCGTGCTCTGCTGGTAGATCTCCTGCATCTGCGAGGTGGTGAGGCGACGCTCCTCCTCGGCATTGGCGCGGATGGCCTCGAACTGCCGGCTGAGCGCGGTCGAGCCGGCGCCGGCGGTCTCCGCCACGACGCGTGCGATGTCGCGCGCCCGCTCCTCGGCGGCCGCGAGCGACTCGTCGAGCAGGGTGGTGAAGCGCGTCAGGCGCTGGTCGAGATCGGCGGTGCGCAGGTCGATGGTGGTGACCAGCGATTCCAGCGTCGTCTTGCGGTCCGAGATCGACACGGTCGCGTCGCGGTTGCTCTGCTCGACGATGGCCGCAGCCTCGATCAGGGCCTTGCCGTGGGCGTCGAACTGGCTCGACAGCGAGTTGAGATCCTCCAGGGCACGCGACGTCTTGGAGTTGAAGACGTTGAGCTGATCCTCGAGGGTCTGCGTCGCCGTGCCGTTGCGCGAGGTGACGTCGTTCATCGCGGTGACGAAATCGGCCACGCGGGCGACCAGCGCACGCTCGAGCGAGTTGAGGTTGTCGTGCGCTCCGGTCAGCACCTCCTGCAGCAGGATGTTGCCTTCGCGCAGACGCTCGAACAAAGCGACGGTGTCGGTGCGCAGGATCTTGCTGGTCTCCTGCATCTCGGTGACGGCCGCCACCGAGACTTGGCGCGACTGCTCGATCGCCGCACGCGAGGCCTGCTCGAGATCCTTCAGCGACTTGGTGATCGCCGTCGTCGCCATCTCGCCGGCCGAGGTGATGGTGCGGGCGACCTCGGAGCCGTTGCCGTTGACGGTGTGGGCGAAGGTCTGGCCGCGCACCTCGATCTGCTTCAGCGCCTCGGTGGTGACGCGATCGATCTCGATCGTGAGCTGATTGGTCTTGGAGTTGAGCGTCTCGACCAGCGTGCCGCGCTTGCCGTCGAGGAACTGCGACAGCCGCTCGGTCTGCTGCTGCACATAGGTGACGATCTCGTCGGTCTTGCCGGTCATTGCCGAGCCGAACGAATTGCCGGCAGCGAGCACGGAGCGCTCGATCTCGGTCGAGGTCGACTTGACGCGCGTGGAGACCTCGTTGGAGGCGGCCACGAGTGCGCTCTGCGCATTGAGCGCGCTGCTCTGGATCGCATCCGTGGTGTTGGCTGCGACCGTGTTGATCGAGCGCTCGATCTCCGAGGAGATCGCCTTGAGCTGGCCCGCGGTGTCGGTGGAGGTCGCCGTCAGCACGCTCTGAGCCTCGCGCGCACCGCCGACGATCACCGCGACCGACTCGGTCGTGGTGGTGGTCAGCAGCGTCTGGGCTTCGCGCGCGCTGCCGACCAGCGTCGCCGCCGTGTCTGCCGAGGTCGCGGTCAGCGACATCTGCGCCTGGCGTGCGCTGTTCAGGATCGAGGTGGCGGTGTCGGCGCCGACCGACGACAGCGTCCGCTCGACGTCGACCGCGAGCGACTTGACGTGCTCGGCCGCCTCGGTCGAGCTCGAGATCAGCTTGGACTGCACCTCACGGGCGCTGTCGATGATGACGGTGGCCGTGGTGGTGCCGACCGCAGCCAGCGTCCGCTCGACGTCGATCGCCAGCGACTTGACGTGGTCGGCGGCTTCGGTCGAGGCGCTCACGAGCTTGGACTGCACGTCGCGTGCGCTGTCGACGATCGTCGCAGCAGTGCTGGTGCCGACGGCCGCGAGCGTGCGCTCCACGTCGGCGGCGAGCGACTTCACGTGGTTGGCCGCTTCCGAGGACGCGCTGATCAGGGTGGTCTGCGCCTCGCGGGCACCGCCCGTGATGGCTTCGGCAGTGGTCGTTCCGGCGATCGACAGCGAGCGCTGCACGTCGACGGTCAGCGCCTTCACCTGCTCGGCCGCCTCGTGCGAGGCCGCGAGCATGGCGCTCTGGGCTTCGCGGGCGCCAGCCGTGATCGTCTCGGCGGTCTCGGTGCCGGCTGACGTGAGCGAGCGCTGCACGTCGGCCGCGAGCGACTTCACGTGGTCGGCCGCGTTGGACGAAGCCGACACCAGGGTGTTCTGGACCTCGCGCGCGCCGGCCAGGATCGAGGCTGCGGTGGCCGAGCCGGCCGCCGTCAGCGCCTGCTCGACATCGGTGGCGAGCGACTTGACGTGGGTGGCGGCATCGGAGGAGGCCGACACCAGGGTGTTCTGCACCTCGCGCGCGCCGGCCAGGATGGTGGCGGCGGTGGTCGAGCCGGCCGCCGTCAGCGTGCGCTCGACGTCTGCCGACAGCGACTTGATCTGCTCGGCGGTGTCGCCCGAGGCGGTGACGAGGGTGGTCTGAGCCTCGCGTGCGCTGGACAGGATCGAACTGGCCGCCGTGTTGCCGGCCTCGGTCAGAGCGCGCTCGACCTCGGCGGAGGTGGTCTTCAGCTGCGAGCCAACGTCGGTCGAGACGGTGAGCAGCGCCTGCTGGGCCGTGCGGGCGCCGGTCTGGATGGTCTCGCTGGTGTTGACCACGAGGTTGGTCAGCGAGCGCTCGGCGTCCTCGACATGCGACTTGATGCTGGCCGACAGCAGCTCGGCGCGGGTCATCAGCTCGTCGCTGGCCTGGCGGCCGCTGCTCTCGATGCGGCCGGCAACGGCCTCGACGCGCGAGCCGAGCAGGTCCTCGAACTGCGAGACACGGTGATCGATCTCGGTGGCGATCGAACCGACGCGCGTCTCGATGCCCTGGTGGATGTCCTGGAAGCGGGCAGTGACGGCTTCGGTCAGCTCGAAGCTGCGGCCGTCGATGATGTTCGACAGGCTGACGATGCGCGCATCGATCGCCTCCAGCGCCTTGTCGGTGCCGTCGGTGAGCGAGGAGGTGAGGATGTTGAGGCGGGAATCGATCGACTGGATCGCCTGCGCCGAGCCCTCGGTCAGCGACGACGTCAGCACGGTCAGGCGCGAGTCGATCGCGTGCAGCACCTGGGCTGCGCCATCGGTCAGCGAGTTCGACAACGTGCCGAGCCGGCCCTCGATCGTCGAGGTGACCGAGGTCGTGCGGCTGTCGAAGCTTTCTTCCAGGGTCTTCAGGCGGCCGCCGACGGTGTCGTCGAACGACTTGATCTTCGAATCCAGCGAGGAATCGAACGTGGTGATGCTGGCCTGCAGGTTGGTCTCGAACTGGCCGAGCCGCTGGTCCAGCGTTGCCGTGATCTCGCCGCTGTTGGACGACAGGCGGGTGTCGAAGGTGTCGACATAGCTCTTGAGATTGTCGGAGATCTCCTGGGTCCGCTGCCCCATGCGCTCGACGATCTCGCCGCCATAGGTCTTCACGGTGCGGTCGAACTCGGTGATGTGCCGGGTGATCAGCGCGCCCAGGGTCGAGCTGTCGCGTGCGAAGCGCTCGGCGAGCTCGGTGCCCTGGTTCTTCACCAGCTCATCGAAGGCGCTGATCTGAATCGACAGCGTGTCGTGCGTGCTCTCGGTCTGGCTGACGACCTTGGCGACCAGCGAGTTCACAGTGGCATCGAGCGACTCGCTCGCCTTTTCGCCCGACGTGACGATGTGGCCGGACAGGCGCTGGCTCGCCTCATCGATTTTGGTGACGAGGTCGCCGCTGCGCAGCTCGAGCTCGAGCAGCAGCGACTCACCGGACGCCTTGAGGGAATCGTGGACCTGCTCGGTGCGAACCGAGATGCCGTCGACGATCGCGGCCGTGCGCTGCTCGAACTCGTTAGTGATGCGATCGATGCGCTCGTTGAGCATCTCGTGGACGCGGTCGGACAGATCGGCGAACTCGTCATGGACGTGGCCGGTCTTGAAGTTCAGGCTGGTCGTCAGCCGCTCGGAGGCGTCGAGCACGGCGCGGGTGGTCTCGGCGCTGGCCTCCTCGAGCCGGTCCAGCAGGTCGCCGCCGCGCTCGCCGAGCGCGAGGATCATGTTGTCGCCGGCATTGCTGAGCGCCGCAGTGATGTGGGCACCGCGCTCTTCCAGCGCACCGGTGATGCTCTTGGCGACCTCGTCGACGCGCGAGGCGATCGCATCCGAGATCAGCGCGATGTCGTGACGGAGGTCGATCTGCACGCCCGAAATCGCGCTGCGGACCTGCTCGGCCTGACCGACCAGGTTGTCGCGCTGATGGGCGATGTCCTGGAGCAAAGCGCGGATGCGGACCTCGTTGTCGCTGTAGGCGCGCTCGAGCGCGGCGACCTCGTTGGCGACCAGCATCTCCAGCTCGCCGGCGCGCGCGATCGCGCGCTCAACGCCGTCGCCCATCGCCGCGACCTCGCGGCGGATCGCCTGGCCGACGGTGACGATGGAATCGCTGACCGCGCCCTCCGGCTCCGAGAAGCGGATGGCGACCTGCGCCATCGACTGCGCGATCATGCGCAGCTCCTGGCCGCGCCAGGCGAGGCTCGCCAGGAAATAGAACAGCAGCACCGGCGCAAAGAACACGGCGGCAAGGCCGGCGAGCACGAGTGCGCCGCCGCTCTGGCCGATCAGCGCCTGCAGCGACGGCAGAAAGCCGATCGTGAGCAGCACGCAGCCGACGATCCAGATGCCGGCAAAGGCGGTCGCGAGCGTATAGACCCCACGCGACGGGCGGCCCTTCTGGATCGCCTGCAGCAGCTGGCCGATGGTCTCGCGGTCGTCATTGGCCGGGCGTCGCTTGGCGAGCGGCGGCGGCTCGATCTCGTCCAGGCTGCGGTTGTCGACTCCCGGACGGGTGTCGAACGAATCGAAAGTGGATCCGCCGGTCGGCATCACCGGCGGAGCCCCGTCAGCGCGGACCGGGCCCTGGGTCTCCGCGGGCGCGGACGTGTCGCTGATGTTCAAAGCCTCCTGAATGGCGGACAGCGCAACTTCAGTCGGGTCTTTGACCTTTTTGGGGGTGTTCGCCATGTTGAGTCCGAGCCCTCGTCTTAATTTCGTTCCGGCAAGCCGCGTACGAGTACCCCCTCGCCGCGCTCGAACCGGACGTCATCCCTCGCAGGCACCAGGGGTGGCAAATTCCGCCGGGTGACCCACTCCATCCGGGGATCATCCTATTGGCTGTGCCTGTTGAAAGAAATGGCCGTGGTTAAGAGATTCTTAATCATCGTTAACAGCAGCCGCCGTTAACCTTTTGAAGTTCTGCGAATTCCCGTTTCCGCCGCGATTGGGACGGAGCCGGGCCCAAATCGCGGCAAACCCGCGGCAATGGGCCGGTAACGATACATTAACCATTGTCGTGCTTGGGTTACCACAGGGGCGCGCGGTGCGTGCCCATCGGACCGGATAGCCGCCATGATTCCCGACCTGTCACGGATCGAATGGATGCCCTCGCCACCGCTGGTGCCCGATGACGGGCCGATCAGCCTCGACCTTCTCAGGCGGATGACCCTCGGCGACAGCGCGCTCGAGCGCGAAGTGCTCGAAATGTTCTCCACCCAGGCCGTCCGCCTGCTGGAGCGGCTGCAGGTGATGCCTGAGGATGCGGCGACCGTCGCCCACACGCTCAAGGGCTCCGCCCGTGCGATCGGAGCGCTCGACGTCGCCGACGCCGCCGAGGGCCTGGAGACCGCGTTGCAGGCCGGCGATCCGGCCGACGCGCTGGCCTGGCTCGCCACCGCCGTGGCGCAGGCGCGCGCGGCCATTTCGGACATGCTCGGCGCGGCCTGAGGGGCCGTCCACGGCACTAGCGCGGAGCAGGGCGGTCCGTTATAGGACAGCCCGACCTCATTCCCTGCGCAGCACGAGCACACATGGCCAAGATCACCTTTGTCGACCACACCGGCGAATCCCGAACCGTTGACATCGAGAACGGCGCGACCGTGATGGAAGCGGCGATCCGCAACGCCATTCCGGGCATCGAGGCCGAATGTGGCGGCGCCTGTGCCTGCGCGACCTGCCATGTCTATGTCGACGAAGCCTGGCGTGAGAAGGTCGGCCCGCCGACCCCGATGGAAGAGGACATGCTGGATTTCGGCTACGACGTCCGGCCGAATTCGCGCCTGTCGTGCCAGATCAAGGTCTCCGACGAGCTCGACGGCCTCGTCGTCTCGACGCCCGAGCGTCAGGCCTGATTTCCCGCTTTCGGGATCTCGTCTCACGGCACCTCCCAATAGCCGCCGCCCGGCCTCAGGCCGGGGGCGCGATCGATACGCCCCGGCGAGCCCACGGCTGCAGCTGCCTGATCAGATACGGCGTCAGCGGCGCCGGCTTGCGCGTCACCTCGTCGATCAGCACCATCACGGCGGTGGCCGAGGCCACGCAGCGCCCGTCCGAGAACACGACCTGCTCACAGGTCACCGACGTTCGCCCCAGCTTCACCACGCCCAGACCAAGCTCGATCGTACCCGGCCAGCGCAGCTCGGCGCGGAAATGCATGTCGAGCCGCACCATGATCCAGGCGAGCCCCTCCTGCAGCAGGCCATGCCGCGGGTCCTTCATCAAGGTCACCCGTCCCGTCTCGAAATAGGTCGCATAGACCGCGTTGTTGACGTGCTGGTTCGGATCGAGATCGCCGAAGCGGACATTGTCCGCGAGGCGGTAGGGAAAGTCCTCGAGCCGAGGCGCATGGTCGGGGCGGGCCGTCTCTGTCACCGGTTGATCTCCATCATTCCAGACCCTCTTCAAACCTCGCTAGGCTGACCGGCGCAAGCGACGGCGCCACGGAGGGCCGGCTTTTGTGCCTTCCCTGCGACGGCCCCGTTGGCTACAAATTCGGAACCGCCATCTGCCGCCATCCTCCGAGCGGCGCCTCCAACGAGAAGAGCGACATGAGTGAAGCGATCAAGACCGATGTGCTGATCATTGGCGCGGGTCCCTGCGGACTGTTTGCCGTGTTTGAACTGGGGCTGCTCGACATCAAGGCGCATCTGATCGACATCCTCGACAAGGTCGGCGGGCAGTGCGCCGAGTTGTATCCGGAGAAGCCGATCTACGACATTCCCGGCGTGCCGATGGTGACGGGGCAGGGGCTGACCGATCAGCTGATGGAGCAGATCAAGCCCTTCAGCCCGACCTTCCATCTCGGCGAGATGGTCGCGAGCGTCGAGAAGATCGGCGATCCCGGATTCCGCGTCACCACCGATGCCGGCAAGGTGTTCGAGTGCAAGGTCGTGGTGATCGCGGCCGGCGGCGGCTCGTTCCAGCCGAAGCGTCCGCCGGTGCCGGGCATCGAGGCCTATGAGGGCACCTCGGTGTTTTATGCCGTGCGCAAGATGGAGCAGTTCCGCGACAAGCATGTGGTCATCGTCGGCGGCGGCGACTCTGCGCTCGACTGGACGCTCAATCTGCATCCGCTCGCCAAGCGCATCACGCTGATCCATCGCCGCGACGACTTCCGCGCCGCGCCGCATAGCGTCGAGCAGATGCGCGCGCTTGTCGCAGGCGGCAAGATGGACCTGCGCATCGGCCAGGTCACCGCGCTCGAAGGCGCGAATGGCCAACTCTCCGCGGCGACGATCAAGGGCAACGACAATGCTGTCGAGACCATCCCTTGCGAGATGATGCTGCCGTTCTTCGGACTGACGATGAAGCTCGGACCCGTTGCCGAATGGGGGATCGCGCTCGAGCACAATCTGATCCCGGTCGAGACCTCCGCGTTCGAGACCTCCGTGCCCGGCATCTTCGCGATCGGCGACATCAATACCTATCCCGGCAAGATCAAGCTGATACTGTGCGGCTTCCATGAGGGCGCACTGATGGCGCAGAAGGCGCATCGCTACGTCTATCCGGAGAAGCGGCTGGTGTTCCAGTATACGACGTCGTCGTCGAGCCTGCAGAAGAAGCTCGGCGTCAACTAATTTGTCTACGGCGTGGAACTTTTCGCCGCAGCACCAACTCAAATGTGAAGAAATGTTTCCTGCGTGTGCCGGTTTCACCGGCGCGCCAGACCTGTTATGGGCTGGAACGATGCACGAAACGGCCGTACTGTGCGGCCATTCATTTTGTGACTTGGTCAAGGTGAGATGATGATGCGCAACGCGTTTCCCCGACTTCGGCTGATGCCTGCTGTGACGAGGCTCGCGCTCGGCGCGCTCGTTGTTGGCGGTGCGCTGCTGACGCGGCCGGCGCTGGCAGCAGAGCCGACCGCGGCCGGGCTGTGGCAGAAGGTCGAGGATGGCCGTCCCGTCGGCTGGTTTCTCTTCATCGATCATGATGGCGTGTTCGAAGGCGTGATCGCCAAGACGTTTCCGCGTCCCGGCGACAACCCCAACGAGGTCTGCTCGAAGTGCACCGACGACCGCAAGAATGCGCCGGTGCTCGGCATCTCCTTCGTGCGCGACATGAAGCGCGAGGGCCTGAAGTACGAGGGCGGCAATGTCCTCAATCCCCGCGACGGTAACATCTGGAAGGCCAACATGCGGGTCACTCCGGACGGGCAGTCGCTGATCCTGCACGGCTATCTCGGTATCTCGCTGTTCGGCAAGGACGAGACCTGGACGCGTCTGCCGGATACCAACATGGCGCAGATCGATCCTGCGATCCTCGCCAAATATCTGCCGGCGCAGGCGACCACCGCCACCGCTCCAGCCACGAAGCAGGCGCCGCCGATGATGAAGAAGCCGGCGGCGGTGAAGTAGTTCGTGTGGCGCGGCCGATGCGTCCGCATCGCTCATAGACGTCGTGTCGCGATCTCGCGGCGCGTGGCGTCCGAGCTTTAACCTGAGCTGAGCGGTCGCCACTTACGATCCGAAGATAGTAACTCCGTCATGGCCGGGACAAGCCCGGCCATGACGACGTGGAGAATCATTGGGCGCAAAGCTTCTATCGTCATTTGCGATAGCGCTGTTGTGTGCTGAGGGGCCGCTGGGGCGCTTTGCAGCTATTGCTGCACGCCACCCGCCGGCGGCAGCGGTTGGCTCGAAATGCTCGGCTCAGCCGCATCGAGGTTGAGCACTTCGGCGGCGGCCGGGAACGCGGCATCGGCCATCGCGGCGTGGCCCTCGGCGGTCGGATGCACGGCGCCGCCATAGACGGCCGACAAGACGCCCCAGCTCGCATCATGGATGTCGGCGGGCTGCATCGCCGCCGGCAGACCCTGCGGATAGGTCATCGCCGAGAAGTAGCTGTCATTGGCATCGCGGATCCAGCGGGCGCGCGGCAGATACGGGCGATATTCGCTGGCGCCGCGGCCGCACAGCAGCGGCTCGTTGGCGGCGGAGACGATGTTGGCATCGAAGCTCTCGCCATTGGCGGCGAAGCATTCGCGGTCGAACGGCGGATCCTGCGGCGAGCGCGCGCAGAAGCCGTGCTGGGCGAAGGCCGGCTGATGCGCATCGACGAAGGTCATGCGCTCGGTGCGCGGGTCGCGGCACAGCACGCCGGCCGTGCACTGCGCGAGACCACGCAAAGCGGGCAGGAACTCGTTCTCGACGAAGCCGGCGACATTGGCGAGCCGCTGCGGATTGGCGTTGAACGAGGGATGCACCTCGAAGCCGGCCGGACCGCCGGGGCAGGGCGTGCCCGGGCCGCTCAGCGCCGGGTTGCCGTAGGACGTGTAGATGACGTGCGAGAGATCGCCGACCAGCGGCTTGAGCGCGTCGCGCAGCTTGGCGAAGCCGCGCGGCAAATCGCGCGCGAGCTCGCCGCGGGACTCATCGACCGAGCCGATCACGCCGGAGCGCTTGAACAGCGTCCGCTCGGTCGCGGTGTCGACGATGACGTCGGCGACGAGGCCGGAGAAGTTGATGTCGTTGGCGCCGATCGACAGCAGCACCAGATCGAGACGGCGATCCGGCTGGCGGCGCTGGGCGGCGGTCAGCGCTTCGCGCAACTCGCCGAGCTGGCCGTTGACGCCGCCGGCGCAGGTGGTCTGCGAACGGCCCGGCAGGCACTCCCGCGCGCGTTGGCTGCCGAACAGGCCGTCTGCGATGGTCGCGCCGGTGCAGGCGAGCGGCAGGTAGGTCACCGCGACATGCGGATAGCGCACCGCGAGCGCCAGCGCCGTGCGGGTCTGGTAGCTGTAGAGCGAGCGGTGGCAGGCGGCATTGAGCCACACCGCGCTGTGCTTCTGCCAGTTCTGCAGCGTGTCCGGTGCCTCGCAGGCGCGGCCGCCTTTGAAGCCGGCGCGGCTCGGCCGATAATATTGCGCGGTCGGGCCGCCGAGATAGGAGCGGAAGCAGAAGCCTTCGTCGGCGAGCGCGATCGGCCGGTCCGGATTGCCCTCGCCGGAGGCGATGCTGTCGCCGAGCCCGGCGATGAGAACGTCGCGGACCTGGATCCCGGTGGAGACCTGCCGCGTGCCTTCCGGACTCGTGACGTCGACCCGGGCGACCGTCTCGCGGCCGTAGCGGACGCGCAGATTGACCGGCTCGGCGCAGTCGAAGGTGGAGGTCTGCGGCCCGTCGCCGTCATCGAACGACCAGGCGCAGGTGGCGCCGACCGGCACTGGGCCGGTGAGGCGCACGGTGATCGGATGGTCGATCGGTGTGAGGTAGCTTTCCTTGACGTTGTCGCGCGTGCACGGCTCGTTGACGCGGCCGGCGAGGTCGATGCACAGCCGGTTGACGATGTTGCGGGCCCAGCCGCGGCCGTCGCTCTGCACGCCCAGGGCCTGCTCGGCTGCCAGGATCGAGCGGTCGCGCGTGCTCTCGAGATGCAGCAGGAAGTCGCGCTCCTCCCGGAACAGGCGGAAGCGGTTGCGCACCTCCCAGCTGATCTGCAGCTGCGGCGCGGTGCCGAACTGCGCTGCCGCCGGGCTGGCGGCGAGAGGGGCGAGCAGGCCGGCCAGCGCGCAGGCGGCGAGCAGCGGACGAAGGGACATGGGGCTCATACGCAAGGATTCACGTCAGCGATGGGGCGGAAATAAGAGGACGCCGCGCGAGTTCAACCGGGTCGAAGGTCGAACGCGCGCCATCAGGCGAAAGATCGTCGGCTCAGCCCAGGGATCAGCCTCGGGATCAATCCCGAGATCAGCCCTGGGAGTGGCGCTTGATCCGGTGCGGGACGGCCGCCGGCGCAGTCGCCGTCGCGCGCTTGGCGGCGATCTCGTCCGAGATCGCCCCTTGCAGCCTGCGCCGCTCCTGCCACGGCTTGACGACATTGAGCCAGAGCTCCCGGACGCCCATGATCGAGATTGCGGTGGCGAAGGGGATCACGAAATACAGCACGCGGAACACGAGCAGAGTGGCGAGCAGCTGCTCGCGTCCGAACTGCGGCAGCGCCACCAGCATCGCGGCGTCGAACACGCCGAGGCTGCCGGGCGCATGGCTGGCGAAGCCGAGCAGGGTGGCGAGGATGAACACAACCGACAGCGACAGGAAGTCGATCGGCGGGTTCGAGGGCACCAGCAGGTACATCGCCAGCGCGCAGAAGCCGAGATCGACGACGCCGATCAGGATCTGCACCACTGTCAGCGGCGCGGAGGGCAGCACCACCTTCCAGCCGTTCTGGCCGAGCTGGCGGCGGTTCTTGCCGGCGTAGAGCCAGCCGAGATAGGCGAAGATCGCGCCGAGGATGCCGATCGCGATTAGCTGGTTCACCGCCGGGGGCAACTGGTCCATCGCGGTGGCGGCGGCCGGGTGCAGGGTCATGCCGATGCCCAGCACGAACAAATTGCCGAGCCAGAAGGTCAGTCCCGACAGGAAGCAGATCTTGGCGACATCGATCGCCGACAGGCCGTAGTCCGAATAGATCCGGAAGCGGATCGCGCCGCCGGTGAACACGGTGGCGCCGATGTTGTGGCCAATCGAATAGCTGGTGAAGGCGCTCATCGCCGCGATGCGATAAGGCACGTGCTTCTTGCCGATCGTTCGCAGCGCAAAATAGTCATAGAAGGTCAGCGTGCAGAACGCGCCGACCACACACAAGGCCGCGAGCGCAATGTGACCGGGCGGAATCTCAGTCAGCGCCGTCAAGATGACGCCGCCGTCGACGCCCTTCAAGGTGCGCACGAGCGTGGTGATCGCGAAGGCGATGATCGCAAGGCTCGCTGCAATCCCCAGCCGCTTCCAGCCGATCCATTTCTTGAAGCCACGCGACAACGTGGTCAGCAGGCGCTGCATTCATCCTCCCGGCGGGGCGGCACTTGGGTCTGGAAAAGGAAAGAAACCATTGGTCGATGAGGGCGGGCAATCCGTGACAGCCTGTTCCTTAAGCTAAAACGTGCGCCTTGTGCAGTCCTTGACACAGCGCAGCTCCGGGTTCGCTTTGCGGGTCTGTCACACTCCAGTCACATAGCTGAGAGGCGGCCGCCTCAGTTCGGTCCAATTGGTTACCCGCGCGGGCGCGCGCAACGGCGCTGACCAAAACGTGTCGCCGGCATCCGGAGTTCCGAGCCGCATCGGCCGCCGGCCCCGGAACAACCCTTACAGCAGCCGGTTAGCCGCGTGCGAAAACGAACATGGCCATGTCAGGTCGGGGAGGGACCCGCCATGTTCCAAACCATGAGAACAGGTGGCAAATGGGACTCTTCACCAAGGACATCAAGACGATGAACGATCTGTTCGTTCATCAGCTGCAGGACATCTATTACGCCGAGAACCAGCTCATCAAGGCACTGCCGAAGATGGCGGACAAGGCGACCGATCAGCAGCTCAAGCAAGGCTTTCTGACGCATCTGGAAGAGACGCGGACGCATGTGAAGCGGCTGGAGCAGGTGTTCGAGATGCAGGGCATCGCAGCCAAGGCGGTCGACTGCCCGGCGATCGACGGCATCATCGAGGAGGCCGAGGAGGTCGCCGGCGAGGTGGCCGACAAGACCGTGCTGGATGCTGCGCTGATCAATGCCGGCCAGGCTGCCGAGCATTACGAGATCACCCGCTATGGCAGCCTGATCGCCTGGGCCAAGCAGCTCGGCCGCAGCGACTGCGCCGCCGTGCTGCAGAAGACGCTCGACGAGGAGAAGGCGACCGACATGAAGCTGACCAAGCTCGCCGAGACCAGCGTCAATTTGCGCGCGGCCAGCTGATCCCTTCATCGCTCCTGAGACAAAACGCCGCGCCATCCGCGCGGCGTTTTGACGTCGCGAGGGTTCAGCGTGATCGATGAAAGGCATTCTTCGATCGATATCGAAGCATCGATGAAGAGATAAGGCTAGAGTGAGCGCCGTCTCCCCATCCAAGGAGGTCCGGCATGAGGCCATCATCAACGGCGGCACTGCAGGCGCCAGACACGCCGGCGCCATTATCCCGCATGGCGGGTGCGCTCACGCTGGCTGCGATGAGCCTCGGCTTCGGCGTCGTCCAGCTCGACATCACCATCGTCAACACCGCGCTCGATAGCATCCGCAGCGGGCTGGGAGGCGATGTCGCCGCGCTGCAATGGGTGGTGAACGCCTACACCATCGCCTTTGCCGCCTTCATCCTGACGGCGGGCGCGCTCGGCGACCGCTTTGGCGCGCGGCGCATCTTCATGGCGGGCTTTGCCCTGTTCACCGCTGCATCCGTCGGCTGCGCGCTTGCGCCCGATGCCGGCAGCCTGATCGCGCTGCGCGGCCTCCAGGGGCTGGCAGCGGCGCTGCTGGTGCCGAATTCGCTGGCGCTGCTGAACCATGCCTATCCCGATCCGACCGCGCGCGGCCGCGCCGTGGGCATCTGGGCCGCCGGCGCCAGCCTGGCATTGACCGCTGGTCCCTTCGTTGGCGGCATCCTGATCGCGCTCACCGGTTGGCGCGCCATCTTCTTCGTCAACCTGCCGATCGGGCTGATCGGGCTCTGGCTCGCGAAGGCCTACGCCCAGGAGACTCCCGTTCATCCCGGCCGCGCCGTCGACCTCCCGGGACAGGCCGCGGCCGTAATCGCGCTTGGGGCGCTCGCCGCTGCGGTGATCGAAGCGGGCGTTCGCGGCTGGACCGATAGCTTTGTGATGCTCGGCGTCATTGTCGCGCTGATCGCTGCCGTGGCGTTCGTCTGGCAGGAAGCGCGCGCCGCCCAGCCGATGCTGCCCTTGGCTCTGTTCCGCCATCCGCTGTTCGCGCGCTGCGCGCTGGTCGGGCTGCTGGCCAATATCGCGATCTATGGCCTGATCTTCGTGTTCAGCCTGTACTTCCAGGAGATCAACGGACTGTCGCCGTTCGCGACCGGTCTGGCTTTCCTACCAATGTTCGGCGTCGTCTTCCCGGTCAATCTGCTCGCGCCCCGGATTGCCGAGCGGGTAGGTGCGCGCGTGACCATCGCGCTCGGGGCGGCCCTCTCGGCTGTGGCCTGCCTGGCGCTGTTGCCGATCGCGCCGGGCACGCCTTACGCCGCGATGGCGCTACAATTGGTCGGCCTGAGCTGCGGCCTCGGGCTGATGGTTCCGCCGCTGACCTCGACCTTGCTCGGCAGCGTCGACCGGTCACGCTCGGGTGTTGCGGCCGGCGTGCTCAACGCCACCCGTCAGAGCGGCAGCGTTTTCGGCGTGGCGCTGTTCGGTGCGCTGATCGGGCCGGCCGGCGCCTTCATGCACGGCCTGCGGCTGTCGATCATCATCTCTGCGACCCTGATGTTGGCGGCGGCGGGCGTGATCCGCTGGGGCGCGCCGAGTGGAGCCGCGCGGTGAGGCGCTCAGCTCTTGCGGAGCGCAAAGTTGGCGCCGCAGAACGCCATCAGCGCGCCGAGGCAGAGCGCGGCGAGGCCGGCCAGCACGCCGGAGGCCGATGGCACAGGGCTCGGCCCCGAGATCGCCTGGCCGATGCCGGCCAGCATCAGCACGCCGACTACGACCAGAAAATTGCGCGCGCGTTGCGGGATCTCGCCGGAGACGGCGCTGTGCATGATGTTGGCGATGAAATAGCCGCTATAGAAGCCGACGGTCGCGATCAGCCACCAGGCGATCGCCGAGCCCGCCGGCATGAACGCGCCCTCACTCTGCCACAGCCCGCCCAGATCGAGCCCGTAGCGCGCGCCGAGCATGTGCACGGCCAGCGCCAGCAGCACGCCCGCGGCCATCGCACCGGCGAGGATCAGGTGGCGGGGAAAATGGATCGTTTCGCTCATGCTCCGTTTGTAGGATAAGGCGCGTGACCTTCGCAACAGGACCGAGCCATTTCCGAGATTCTCACCACCGACGACGCTGTCATCCGCTACGCCTACAAGGCGTCGCTGGTCGGCGCCGCGCAAGCCTTCGAGCTGACGGAGCAGGGCCTTTCATGGCGGTTCGCCGGCCGCAGCGGGCTCTGGCCCTATGTCGAGATCGCCGCGATCCGGCTGTCGTTCCGGCCGGTGTCGATGCAGGCCAAGCGTTTCCGAGCCGACATTATCCATCGCGACGGCCGCCGCCTCTGCGTCATCTCGACCTCCTGGCAGACCGCGGCCTTGATGGCGCCGCAGAGCGAGGCCTACCGTGCCTTCATCCTGGCGCTGCATGCGCGGCTCGCCGCCAGTGGCAGCGCGGCGCATCTCAGCGCGGGTCTCGGCCGCATCACCTATGGCGCGGCGCTGGGCGCGATCGCGCTGTTCGCTGTCGCGATGGCCGGCCTCCTGGTGCGCGCGCTGATCATCGCCGAGTGGACGGGCGCACTGTTCCTGATCGGCTTCGCCGCGATGTTCGCCTGGTATGTCGGCGGCTTCATCACCCGCAACCAGCCGCGCAGCTACACGTTCACGGACATTCCGGCCGCGCTGCTGCCGTGATCACGCGGTGACATGGTCGGTGGTCGAAAGTGACCGCGCGCCCGCGTCTGGCCGTGCGAGGATGGTCGGCCGCTCTCGGAGATGGATGGATAATGCAGGACCGCGCGCACCGTCTGCCCGATGCCGGTGAGATCGCCGCCATCAACGCCCGGCATTTCGCCGACACGCCGCTGCGGCCCGCTGATCTTCTGTTCGTGTTCGGCACCCGCGTCGACGAGGAGTTGCGCGCCGAGGCGGCCGCACGGCTCTGGGAGCAGGGCTATTTCCGTCATGCCATCGTCAGCGGCGGGATCACGCCGGGGGTTGACGTCTCCGAATGCACGCTGATCAAGGCCGCCATGGTGAGGCGCGGCGTGCCTGCGGAGCGGATCCTCGAAGAGCACCACGCGATGAACACCGGTGAGAACGTCCTGTTCTCGCTGCCGGTGATCGACGCCGCGCTCGGTCTCGCCAATGTCTCGACGATGATCTGCCTCGGCAACAGCTGGACCGCACGGCGCTATGCGATGACGGTGCAGCGGCACTGGCCGGAGGTCGAGAAGATGCTGCTGACGGTCGATGGCTTCGGCGTGCCAAGGCATCTGTGGCATACGCATCCGGAGTTTCGCCGCCGCGTGCTGAGTGAATGGGACAAGATCGAGAGCTACACGGCGAAGGGGTTCATTGCGGCGTGGCCGTGATGTGAGAAGCGGGGCTGACGGTCCGTAGGGTGGGCAAAGACGTCGTGCGGCGTAAGCCGCGCGATGGCGTGCCCACCGAAATCTCTCAGCGAAAGACGGTGGGCACGGCGCGCTCAGGCAGTCGGGACTAATAAGTTTATCCGGGCGCGCCTTTGCCCACCCTACGGATCAGAACTTCTAGCGCGCTGCTAGATGCAGTGCCCTCGCCCCTTGCGGGAGAGGGCATGTACGGCCTATCCATTCACGCGGTTGGGTGAGGGGTATGTCTCCGCGAACTGCGCTTGGGGAGGCATACCCCTCACCCAACCGAGCTTGCCGCGCTGTCCTACATGCCCTCTCCCGCAAGGGGAGAGGGCGCATTCACGAGCACCGGCTTATCGGCTGATATCCAAGCACTGCGGTCATGCCCGATAGCTGCTACGGCCTCACCACCAGCACCGAACACTTGGCGTAGCGCACCACATGTCCCGCGTTGCTGCCGAGGAAATACGTGCGCATCGCAGGGCGGTGGGAGGTCATGACGATCAGGTCGGCGTGCACCTTGGCCGCTTCCTCCAGGATCTCGTGGTAGATGCCGCCCTGGCGAACCGTGTAGCTGATGCGCTCGGTGGGGATGCCGGACTCCCGCGCCACGATCGATAGCGCTTCCTCGGCGGTTTCGCGCTGCTGGGCGTCGAAGTCGGCGGGGACATATTCGGCGAGCATCACCGGGGTCATCGGCATCACGTTGAGCAGATGCACGGTGCCCTGCCACGTCTCCGCCAAGGTGGCTGCCGTCGCGATGGCGGGCTTGGCGAGGTCGGTGTCGGCCAGATCGATGGGAACCAGGATCGATTTGAACATCGCGAGGCCTCCTCTTCAGTCCGCCGCATTACGCGTCGGCGGCCTCGGCCTGTCAATCGACCGAGCCCTGCTTGAGCAGCTTCGGCGTGACGAAGGCCAGCAGATGGCCGCGCGCGAAGCTGACACCGCCCCAATCATCGGTATCGAAGTCGAAGATGGCGAGGCCTGATGTCGGCATGTTGCGCATCAGCTCATGGCGGGCGTCGGCATCGCCGTGGGCGATCAGCGCCAGCGCCAGCTCGTGCATGCCGGGGTTGTGGCCGACAACCAGCAGCCGCTTGGGATCTAACGCGGCGGCGAGACGGATCTGATGCAGGATCTGCATCGGCTCGGCGGCGTAGAGCTCGGGCACCGATTCCACCTGCGGCGCGGGAACGCGGTCCTGCATCGCGGCGCGCGCGAGCTCCCAGGTTTGCTGCGCGCGCACGGCGGTCGAGACAAGCACCAGCTCCGGCCCGGGCGGGTGGCTGGCGATGAAGTCGCCGGTCATGGCGGCATCCTGGTGCCCGCGCTCGTCGAGACGCCGGTCCTGGTCGCGGCCCGAGGGCGCGTCAGTCTCGGTCTTGGCGTGGCGCAGCAGCATCAATCGGCGCATGGATTCCGGTCTCGAATCGGTCAGGCTGGGTCAGGCTGTACCACGTCTCTTCATCGCCATTAAAAGCGTCATGACGTCCGGCACAGGGTTCGCTAAGAAAACGCCATGAGCGAGACTTTCACAAGCGTGAACGATGACGCGGATGCCGCAGCTGCGATCGCCCGCACGAGGCTGAATTTCGATCTCGACGTCGATGTCTGCGTGGTCGGGGCGGGGCTGGCCGGGCTGACGACGGCGCTGTGCGCGGCGCGCCAGGGCGCCAGCGTCGCGGTGCTGGAAGGCCGTCAGGTCGGCTGGAACGCCTCCGGCGCCATGGTCGGTACGGTGCTGCCCGGGTTCGACCTGGCGCTGCCGGACCTCATCGAGCGTGTCGGGTTGGAGCGGGCGCGGGCGCTGTGGGCGCTGTCATGGGAGGGGGCCGAGTTCATCCGCGCCCAGGCCGCCTCGATGCCGGGCATCGGCTTGAGCGAGGGCGCGCTCGAGGTGTCCAACGTCGATGCCGGCGATGCGCTGATCCGCCGGCTGCAGATGCTGCATGAGGATTTCGACACCGAGGTCGAGGGCTGGCAGGTCGAGCGGGTCCGCAGCGAGCTCAAGACCAGCCGCTATTTCCACGGCGTGTACTACCCGCGGGCGTTCCAGCTCGACGGCCGGACGTATGTTCATGCGCTGGCGCGGCTGGCGCACAAGGCCGGAGCGCGGATCTTCGAGGACACGCCGGTGGTCAGCATCGACGCCTCCGGCGTGCGCAAGCGCATCGTGACGCCGTCGGCGCGGATGCGGGCCTCGCATATCGTG